>DASUKQ010000153.1:0-2375 GCA_036278635.1 Rhodanobacteraceae bacterium
AGCCATGACCACGTCGTGGCCCTGTTCGATGGCGTTCAGCGCACCACCGGGAGCGTGCCACGACATCACGACGGCGGATGCCGGCACCTTGCCATTGAGGATTTCGTCCCACCCTACCGCCGTGCGTCCGTGCTTCGACAAATAATCGGCGACTTGCGTGGTGAACCAGCCCTGCAGCGCGTCCATGTCTGGCAGTCCGAGACGCTGCATGTGCGCGCGGACCGCGGGCGACGCCTCCCACTGATCCTTGGCCGCCTCGTCGCCGCCGATGTGGATGTATTTCGACGGGAACAGCTTCATTACCTCGTCCATGACATCGTCGACGAATCCCAGCGTGCGCGCATCGGGCCTGAGCAACCAGGTGTTGATGCCCCAGTCGGTCGACACCGGCGGACGCTTGCCGGTGACGCCCAGCCACGGATACGACGCGATCGCGGCCTGCGAATGGCCCGGGATGTCGATCTCGGGCACGACCGTGATGAAACGCTGCGCCGCGTAATGGACGATCCCGCGCACGTCGGCTCCGGTATAGAAACCGCAATACGGCGTGTCCGGGCCACCGGTCAGCGCCGCATCCGGCCCGACCGCCTTGCGGCACGCACCGATCTTCGTCAATTCGGGATACTTCGGAATCTGCAGACGCCAGCCCTGGTCGTCGGTGAGGTGCCAGTGCAACACGTTCAACTTGTGCAGCGACATCCAGTCGATGAGTTTCTTGATATCGGCGACACTCTGGAAATGCCGCGCGGAATCGAGCATCAGGCCGCGCCACTGGAATCTCGGCCAGTCCTCAATGTGCAGTGCGGGCACCGGAATCGACTTGCGATAGTCGTCCGACGTCGCCACGCCCGGCGTCAGAAGTTGCCACAGCGTGACGCCACCGTAGAACAGACCTGCCGGTGTTCGCGCACGCACCAGGATCTCGCTGGACTCCGTGTCCAGCGTATAGCCTTCGGCGTTGGCGACCTCGGCATCGGGATCAAGCTCGAACACGATTGCATGGGCAGGCGGCTTGCCCGCAATCGAAACATGCAAATCCAGTGGGGTCGTTCGTGCGAGCGTCTCCACGAAATGGCGCGCCGCGAACACCGCGCCCGAATCGTCCGACGTCACCACCACCGTCGTATCGGGAGCAACTGCCGTGTTCCCATCGACGAATGCGACCCGTGCCGGCCTGGGGATCAACCACAGCGTTGCAGCGGCCTTCTGCTGTTCCGGGCGGGAGGCCAGTTCCCGCCATGAGGACAACCGGGCCTGGATCCCGGGCGGCGCCGCTCGGGGAGTTTGCGGCACGTGCGCGCATCCGGCCAACGAAACCGCCAGCAATGCAAGCGTGATCCGAACCCACTTCGTTTTCCGTTTCAGTCGTTGCATCGGTAATCCCCACCCACGGTTGCTGCTTGCCCAACAGGAACGGGTACCATGCCTGCAGCATGAACGCGACCCGCAACCCGCCGCAACCTGCTCCCATCGAGGAGTACGCGGGCGATCCGCGCAAGTTCGATGCCGCCGAAGCGGTCGCACGCGCCAGACCCCTGGTGATCCGTGGCCTGGTACGCGACTGGCCGATCGTGAAGCTCGCGCTCGAGTCGGATACGGCCTTCGCGCAACGCCTGTCGGAACTCGACAACGGCGCCGACGTGACCACCCTGGTGATCGCTCCGGAGGCCGACGGCATCATCGGTTACACGCCGGATCTGGATGGCTTCGACTACGAGCACTTCAAGGTACCGGTGACGCTCGGACTGCAACGGCTGGCGAAGTACAGCCGGTACGAGCGCGCGCCGGGGCTCGTGATCCAGAGCGTGCCCGTTCGCGATTGCCTGCCCGGCCTGCTCGCCGATCATGTGTTGCCTTGCCTCGATCCGCGCGTGGAACCGCGACTGTGGATGGGCAATCGCACGGTGACGCCCACGCATTTCGATTCGCAGCACAACATCGCCTGCGTGGCGTGCGGCACGCGCCGCTTCACGCTGTTCCCGCCCGACCAACTCCCCAACCTCTACGTCGGTCCGCTGGATTTCGCGCCCACCGGTGCCGCGATCAGCCTGGCCCGGCTGGACCGGCCCGACGATCCGCGTTTCCCGCGCCTGAAGACGGCGCTGGCTGCGGCGAAGGTGGCCGAGTTGCACGAAGGCGACGCGATCTACATCCCACCGCTGTGGTGGCACCACGTCGAATCGCTGGAACAACTCAACGCGCTGGTGAACTACTGGTGGAGCCCGGTGGACGTGCCGGGCTACGCCACCGGCCACGCGCGCGCCGCATTGTTCCATTGCCTGCTGGCCTTCCGCGCGTTGCCGGCCGCCGAACGCGCCGCCTGGAGAAACCTGCTGGATCACTACGTGTTCGACGATGCGGATCCCGCGGCCCAC
>DASUKQ010000154.1:0-9514 GCA_036278635.1 Rhodanobacteraceae bacterium
GCACGCCATCCTGGATGACCGCGACCGGCCGTACTACGAACACCGGATGGCGGCGTAACCGGCGCTCGCAAGTCGAGCGCATTTGCCCCTGTTGCCAGACCCGGCACGCGTCGACCATGGAGTCCCGGCAAGTCGAAGGGAATGGTGGCCAGGGGCGGAATCGAACCACCGACACGTGGATTTTCAGTCCACTGCTCTACCAACTGAGCTACCTGGCCAGACCGGCATGGATTGCGCGACCGCATTGCGCATGTCGCGGCGCCGTCGCGGCACCCTGGGCAACCATGAACCGCGTATTAGACCGGTCGCCGTGACGAGCGTCAAGCAGCGATGGCTCATTCCAAGCCCCACAGGGTCCGGTCGAGGTCGTGGTGAAGACCGAACGCGCGCATCGGTACCCGGCCGTCGCGCACCTCGACACCCTCGGCGCGCAGGCGCCGGGATTGTTCGCGGAATCCCCGACTGCCGCGCGGCAACGCGATCGTGCCGTCCGAATGCAAGACGCGATGCCACGGCAGTTCGATATCGTCGGGCGTGTCGCGCAGCGCCGCTCCGACCAGGCGGGCGCGACCCGGCAGGCCCGCGCGTGCCGCGATCTGTCCGTAACCTGCGACACGACCCGCGGGAATTGCAGCGATCGCGGCGTAAATGCGGCGGTACCTCGGGTCCATCGGATCGCGGGACGTGCTCAGTGCAGCTCGCCCTTCGCGCGCCTGCCGGACACGAGCCCGTAGATGCTGATGGCGAGCCACGCCAGCTCGAGCAGGAACGCCGGCAGGTTGAATGGGCCGAACACCAGCGAGAGCAAGATGCCCAGCGCGCCCAGCGCATTCATCAGCTGGTAAACCGGGCCATTTCCGTGAAGCCTGCGTGCCTGCAACAGGAAGAACGCCAGCAACACCAGCACGGTTCCGACCAGCCCCACGATCGTCGACCAATCAAAATTGACAGTCACGCTCATGCAAGTCTCCTCGACGCGCGCCAAGCCCCGGACGAACCATTCACCCGCTTCGCAGGGTGCGGGCATCCCGGGCCAAACCGCCCATGAACCTAAAGCTTAACGCGACGCTGCCTCACCGCCTCGAACAGCGCAATGCCCGTTGCGACCGACACGTTCAGGCTTTCGACGGCATGTTCCGAATCGGCCCCCGGCATCGGGATGCGCGCGAGATGATCGCACGCCTCGCGCGTGAGCCGCCGCATGCCTTCGCCCTCGCCGCCCATCACCAGCGCCACACGTCCGGTGAGATCGATGTCGTAAAGCGAAGCTTGCGCTTCGCCCGCAAGACCCGTCAGCCATATGCCCGCGTCTTTCAACTCGCGCAGGGTCCGGGCGAGATTGGTCACCTCGAACAACGGCACCCGGTCGACCGCCCCGGCCGAGGCGCGCCGCACCACCGGTGTGATGCCGACGGCACGGTCCTTCGGCACGATCACCGCGACCGCGCCGGCCGCCGCGGCGCTGCGCAGGCAGGCGCCGAGGTTGTGCGGGTCGGTGACGCCGTCGAGCACCAGGAATAATGCAGTGTCACCCGCGGCGTCCAGCAATGCCGCGAGGTCGTGTTCCGACTTCGCCGCCGGCACTTCGTAATGGACCGCGATGCCTTGGTGGCGTACTTGCCCCGAAACCTTGTCGAGCATCGCGCGTGGCCGCGCGTGCACGCGCACGCCAAGCCGTTTCGCCTCGGTCGCCAGCTCGGCGACACGCGGGTTGTGGTTTCCCTGCTCGACCAGCACCTCGCGCACGCGCGAGGGGTCGTTGGCGAGTGCGCCCTCGACGGGATGGATACCGACGATCCAGGTTTCGCTCATTGCTCGCAATCCTGAAATGTAGGACCCGGCCGGCGCGCAGCGCCTGCCCTTTCTTTTCCGGCGATCAACGCTGCAGTTGCGACCGATCGCGCGCAGGGCGCGCTCCTACCTTTTCCTTGGTCTTTTAAAGGTTGCTGTGCCCACATCAGCTTCATCGCGCCCGGAAACCAGCCTGAAATCGATCTTGCGGTCCTCCATGCTGGCGCGCAGTACCTGCACCCTTACCGCGTCGCCCAGCCGGAACACCGTGCCGGTTCGATCGCCCTTGAGTTCATGACGGCGCGCATCGAACTGGTAGTAGTCGTTGCGCAACTGGGTGATGTGCACCAGTCCGGAGACTTTCGACTCGTCGAGTTCCACGAACAGGCCGAAAGACGTGACGCCGGTGACGATGCCGTCAAACTCCGAGCCGACGTGCTTTTCCATCCACGCACATTTGTAGCGGTCGTCGACATCGCGCTCGGCTTCCTCGGCGCGCCGCTCGGTGCGCGAGCAATGCGCGGCCATCGTCGCCATCTTGCTTTCGGTATAGAGGTACGCCGCCGGTTTGCCACCGGCCAACGCGTACCGGATGGCACGGTGCACCAGCAGGTCGGGGTACCGCCGGATCGGCGACGTGAAATGCGCGTACGCGTCCAGCGCAAGTCCGAAGTGTCCCTGGTTCGCGGGCTGGTAGCTGGCAAGGCTTTGCGAGCGCAACAGCACGGACCGGAACAGTTCGGCATCGGGACGATCCGCGACGCGCTTCAGGAGCGCCGCGTAGTCGCGCGGCTTCACCTCCGACAACGGCGGCAATTTCAACTTGTATTCGCGCAGGAACTGCAGGAGATCCTCGTACTTGTCCGCGGGCGGCGGCGCGTGCACCCGGAACGGCGCGGGGATTTTCTTTTTCGCGAGGAACTTCGCCGCCTGCACGTTCGCCGCGATCATGCATTCCTCGATCAGCTTGTGCGCGTCGTTGCGCTCGTGCGAACCCAGCGACACCACCTCACCATGGTCGTCGAGTCGGTATTCGACCTCGCTGGTCTCGAACTCGATGGTTCCGCGCCGCTTGCGCGCCGCAGCGAACGCCTTGTACAGCGCGTGCAGGTTGTCGATGTGCGCCAGCAGCCTGCCCATGCCGCGCCGCGCTTCCGCATCGCGCTCGCCGATCGCCCGCCAGACCTCGTCGTAGGTGAGTCGCGCGTGCGAGCGCATCAGCCCCGGGTAGAACTTTGCGCGCGTGACCTCGCCTTGCGCATCCACGTGCATCTCGCACGCCATGCACAGGCGCTCGAGCTCAGGATTCAGCGAGCAGATGCCGTTGGACAACGTCTCCGGCAACATCGGCACCACAAAACCGGGAAAGTATGCCGACGTACCGCGCTGGTAGGCCTCTTCGTCCAGCGCGGTCTCCGGATGCACGTAATGCGACACGTCGGCGATCGCGACGATCACCCGGAAGCCCCCGCCACGCGCGGGTTCGGCGTACACCGCGTCATCGAAATCGCGCGCATCGGCACCGTCGATCGTGACCAGTGGCAGCTTGCGCAGGTCGACGCGCCCCGCCTGCTCGGCCTTCGAGACCCTCGGTTCGACCGCTTCGGCCTCGCGCGTCACCGCCTCGGGCCATTCGTGCGGCAGGCCGTGGCTGGCGATCGCCATCTCCACGATCAGCGACGGCTGCAGGCGTTCGCCGAGCACGCTGACGATGCGCCCGATCGGACCACGCTGCGAGGTCGGCGGTTCGGTGATCTCGGCGATCACGATCTGTCCGGCGTGGGCGCTGTTGCGTGCGTCCGGCGGAATCAGCACGTCCTGGTGCAGGCGCCGGTCATCGGGATCGACCACGGTCACGCCGTGTTCCTCGACCACGCGTCCGACCAGCCGCGGGGAGCGCCGTTCCAGCACCTCCCGGATCGCGCCCTGGCGGCGGCCTCGCCGGTCGATGCCGACCACGGAGGCCAGCACCCGGTCGCCATGCAGAACCTGGCGCATCTGCGCGGGCGACAGGTACAAGTCTTCGCCGCCCTCGTCGGGACGCAGGAACCCGTAACCTTCCGCGTTGGCCAGCACCGTGCCCGCGAGCAGGCCGATCCGTTCGGCCGGGGCGAGCCCGCCACGACGGTTTTCCAGCAACTGGCCGTCGCGCAACATCGCACGCAGGCGCTTGTCGAGGGCCTCGCGTCGTTCCGGATCGTCGATCTTCAGGGCTTCGGCGATCGCGTCCGGGCGCAGCAGGCTTCCGTGCTCGGCCAGCAGCGCAAGGATCGCTTCGCGGCTGGCTATCGGGTGCTGGTAGCGCTGCGCCTCGCGTTCGGCGTGCGGATCGACGATGCCGCCGGGCGCATGGGTATCTTTCCGGCTACGCGTGGAGGTATTGCGGGATGTCGACTTGCCGGATCGGCGTGTCGATCCCGACGGCGCGCTGCCGCGTTTGGCGGCCTTTTTTTCAGGATGCGGCTTGCGGGAAGGGCGGGACGGCGGGCGGTTGCGTTTGGGCATTGCGCCAGCGTCGCGGAGCAAAGCCCCGAAAGCAAGGCCCGTGGCCCCGATCCACGGACCCTTCCCGCTACTGCAGCCAGCCTTCCGTCAGGGCGCCTTGCCCGACTCGAGCTTCTGCACGATGGCCAGGGAACGCTCGACGTGTTGGTCGGGCGAGAGGTGGTCCCGCTTCGACGAGAACGTCGCGACGATCTTGCCCGTGTGATCGAGCACGAACGTCGTACGCGGCAGGAACCCGTGGGTCACGGGTTGCCCATGCACATCGGTCACCCCTTTTTGCGGCGGCATCATCTCGAGGCCGTAGGTGGCCGCGATCTTGCCGTCGGGATCGGAGGCGACGGGGAACTTGCCGGCGCAATATTTCGGGTCGGCCGAGAACACGTTGAGCCGCTCGATCGAATCGGCCGATACACCGATGATCGTCGCGCCGGCGGCATCGAACTTGTCCGCATGGGTCGCGAACGTGTGCGCCTCGAGGTCGCAACCGCCGGTGTAGGCCGCCGGGTAGAAATAGACCACCACCGGCCCCTTCGCCAGCGCCTGTTTCAGGGAAAAGGAGAAGTCCTTGCCGGCGAGACTGGCGGTCGCGGAGAAGTCTGGCGCCCTGGCCCCGGTCTCGAGGGCCGCCAGGCCCGGCAGCGCCAGCAACGCGATGATCGCACCCGCCACCATCGCACCAACGATTCGCTTGTTCATGGTCAAATCCTCTCGCTACAAATCACATGCCGGCACGGAAACCATGCCGTTGCGGGCTGGATGACCGGCCCGAGTTCATCCAGCTTACGCGGTTTTGTCGGGCCCGCCATCGCGGTCCTTGCCGGGACCCCGTGCGGGGTCGCCGTGCGCGCGCGGCCGGTGACAGCCGACCCGACAACGGTCGAATTGACAGCCTGCCCGCCCGACCGCTATCTTACGCGGCTCGCTGGCGCTTTGCGCCGCGACCGGACACCTGCCCAGGTGGCGGAATTGGTAGACGCACCAGCTTCAGGTGCTGGCGGGGGCAACTCTGTGGAGGTTCGAGTCCTCTCCTGGGCACCAGGTCATCCGGCAAAAACCCGCGCCAGTCGCGGGTTTTTTGTTGGCCGGCTCGCTCTGTGTTTGCTGATGCGGCCAGCCGCGCGTAAAATGCGCAAGCCACCAAGACGGGTGGCAGCCCCGGCGCAAGGCCGGGACATCCAACGGAACCTGGACAAAAGGGGAACAAAACATGAATAGGAAGCTGACAGCGCTTGCGCTGTTCACGGCAGCGACGTGCCTCGCCGGCGGCGCGCAAGCAAAAGACCTTAGCGGCTGGTTCATCAACGGCGGAGCCGGCACCGCGCATTATCGCGCCACAGCCTACGGTGTTTCCGGCAGCGAATCGGACACCAGCTTCCAGGTCACTGGCGGCTGGCGCTCGCAATTCATCGGTCTGGAGGCCGGCTACGTCGATCTCGGCAGCGTCGAGGGCAACGATGGTATCGGCGACAGCGCAAAGCTGTCCGGCAAGGGCTGGACGCTGGGCATCAACGGCCACTTCAACCCGACCGACAAATGGTATATCTCGGCCCGCGCCGGCTTTTTCAATTGGAAGCTCGACGGGCGTCTTACCCTTGCCGATAACGGCGGCAACACGACCTACTCGGACAGCAATCGAGGCACAAACGGCTACGCCGGGATCGGCACCGGCGTGGATTTCAATCGTCACGTCAGCCTTGGCGTCAATTTCGACTACTACCAGATACGTGAGCAGGACTACAAGATCCATGCGAAGGTTTATACCGTCAACATGGAATATCGTTTCTGACTCCGTCGCCACGCTTGCTATCCGGACGGGTGCCACGCGGCGCCCGTCTTTTTTTGCACGATCCGGCAACGAGTCTCCTTCGCAAGCGATCAGCTTGTACAGCGAGTCCATCACGCGGATGCTGGCCGGGCGCGACGCGCCGATGGCGGACGCGCTGGCCGACGTGGTCGCCGACATGGCGTGAACTGCAGGCGCGCGCGCAGGCGCGCACCGCGCGAAAACGGGATCAATGCCGTCGTGTACTCACGACCGATCCGCCCATCGTCCAGGAAGGCGGGTCGCTGGCGGGAAAAGTGTCGGTGAGTTCCTCGTCCAGCAAACGCTCGCGTTCTTCGGCCGAGGTGTCACGCCCGGATTGGGTCTCCGGCTGCGGCGTCCGTGGGGGGCGATTGCCGGATTCGTTGCCGGCGGTACGGTTTGGAATATGCGGGTCTGACCTCATGTTTGCACTCCATCGTGGCGAACGGCTGGGGTCCTGTCGGCGGACCGCCGTGTCCTCGAGCCCCGACTATACGACCCTGCGTCCCGGATAGGCACCCTGGACCCGCGCATCGTCTCCTGTTCGTTCAGGCCCGCACTGTGCAGGCCGCGCCGTCCCCGCCACACGCCTACACCTGCAGCCTGTCGCCTTCGCGCGCCACCAGCTTGTACAGCGCGGGCATCACGAAGATGCCGATCGCGAGCCGCGAGATCATGCCTGCCACGATCACCAGCGCGAACGGGCGTTGCGAATCGGTGCCGACACCGTGCGCGATCGCGGCGGGCAGCAGGCCGAGCGCGGCGACCAGCGCGGTCATCAGGATGGGGCGAAGGCGCAATACCGCCGCTTCGTGCGCGGCGCGCAGCATGTCCATGCCACCCAGCCGGAGTTCATTGACGGCGGAAATGTAAACGACACCGGTCAGCACCGACACGCCAAACAGCACGATGAAGCCGATTCCCGACGACACCGAGAACGCGGTGCCGGTCACCCACATCGCGAATACCGCGCCGACCGGCGCCGACAGCAACACGCCGGCCACGGTGATGAACGGAAACTTGAAATTGCCGTACAGCACGAACAGCAGCCCGAAGATCAGCAGTACCGTGAGCGGCAGGATCACCCGCATTTGTGCGCGCGACGCCGTGTATTCCTTGTACTCGCCACCCCATTCGATCCGGTAGCCCTGCGGCAACTTCACGTCCCGCGCGACTTGCGCGATCGCGTCGTTGACCGCGCCCGCGAGGTCGCGCCCCGATACCGAAAACTGCACGCCGATGTAGCGCGAGCCGTTCTCGCGGTAGATGAAGGACGCGCCGTTTTCGACCTTGATGCTGGCCAGCTCCTTCAACGGCACCTGCTGGCCGCCCGGCGTCGCCACCGGGATGTCGCCGATCTCCTGCGGATCGTCGCGGAATCGCCTTTGCAGGCGCACCACCAGGTCGAAGGATTTCTCGCCCTGCACCACGGTGGTGGCGACGTCGCCGCCGACCGCGGCCTCGATCAAATGATTGATGTCGTCGACGTTCAAACCATAGCGTGCGATCTTCGCGCGATCGATGTCGATCGCGAGGTTCGGCTGGCCAAGCTCGTGCACCAGCGTGATGTCGGTAATGCCGCGCACCTTCTCCATCACCTGCTTGATGGCCTTGCCCTCCTTCTGCAGCGTTCGCAGGTCGGGGCCGTAGATCTTCACCGCCAGCGCGCTCTTCAGGCCCGTCTCCGCCTCGTCCACCGCGTCCTCGGCGGGCTGGGTGTAGTTGAACTGGATGCCGGGAAAACGCTCCAGCTTCTTGTCGATCGCGGCGATCAGGTCCTGCTTGTCGCGGTATTTGCCCTTCCATTCCGAGTACGGCTTCAGGCCGACGAAGAATTCGTCATTGAAGAAACCGGTCGAATCGCTGCCGTCGTCCGGCCGGCCAAGTTCGGAGGTAACCGTGGTCACGGCCGGGAACGACATCAGCACGTGGCGGATCTGCGGCGAAATCTCCGAGGCCTTGTCGAAGGAAATCGAGTACGGCATGGTCGCGCGCACCCACAGCGAGCCTTCGTCCAGGTGCGGCATGAACTCGGCGCCGATGCCGTGCATCATCAGGAAGGCAAGGCCGAGCAGCACCGCCGACGCGATCGTCACCGGCCACGCACGGGCCTGGGTGCGCTCGAGCGCGCGCACGTACCAGCCCTTGAACTTCTCGTAGAGTGCGTTGCGGCGTTCGCGCACGCCTTTGCGCATCAGCAGGCCGCACAGCACCGGCAGCAGGGTCAGCGTCACCACCAGCGAGCCGATCAGGGCGAAGATCATGGTGTCGGCCATCGGCTTGAACAGCGTGCCGGAGGGCCCAGAGAGGAAATAGATCGGCAGGAAGCTCGCGACGATCACCGCGACGGCGTATACCAGCGGCCGGTCGATTTCGGCCGCGGCGGTCAGGATCACTTCCTTGAGGTCGTGCTCGGTGCCGCTGCGCGCCGCCAGTTCGCGGAAGATGTTCTCGACCATGAAGATCGCGCCATCCACGAGGATGCCGAAATCCACCGCGCCGATCGACAGCAGGTTGGCCGAGGCGCTCTTCAGGTCCAGGCACAGGAACGCGAACAGCAACGCCAGCGGGATCGTCACCGCGACGATCAGCCCCGCGCGAAGGTCGTAGAGGAAGAACACCAGCACCACGATCACCAGCACCAGGCCGATCGTGAGGTTGTGCATCACCACGCCCTTGGTCTGGTCGATCAAGGTCGTCAGGTCGTAATACGGATGGACGCGGACGTCCTTTGGCAGGATCGCCTGGTTCAATTCCTTCGTCCTGGCCTCGACCCGCTTCAGCACGTCTTCGGTCTTGCTGCCGGTCAACGCCAGGATCACGCCCTCCACGGCGTCGTCCTGGTTCATGTAGCCGAATTCACCGAGCCGCGGCGCGATGCCGACCTTGACCTTCGCGACGTCCTTCACCAGAACCGGCGTGCCGTCGTGCACCGCCAGCACGATGTTGCCGATGTCCTCGAGCGTCTTGATGCGGCCCAGGCCGCGCACGTAGAAGAACTGCCCGCCCTGCTGGTAGAAGCCGCCACCCGCGTTGGAGTTGTTGGCGGCGAGCGCGTCTTCCACTTGCGACACCGACAGGCCCAGCCCCGCGATCTTCACCGGATCGAGCAGCACCTTGTATTGCATGGTGCCGCCGCCGAAACCGGAATCGTCGGCCACGCCCGGCACCGAGCGATACTGCGGCGCGACCACCCAGTCCTGCAGGGTCTTCAATTCCATCGGCGAGCGGTCTGTGCTCTGCAACACGTAGCGGTACACCAGCCCCGAAGGGGGCGACAGCGGCCCGACGTCCGGCGACACGCCATCGGGCAAATCGATGCCCGGCAACCGGTTGAACACCTGCTGGCGCGCGAAGTAATGGTCGGTGTCGTCGCTGAAAGTGAGCGTGACGTCCGACAGTCCGTAGAGCGAT
>DASUKQ010000155.1:0-20085 GCA_036278635.1 Rhodanobacteraceae bacterium
CGCGTTCTTCAGCATGGACCAGTTCGACGTGCGGATGGAGATGAACCGCTTCCTCGGTCCGTACGCGTGGCTGTTCTGGAGCACGATGGCGTTCAACGTGGTGCAGATCCAGTTGCTGTGGTTCAAGCGCATCCGTCGCAACCACGCCGCCGTCTTCGTGATCGCGCTCGGCGTGCTGTACGGCATGTGGCTCGAACGCCTGATGCTGATCATCACCAGCCTGTACCAGGATTTCCTGCCCTCGAGCTGGGGCATGTTCTACCCGACCTTCTGGGACTTCGTGTTCCTGTTCGGCTCGATCGGCTTGTTCCTGTCGCTGTACCTCGTGTTCTCGCGGCTGATGCCGATGCTGTCGATGTACGAGTTGCGCAAGCTCGCGCACAAGCGCAGCGAGGTGACCAGGTGAGCGCGAGACTGCACGGGTTGCTGGCCGAGTTCGCGGACGCGGAGCAACTGCACGGCGCCGCGCTGCGCACCAGGCGCGAAGGCTACGTCTTCCTCGAGGCGTACTCGCCGTACGCCATCGAGGGGCTCGCCGAGGCCCTGCATCCGCGCAAGGTACACGTGCCGTTCTGGACGCTGGTCGGCGGGATCCTCGGCGGCGGAATCATGTATTTCGTGGAGTGGTATTCGGCGGCGATCGATTACCCGATCAACGTGGGCGGCCGCCCGCCCTTCAGTTGGCCCGCGTTCTTTCCGCCGGCTTTCGAGATGACGCTGCTGTGGGCGTCGGTATTCGGCGTATTCGCGATGTTGATCGGCAATGGGCTGCCGCGCCTGCACCACCCGCTGTTCGCAATCCCCGAATTCGAACGCGGAAGCAGCGATCGCTTCTTCCTGTTGCTGCGCGCCCACGATCCGCGTTTCGATCTGCCGCGCTCGCGCGACTTCCTGGCCACCCTCGCACCGCTCTCGATCATCGAGGTGGCGGAATGAGGCTTTGGCATGCCAAGTATCGCCATTGGCCGCGGCTGTCAAGCCCACTCATTCAAGGGAAGGGGTGGGTGGGGAAGGTGTCGTGCGCGACGCTGCTCGCGCTCACGCTCGCCGGCTGCGAGCGCGGCATGCACGAGATGTACGAGCAGCCGAAGTACAAGCCGCTGACGCCGAGCCCGCTGTTCGCCGATGGCAATTCCTCGCGCCCGCAGGTGGATGGCACGGTGCCGCATTCGGCGGGGGCGCTGGCCGGCACCACCAGCGGCCGCGATGGCGCGGTCAAGCCGCTGCCGCCGCCGGGACCGGCGGTCGGCGTGAACGCGCAAGGCAAGCCGCTCGCCCAGTCCGGGCGCGCAGCGGCACCCGGTTATTCGAATCCGTTGTCGATCACGCCGGCGCTGCTCGCGCGCGGCCGCCAACGCTTCGACATCTATTGCGCGCCCTGTCACAGCCGCGCAGGCGACGGCGACGGCATGATCGCGCGGCGCGGCTTTCCGCATCCCCCGAGCTACCACACCGATCGCCTGCGCAATGCGCCGGACAGCCACTTCTACCAGGTGATCACGAACGGCTACGGGGTCATGTATCCGTACGCCGACCGGATCACGCCGCACGATCGCTGGGCGATCGTCGCCTGGATCCGCGCGCTGCAATTGAGTCAGCACGCGCCAGCCGCGGATCTGCGCCCTGCCGATCTCGCCAAACTCGACGGGGCGACGAAATGACCCCGGTCTGGCTGCCGCGGCGCTTCGAATGGCTGCTGCCGCCGGTGGGCGTGGCGGCGCTCGTCGGCTGCCTGCTGTTCGGACTGCGGGGCGACGTGCACCAGACGCTGCTGTCGTACCTGTTCGCGTTCGTGTTCTTCACCGGTTTGAGCGTCGGCAGCCTCGCGGTCGCGATGATCCAGCCGCTGACCGGCGGCGCGTGGGGCTACTACATCCGGCCGCAGGTGTTGGCGGCAGTGCGCACGCTGCCGCTGATGGGTTTGCTGGTGATTCCGATCCTGTTCGGAATGCACGTGCTGTACGTCTGGACCCACGCCGATGCGCTGGCGCACGACGAGGTATTGCGCCAGCAGACCTGGTGGCTCGGCTCCACGTTCTTCGTGATCCGAACGATCGGCTACTTCGTGTCGTGGATGCTGGTGGGGTTCCTGTTCCTGCGCGGCTTGCGGCGCAACACCCGACTGTCCGTGATCGCCGCGCCCGGGGCGATCGTGTACGCGCTCACCACCCTGATGGCCGCGTTCGACTGGATTTCCTCGCTCACCCCGCACTGGCATTCGAGCACCTTCGGCATGCTGGTCGCGACCGGCTGGATGCTCGGCGCCGCGGCGCTCGCGGTGCTTTGTGCCACCTGCTCGCCGGACGAGGAAGACCGGCATCCGCCGCACCTGCTGCGCGATCTCGGCACCCTCCTGTGCATGTTCGTGCTGGGCTGGGCCTACCTCGCCTTCATGCAATACCTGACGATCTGGATCGCCGATCTTCCGGCCGAGAACGCCTGGTACATTCCGCGCACATTGACCACCTGGCGCTGGCTCGCCTGGTTCCTGATTGCGTTCGAATTCGCGATTCCGTTCGCGTTGCTGCTGTCGCGGCGCGCCAAGCGCAATCGCGTGGCGCTGGGCACCGTTGCAGGAATGCTGCTCGGCGCGAACCTCGCCTATGCGTTCTGGCTGGTGGTCCCCGGTTTTCGGCCCGCCGGCTTTTCGTTGCGCTGGACCGATCTCCTGGCGGTACTCGGGATCGGCGCGCCATGGGTTTGCGTTTATCTCTGCGCCCTTCGGGCGGGCCGCGTTCCCGCGGCGCGCGCTGACGCGGATGAGCCGGCACCGGTCGCCGGGCCGCGCGTGGAGCGGGTCGATGGCTGAACTGCGCGAAGCCCCCTTCGGCCATGAACCGCCTGCGGTCGCGACGCGCCGGGTGGTCGGGGTCGTCCTCATCCTCGGCACGGCCGTGGCGATCGCGCTGGTCGCGCTGTGGCTGGCGCTGACCTACTGGGTGATGCCCGAACACACGCAGTTGAAAACGCAGCCCGCGGTGCTGCCGCCGGCGCCGCGCCTGCAACCGCATCCGGATCAGGATCTCGCGGCACTGCGGGAAGAGAAAGCGGCGTTGCTCGACGGCTACGCATGGACGGACAAGTCGCACCGGTTCGCGAGGATTCCGATCGGGCGCGCGATGCAGGTGTATGTCCGGGAGCACAAGCCGGGACCCGGGACCCGGGACCGGGATCAGAAGCCGGGACCGGGGACCCGGGACCGGGGACCCGGCGTCAACGGCAGGGAACTGGAAACCGGGGACCGCGGACATGAATCGGGCGTTCCGGGCTCCAGCTCGGCCGGGAAGCGGCCATGAACCGGCTGCTCCCCTGCGTGTGCACGTTGATGTTCGCGATGCTCCCGGGTTGCGTTCCGGCAGCCGGCTTCGCGAGTACGCAGACGCATGTGCGGGCGCCGCCGGATCTGTTGCATCGGGTCGGGTTCGACCAGGATCTCGGCGCGCAAGTGCCGATGGATGGGAAATTCCTTGATGCCCACGGGAAGCCGGTCACCCTTCGCAGCCTCGCGCATGGAAAGCCGATCCTGCTGGTGCCGGGCTACTTCCATTGCGTGAACCTGTGCGGGATCGTGCGGGCCGGGGTCGCCAACGCCGTGAAGGCAAGCGGGTTCACCCCGGGCCAGCAGTTCAACGTGGTGCTGGTCAGCATCGATCCCCGTGATGATCCGGGCTCGGCGCTCGCGACCCAGCGCAACGATGCGTTTGCGCACAAGGGCGCGCACGTCTCCCGGTGGCATTACCTCACCGGGCCGCAGGCGACGAGTGCCGCACTGATGCGCAGCATCGGCTTCCGGTACTTCTACGACAGCCGCAACGGGCAATACGACCATGCGGCCGGCGTGGTGCTGCTGACGCCCCAGGGCAAGGTGTCGCAGTACCTGTTCGGAGTGAAGTTCCCGGCACGCACGTTGCGGCTCGGGCTGGTGCACGCCTCGGGCAACCGGATCGGCAACATCGTAGACCAGTTCCTGCTGCTTTGTTGCCAGTACGACGCCTCGACCGGCCGCTATTCGCTGGTCATCCATCGCGTGATGCAGGGGCTCGGAATCACCACCGCATTGATGCTGTGCGTCTTCATCGTGGTGCTGCGGCGGATGGAGTGCCGCCGCCGCGGGTGGGACGTCCCCGACGACGGGGGGACGCGATGAGCGCGCTGTTGCCGGATGCCTCCACCATGGCGCCGCAGGTCGACACCCTGTTCTGGTACATGATCGGGCTGTGCGGCTTCGTCGTGGTCGGGATCTTTTCCACGATGATCTATTTCGGGATCAAGTACCGCAACGGTTCGAAGGCGGATCGCACCGGCAAGCACAAACAATCCATGGGCATCGAGGCGACCTGGACGCTGGTCCCCTTCGGGATGTTCCTCGCCGTGTTCATCTGGAGCCTGTTCCTGTTCACGCGCCTGCATTCGCCGCCGACGGCGGCGCAAACGGTCTACGTCGTGGCCAAGCAGTGGATGTGGAAGATCCAGCATCCCGGAGGCCAGCGCGAAATCAACATGCTGCACGTGCCGCTCGGCGAGCCGATCCGGTTGGTGATGATCTCGCAGGACGTGATCCACAGCTTTTCGGTGCCGGCATTCCGGGTGAAGCAGGACGTGCTTCCGGGTACCTACACCTCGCTCTGGTTCACGGCCACCCGGGCCGGAAGCTACTCGTTGTTCTGCGACCAGTATTGCGGCCTCGATCACTCGAAGATGATCGGCGACGTGATCGTGATGCAGCCCGCGGCCTACGCGCGCTGGCTGGAGAAGAACCCGGCGCCGCAGAGCGTCGCGGCCCGTGGCGCCGCACTGTTCCGCAGCCGCGGCTGCAGCGGCTGCCACGGCGCCAACGCGTCGGTGCATGCGCCGGACCTGGACGGCCTGTACGGACGCACGGTGCACCTCGCCGACGGCAGCACCGTGGTGGCCGACGACCGCTACATCCACGATTCGATTCTCTTGCCCGACGAGCAGGTCGTCGCGGGATTCGCGCCGATCATGCCTTCGTTCGAGGGCCAGTTGAGCGAGCAGGAGGTGCTGGCCCTGGTGGCCTACATCAAGTCCACCTCGGCCACCGCGCACCAACCGCCATCCGTCGGCTCGGAGAGTACCCATGAGCGCCATTGACGCCGGCATCGTCCCGCAACCCATTCCGGAATCGCTCGCGCCCAGTTTCTACAGCGGCAAGCAGAGCCTGCGCGGATGGCTGTTCACCCGCGACCACAAGCGGATCGCGATCCTCTACACATTGAGCGTCACGCTGTTCTTCCTGCTCGGCGGCGCCGCGGCCGCGATGATCCGCTACGACCTGATCGTTCCCTCCGGTGAGCTCGCGGCCGCGGTCTACAACAAGGCGTTCACGTTCCACGGCGTGGTGATGGTGTGGTTCTTCCTGCTGCCGTCGATCCCGGTCACGCTGGGCAACTTCCTGTTGCCGATCATGATCGGCGCCAAGGATCTCGCGTTTCCCCGGCTCAACCTGTTCAGCTGGTACCTCTTCATCGGGGGCGGCGCGTTCGTGGTCGCCGCGTTGTGGATGGGCGGCGTCGACACCGGCTGGACGTTTTATACGCCGTACTCGACGATGTTCTCCAACACCAACGTTTACCTCGTGGTAATCGGCGTGTTCGTCACCGGCTTTTCGACGATCTTCACCGGCCTCAACTTCATCGTCACCACGCACACGATGCGGATGCCCGGCATGACCTGGATGCGCCTGCCGTTGTTCGTGTGGGGCCTGTACGCGGTCAGCCTGGTGATGGTGCTGGCGACGCCGGTGCTCGCGATGACCCTGGCGCTGGTCGGGCTGGAGCGCGGTTTCGGCGTGGGCGTGTTCGACCCCGCGCTGGGCGGCGATCCGCTGTTGTTCCAGCACCTGTTCTGGTTCTACTCGCACCCGGCGGTGTACATGATGATCCTGCCGGCGATGGGCCTCGCCAGCGAGATCATCTCGTGTTTCACGAGCCGCCGCGTGTTCGGCTACAAGTTCATGACGTGGTCGATGCTCGCGATCGCGGTGATCGGCTTCATGGTGTGGGGCCACCACATGTTCGTCTCCGGCATCTCGGTGTACGCGGCGATGGTGTTCTCGCTGCTCAGCTTCGTGGTCGCGGTGCCCTCGGCGATCAAGATCTTCAACTGGACGGCGACCCTGCGCAAGGGCGACATCCGGTTCACCGCACCGATGCTCTACGCCCTGGGCTTCGTCGGGTTGTTCCTGCTGGGCGGCCTGACCGGCCTGATCCTGGCGGCGCCGGCGCTGGACGAGTTCCTCCACGACACCTATTTCGTGATCGCGCACTTCCACTACGTGATGGTGGGCGGCTCGGTGATGGCGTATCTCGGTGGCGTCCACTTCTGGTGGCCGAAGGTGACCGGCAAGCTGTACTCGGAACGACTCGCGAAGTTCGCGGCGATCCTGATGTTCGTCGGCTTCAACGTCACGTTTTTCCCGCAGTACCTGCTGGGCTACGAGGGCATGCCGCGGCGCTACCACTCGTACCTGCCGAAATTCCAGGAGCTGAACGTGATCTCGACGGGTGGCGCGGTGCTGCTGGCCATTGCGTACACGCTGCCGGTGCTCTACCTGTTGTGGTCGCTCAAGTACGGCGAGAAGGCGCCGCCCAATCCGTGGGACGCGCGCGGCCTCGAGTGGCAGACGAGTTCGCCTCCGCCCAAGGAGAACTTTCTGCACCCGCCGGTGCCGCGCGAAGCCTACGCCTACGACAAGCCCGCGCCATGAATGCCACAACCGCCGACACGCCGCTGCAACCGGGACGCCCCGCGCATCTCGAGGAGCAGTTCGACGAACCCGTGCAGCAGCACAGCGCGGCGTCGTTCGGGATGTGGATCTTCCTGGCCACGGAAATGCTGTTCTTCGGCGTGCTGTTCACGAGCTACACGGTGCTGCGGGTGTTGCACCCGGCCGGGTTTGCCGGGGCCAGCGGCCACACCGACCTGTTGCTCGGCTCCGCCGAAACCGCGGCGCTCCTGACGAGCAGCATCACGATCGTGGTCGCCCTGCGCGCGATCAAGCTCGGCCAGCGCCGGCTGGCCTCGCTGTTCCTGCTGCTGACGGCGGCGCTCGGCATCGGCTTCCTGGTGACCCACGGTTTCGAATACCACGCCGAATGGGAGGAGCACCTGGTGCCCGGGGTCCACTTCCTGCAGTCCGGGCCGCACGCGCATGCCGTGGAGTTGTTCTATTGCTTGTCCTACCTGCTGACCGGATGGCATTCGATCCATTTGATCATCGCGGTGTCGGTCGTGCTGGGCCTGGCGATCCGGGTGTGGCGCGGCACCTTCGGGCCGGACCATTTCACGACGCTGGAGCTCGCGGCACTCTATTGGCATCTCGTCGACATCATCTGGATGTTCATCTTTCCACTGCTGTACCTGATCGGCAGGGCGCCCGGATGAAGCGGCCACGTGCACCGGGAACCAGGGCCAGGCTGTTCCGCAGGCTCATCGGCGCGCTGGTTGCGCTGCAGGCGTTGCGGGCGGTCCGGCGCCATCGCCGGGCCGTCCGAGCTTCCGCTGCCACGCCGGGTCAGGAGGATTCGCGCATGCATTCATCCCAGGCAAAACCGGAAGTGAAGTCGCTCAAAACCTTCGCTTGGGCATGGGTCGGGTTGCTGGTGCTGCTGGCCTTCACGGTCGGCAGCGCGTTCGTCGACCTCGGCGCCGCCAACACCGCGATCAACCTGCTGGTGGCGGTGATCATGATGCTGCTGGTGATGACCCTGTTCATGCACGAGAGCAAGGCGCGCAGGCTGACGCAGCTCGTCTCCGCGGCCGGGATCCTCTGGGTGGTCCTGATGATCGGCCTCTCGCTGGCCGATTACCTCACGCGCGTGCACATCCCCGCACCCTGGTCGTGAGCGCCTGCGCGCCGTCGCGGCGCGCACGGTACGGCTGGACGGCAGGGGCCGGGTTCGGGCAACGTTGCGATGACGCGCCACTCGCTACCATGGCAGGCCCGCCCGGCGCCCCAGAGAGACGATCTTGATCCGAACACATCCCTTCCAGGCATGGATCCGCCGGTTCAGGATGCAACGCGCCGCGCGACGCCGTGGCGCACACGTCCACGTGCAAGCGGCCCCCGACGCACCCGATCGCACCGCGGCGCCCACCCCGGCGGCCGCCCTCGCCCGCCAGCACGGCCAGGTCACCAGCGCGGCTCCGTTCGATCTCGGCAAGGCACTTGGCGCCCACGACCAGGCCCTTGCGCGCGCGTACACGGTCGCACGCACCGCGGCCACCGACAATCGCCGCATCGAGCCGGCCGCCGAGTGGCTGATCGACAACGTCTACCTCATCCGCAACGAGATCCGCGAGGTGCGCGAAGCACTGCCGCCAAGGGTCTGGCGGCGGTTGCCGTGCTTCCCGGCCGAAGACGGCGTCGTGGTCCCGCGCATGCTGCGGGTGCTGCGCGCCTGCGTCGCGCAACTCGACGGCAACATCGAGCCCGACGCCATCGGTCGTTACCTCGACGAGTACCAGCAGCGCGCGACGCTCGACCTGGTCGAGCTGTGGACCCTGCCGGTGCTGGTCCGCATCGTGCTGATCGAAGGCCTCGCCGCGTGCGCGGCGGCCATCGCACGGCGTCTCGAGGCCTATTCGAGCGCCGAATTCTGGGCCGAACACCTGATCGACGTCGCCGCGCACGCCCCCAACGACATGCTGCCCAGCGTCGCGGAAATGGCGCACGCCGATCCGTTCGTTTCGCCGGCGTTCGCGGCCGAGTTCTACCGCCTGCTGGAAGGCAAGCATCCGGCGCTGAAGCTGGCATTGAGTTTCGCCGAACAGCAACTCGCGCAGCGCGGTTCCAGCGTCGGGCGCGTCATCGATGCCGAAAGTCGTGCGCAGGCCGCCGACCAGGTATCGATCGCCAACCGCATCAACAGCCTGCGCCGGATCGGCGACCACAACTGGTCGGATCTCATCGAACAGGTGGGCACCGTCGACCGCATCCTGGCCGACGACCCCGCCGGCGCGTACACGCGGATGGATTTCACCACGCGTGGACGCTATCGCCACGCGGTCGAATCGCTGGCGCAGCGCAGCGGCCACGCCGAACCCGACGTGGCGCGGCGCGCGGTCGAGCTTGCCCAGGCCGAACGCGCCCCCGGCGCCGATCCCCACGCGCACCACGTCGGTTACTTCCTGATCGGTGCCGGCCGCGACCCATTCGAACGCGAAATAGGCGCGCACGCGCCGGCCGAATACCGCCTCGCGGCCCGTTTGCGCCGCTGGCCCGCCATGACGTACCTTGGCGGCATCTTCCTGGCCAGCCTGGTCATCACGGCGCTGGTCGCATCGGGCCACCACTGGTACCTGTCGCCGCTGCCGTTGGCGGCGGACGGCGCGCTGCTCATCGCGGTGTTCGTCGCCGCCAGCCAGCCCGCGGTCGCGCTGGTGAACTGGGTGCTCGGCATGCTGGTGCCCGCGCAGCTGCTGCCGCGGATGTCCTTCAGCGGGGGCATTCCCGATGATTGCCGCACGCTGGTGGTGGTGCCGTGGCTGCTTGGCAGCAGCCACGGACTCGCCGAGCAGCTCGACGCCCTCGAGATCCGCTACCTCGGCAATCGCGACCCGAACCTTCGCTACGCGCTGCTGACGGATTTCCCGGACGCGCCGGAACGCGACATGCCGGGCGACGCCGCCTTGCTGGAGACCGCCACGTCCGGCATCGACCGCCTCAACGCGAAGTATCCGCTGGCCGGCAGCACGCGCTTTTATCTTTTCCATCGTCCCCGCGAATGGAACGCGCGCCAGTCGGCGTGGATGGGGTTCGAGCGCAAGCGCGGCAAGCTCGGCGACCTGAACCGCGTCCTGCGCGGCGCACGCGCCGAGCGCTCTTTCAGCACGGTGGTGGGCGATCTGGACGCGCTGCAGTCGGCGCGTTACGTCATCACGCTGGATGCCGATACCCAGTTGCCGCCCGAAGCCGGCCGCAAACTGATCGAGACCATGGCCCACCCGCTCAACCAACCCTGGTTCAGCAAGGGCTCGCGCCGGGTCGTCGCCGGCTACGGCCTGCTGCAGCCGCGGGTATCGGTGACATGGGGCGCCGGACGCCCCAGCCGTTTCGCGCGGCTGTACAGCGACGCGACGGGACTCGATCCGTACACGCGCGCCGTTTCGGACGTCTACCAGGACCTGTTCAGCGAGGCTTCGTTCGTCGGCAAGGGCATCTACGACGTCGACGCCTTCAGCCGCTCGGTCGGCACGCGCTTCCCGAACGACCTGATCCTTTCGCACGACCTGCTCGAAGGCAGCTATGCGCGCGCCGGGCTGGTCAGCGACATCGAGCTGATCGAACACCAGCCCAACCGCTTCAGCGTGGACGTGCGCCGCCGCCACCGCTGGACGCGCGGCGATTGGCAGATCGTGCAGTGGCTGCTGCCGATCGTTCCCGGCCCGCGCCGGCGCGGCCTGCGCAACACCCTCAAGGCGCACCATCGCTGGAAGATCCTCGACAACCTGCGCCGCGGACTGGTGCCGCTGGCGATGCTGGCCCTGCTGCTGGGTGGCTGGACCCACAACGTGCGCGGCGGATACTGGAGCCTGGTGGTCGTGGCCTTCCTGCTGGGGCCGCCGCTGCTCATCGCGCTGGTCCAGGTCGTGCGCAACCTCTGGCAGCGCGTGCCGCCGCGGCGCTGGCGCAACACGTGGCGCGGCATCCGCGACGAATTGCTGCGCGACCTGTTCCAGATCGCGGTGCTGCCGTTCGAAACGTGGCTCAACCTCGACGCGATCCTGCGCAGTGCGGGGCGCCTGATCTTCACGCGCAAGCACCTGCTCGAATGGACGCCGATGACCGACGCGATGCGGGGCGCGGCATCGTCGTTGTGGGGCTACCTCGCGCTGATGTGGACGGCGCCGGTCACGGCGGTGCTCGTGGGACTGGCCCTCGCCGCCGGGATGCGGCCGGTGTTGCCCGCCGCGCTGCCCTTCCTGGTCCTGTGGTTTGTCGCGCCGTGGCTTGCCTGGTGGATCAGCCGCACCCCCGAGGCCCCCGCGCTGCCGCTGGATGCCGCGCAACGCGTATTCCTGCGCAGCGTCGCGCGCCGCGTCTGGCACTGGTTCGAGGTTTTCGTCAACGCGGACGAAAACTGGCTGCCGCCCGACAACTGCCAGGCCTTCCCGGTCGAACAGATCGCGCACCGCACCTCACCCACCAACATCGGGATGGCGTTGCTGGCCAACCTCACCGCGTACGACTTCGGTTATCTCACCCGCGATGGGTTGCTGCGCCGCACCGGTGCGACCCTGGACACCCTCAGGCAGCTGCCGCGCCACCGCGGCCACTTCTACAACTGGTACGCCACCGACACCCTGCAGCCGTTGTCGCCGATGTACGTGTCGAGCGTCGACAGCGGCAACCTCATGGCCTGCCTGCTGGTACTCGCCAACGCACTCGAACACCGCGACGAAGAACCGCTGGTACCGCCGAACCTCGCGCAGGGGCTCCACGACACCGTGCGGGTGCTGGGCGGCCAATTGCCGGGGGTCG
The DNA here is from genome assembly GCA_036278635.1 of Rhodanobacteraceae bacterium. GTDB lineage: Bacteria > Pseudomonadota > Gammaproteobacteria > Xanthomonadales > Rhodanobacteraceae > 66-474. The sequence continues at coordinate 11,504 of DASUKQ010000155.1, forward strand.
ATGCTTCCGATCCGCACGCGAACCTTGCCCTGGCGGCGACGATGACCGAGCTCGACGGCCTGCTCGCCGACGCGATCGGCAACGCCAACGTGCTGCCAGTGCTGCACGGCCTGCTGGCCCGGATCGAGACCGAATCCGGCAACCTCGCGCGACTCGTCGCCGACAACGGGATCGGCGGCGAATTCGCGGAGTGGACCAGCGTGTTGGCGCGCCAGGCGACCGCCGCGTGCGAGGAACTCGACGATCTGGCACCGTGGCTGGGCCTCGGCGACTCGGGCAGCGACGACCAGCAGGCCCGCGCGTCGCTGGTCGAGCTGGAACACAACCCCACGAGCGCACGCGCGCAGGTGCTGGCGGCGGACATCGTCGCACGGCTGGAAGCGGAAGGCGCCGCCGACTCGTGTGCCGCACTGCGCGAGTTGCAGGCCACGCTCAACCGCCGCCGCGACGACGCGCTGGCGCTGGCCGCACACTGCCGCGAACTGGCGGTCATGGACCTGTCGTTCCTGTGGGACGAGCGCCGCGGGCAATTCGCGATCGGCTACGACATCGAACGCGACAAGCGCGACAGCGGCCACTACGACCTGCTGGCCTCGGAAGCACGCATCCTCAGCTACGTCGCGATCGCGCAGGGCCAGGTACCGCCCACCCACTGGTTCAAGCTCGGGCGGCTCCTTACCATCGCCGCCGGCCGCCCCACGCTGGTCTCGTGGAGCGGGTCGATGTTCGAGTACCTGATGCCGCATCTGCTGATGCCGGTCTACCGCAACACCCTGCTCGACGACACCTGCGCCGCCGCGGTCGCGCGCCAGATCCAGTACGGCGCGCAACAACAGGTTCCGTGGGGCGTTTCAGAATCGGCCTACAACGCCACCGACGCCAACCTCGTCTATCAGTACCGCGCGTTCGGCGTGCCGGGCCTGGGCCTCAAGCGCGGACTCGGCGACGACCTCGTGATCGCTCCCTATGCCTCGGTGATGGCACTGATGGTCGATCCGCTCTCGGCCTGCTACAACCTGGAGCGACTCGCCGGGAGCGGCGCGCTGGGACGCTACGGGTTCTACGAGGCGCTCGACTTCACGGCCGGGCGGGTCAGCGAGAACGAGGATTTCGCGCTGGTGCGTAGCTGGATGGCACACCACCACGGCATGAGTTTCCTCGCGCTGTCCTCGCTGCTCAACCGCCAGCCGATGCAACACCGGTTCATGCGCGAGCCGATGTTCCGTGCGCACGAACTGCTGCTGCGCGAAAAGATTCCGGAGGCGCGTCCGCGCCATCCGGCCACGCTGGACGTCGAGCAACCCCGCCAGACCCGCGCGCGCACCCACGCGCAGATGCGCGAAATCACCGACATGGACACCCCGCTGCCGGCGGTGCACCTGCTGTCCAACGGCAACTACCACGTGATGCTGACCCAGACCGGCGCGGGCTACAGCCGTTGGCGCGACCTCGCGCTGACGCGCTGGCGCGGCGACGCCACCTGCGACGACGAGGGCACCTTCGTGTACCTGCGCGACGTCGATTCGGGACATGTCTGGTCGGCCACCCGCCAACCCATGGGCGATCCCGGCGGCACCTGCAGCGCCACGTTCTCGCAGGCGCGCGCGGAGTTCCATCGCAGCGATTACGGCATCGCCACCGAGGTGCTGATCGCGGTCTCGGCCGAAGACGATATCGAACTGCGCCGGCTGCGGATCACCAATCGCACCCTCAAGGCGCGCACGCTGGACATCACCAGTTATGCCGAGGTCGTGCTGGCGCCGCCGGCCGCCGACGCCGCGCACCCGGTCTTCAGCAAGCTGTTCCTCGAAACCGAATCGGCACCGCAACTGGACGCGCTGCTGGCAACCCGCCGCGCGCGCGGCCCGGGCGAGCACAATCCCTGGCTGCTGCACCAGATGACCACCCGTGGCGGCATCCTCGGCGAAGGCAGTTTCGAGACCGACCGCGAAGCCTTCCTGGGACGCCTGGGCGATCCCGTCCACGCGCGCGCGCTGGCCGACGATGCGCCGCTTGCCGGCCACGCCGGCGCGGTGCTCGATCCGATCGTGTCGCTGAGGCGGCGCATCCGGATCCTGCCCGGACATACCGCCGGCATCGACATCATCACCGGTGTCGCCGCCGACCGGAACGCGGCGCTCGCGCTGGCGCAAAAGTACCGCGAGCGCCATCTGCACCAGCGCGTGTTCCAGTTGGCGTGGACCCACGAGCAGGTGACCCTGCAGCAATTGAACATGAGCGCAGCCGAAGCGCAGCGTTATGACCAGCTCGCCGCCGCCCTGGTGTACGGTCCGAGTGCGGCCAAGCCGACTGGCGACGACACGCTGCCCACGCAACCGACATTGTGGAAACACGGCATCTCGGGCGACCTGCCGATCTTGCTGGCGCGGGTCGCCAACGCCGCGCAGATCGACCTGGTGCGGCACCTGATCCAGGCCCACGGCTATTGGCAGATCAGCGGCATCCACGCCGACCTGCTGATCTGGAACGAAGAACTGTCCGGCTACCGACAGGAATTGCAGGAACACATCCTGTACCTGATCGAATCCGGCGCCGAGGCGCGCGGCGGGTGGGGACCGGGACGGATCTTCGCGTGGCGGATCGAACACCTCCCCGCGCCGGATCGCGCCTTGATGTTGTCCAGCGCGCGTTGCGTGTTCAACGGCAACGAGGGGCGCCTCCGCGACCAGATCGCAAGGATGTTCGCCCACGACCGCAAATCCGGCGGGCTCGTGACGCTGCCCCGCGGTAAACCGCAACCGGGCAGCTACGCACTGCAGCCGCCCTCCGAAGACCTGCGGTTCCCGAACGGACTGGGCGGCTTCCGCAACGATGGCAGCGAGTATTCGATCTGGCTGGCCGCCGACGCGCCGACCCCCGCGCCGTGGTGCAACGTTCTCGCCAACGCCGGGTTCGGTTCCGTGCTCAGCGAATCCGGCGGCGCCTATACCTGGGCGCAGAACGCGCACGAATTCCGGCTGACGCCCTGGCACAACGACCCGCTGCGCGACACCAGCGGCGAAGCGGCGTGGCTGCGCGACGAAGCCAGCGGCGAATACTGGTCGCCGACCCCGCAACCGGCGCCCGACGGCGATCCGTACCGCACCTGCCACGGATTCGGCTCCAGCCGCTTCGAACACGTGCACGCGGACGTCTACAGCGAACTGACGGTGTGGGTCGCGCAGGACGCGCCGGTCAAGCTGTCGCTGCTGAAGCTCGTCAACAAGAGCGACCGGGTGCGCCGGATTTCGTTGACGACCTACGTCGAGTGGGTGTTGGGCGACCGCCGCGAACGCAGCGCGAACCACGTGCAGACCCGGATCGATCGCGAATCCGGCGCGCTCTTCGCGCGCAATCCCTTCGGTGACACCTTCGCGAACCGGATCGCGTTCCACGCACTGATTGCCCCGGCGGTGGCGTTCTGCGCGGACCGCCGCGCGTTCATCGGCCGCAACCGCAGCCTCCGGGCCCCGCTCGGCATGCGCGTGGAAACCCTGGACGGATCCTGCGGTGCCGGGCTCGACCCGTGTTCGGCACAACGCACGGTGTTCAAGCTAGGCCCCGGCGAGGAAGTCGAAACGGTCATCGTGCTCGGCGCCGCGGCCGGCGACGAGGAAGCGCGCACGCTGCTGCGCGCGTTCGCGGATCCCGACGCCGCCCGCGACGAGCTCGAACGCGTGCGGACGCACTGGCGCGACACGCTTTCACAGCTCAAGGTCCGCACGCCGGATCCCGCCACCGACGTGATGGCCAACGGCTGGCTGGTCTACCAGGTGCTGGCTTCGCGCATCCTCGCCCGCAGCGGCTACTACCAGTCGGGCGGCGCCTGGGGTTTCCGCGACCAGCTGCAGGACGTGATGGCCGTGATGCACACGCGCCCGGATCTCGCGCGCGAACAGTTGCTGCGTTGCGCGCGGCATCAATTCAGCGAAGGCGACGTGCAGCACTGGTGGCATCCTCCCACCGGCAAGGGGGTACGCACCCGCATCACCGACGATCTGTTGTGGCTGCCGTGGTGTACGGCCGAATACGTGCGCGTCACCGGGGATGCGGCCGTCCTCGACGAGCGGACGCCCTTCATCGAGGGCCGCCCGCTCGCGGCCGACGAGGAATCCGCGTACGAGGACGTGCACGTCACCAGCGACGAGGCCAGCCTGTACGAGCACTGCCTGCGCGCAATCCGCCGCAGCCTGCGCTTCGGCGTCCACGGCCTGCCGCTGATCGGCGGTGGCGACTGGAACGACGGCATGAACCGGCTCGGCCTGGAGGGGCGCGGCGAGAGCGTGTGGCTCGGCATGTTCCTGCACGATGTCCTGGCGCACTTCGCACCGCTGGCCGCGGCGCGCGGCGATGACCGCATCGCCGATGAACTCGGCGCTTCCGCCGGCGAGCTTGCGTCGATGCTGGCGCGCCACGGCTGGGACGGCGACTGGTACCTGCGCGCCTGGAACGACGACGGCATCGCGATCGGATCGGCGCAGAGCGAGGAATGCCGCATCGATTCCCTGCCCCAGAGCTGGTCGGCCCTGGCAGGCATCGGCGATCCCGCGCGCCGCCAACGCGCCATGGACGCCGTGCTGGAGCAGCTCGCCGACGACGATGCGGGCCTGGTGAAACTGTTCACGCCACCGTTCGACAAGTCCCCGCTCGACCCCGGCTACATCAAGGGTTACGTGCCGGGGGTTCGCGAAAACGGCGGCCAGTACACCCACGCCGCGGTCTGGGCGGCGATGGCGCTCGCGAAGCTCGGCCGCGCGGAAGATGCCTGGCGGATCGCGCGGATGCTCAATCCGGTCCGTCATGGCGATGCGCCCGATGTGGCGCGGCACTATCGGCTCGAACCCTACGTGGTCGCCGCCGACGTTTACGCTGCACCGGGCCACGTCGGCCGCGGCGGCTGGAGCTGGTACACCGGCTCGGCGGGCTGGATGTACCGGCTTCTCACCGAATCGCTGCTGGGCTTGCGGCGTGAAGGAGACCGCCTGACCTTCGCGCCGTGCGTCCCGGACGACTGGACGCGCTGGTCGGCCAACTGGCGTCACGGAGGCACCCATTACCATATCGAATTCGTGCGCCAACCGGGCGACACCGGGGTGGCCGACATTAGCCTGGACGGCCAATTGCAATCCGGCCGCGCCATCGATCTCGTCGACGACGGCAAGATCCACGATGTGTTGGTGCGGTTCGCCAAGCTGGACGTGTCGCAGCGCGCCGACGACGCACGCACGGCGCACGAGGGCGCGCCGACGGATGCGCGTTGACGCCATGCCCACGGCAATCCGGGGAGACTTTTCGTTTCGATACAAGGACAGGGCATGGCCACCACGTTCACCTGCAACCTCGACAACCCGGGCAGCGCCCTCACCCACGTCTGGAGCCACACCGTCGGCAGCGGTCGCGCCCTGCTCGCACTGCGCGCCGACTGGCAGGCGCAGATGGCGAAAACGCACAGGGAACTCGGCGTGCGCCATGTGCGTTTCCACGGCCTGCTCAACGACGAGATGTGCACCTACCTGATCGAGTGCGACAAGGACCTGTACTCGTTCTTCAACGCCGACCGGATTTTCGATTTCCTGGTCTCGATCGGCATGAAACCGTTCGTGGAGTTGTCGTTCATGCCGACCGCGCTGCAGTCCGGCGGCGACATCGTGTTCTTCTACAAGGCCAACGTCACCCCGCCGCGCGACTACGCGAAATGGGCGGACCTGATCGGACGCCTGGTCAGGCACTGGGTCGACCGCTACGGCATCGACGAAGTGCGCTCGTGGTATTTCGAGGTCTGGAACGAACCGAATCTCGACGCGTTCTGGAAGGGCAAGCAGGCCGACTACTTCAAGCTCTACGAGTACACCGCCAACGCGATCAAGGACGCCGATGCGCAGATTCGCGTCGGCGGCCCGGCGACGGCCAATGACGAATGGGTGCCGGAGTTCCTGGAATTCTGCGCAAGCAAGGACCTGCAGGCCGATTTCGTTTCCGCCCACCACTACCCGACCGATTCGCTGGGCAAGCCCGGCGACGACACCGAAACGCAATTGTCCGATGCGCCGCGCGACGTGCTGATCAAGCGCGTCCAGGCCATGCGCCGGACCGTCGGCGACCGCACGCTCTGCTACACCGAATGGAATTCCTCGTCCAACCCGTTCTTCGCGTTCCACGACGAGCCGTACGCCGCGGCATTCCTGTTCAAGAACATGCTGGACGTGTCCGACCTGGTGCACTGCTACAGCTGGTGGACCTTCAGTGACATCTTCGAGGAAAACTATTTCTCCTCGACGCCTTTCCACGGCAGTTTCGGCCTGCAGACGATCCACGGCATCGCCAAGCCGAGCTACCGCGCGATGCAGTTGTTGCACGGCCTCGGCCAGGAACGGTTGGCGGTGGAGGGAAATCATCCGACCGTCGATGCGTGGGCGGTGCGCACGGATGACGATCACATCGACCTGCTGCTGAGCAATCATGCCTTCCCGCGCCACGGGATTTCATCCGAGGCCGTGACCTGGCACGTCACGGGTTCGCGCAAGGCGAAAAGCGCGGTGGTGCAACGCGTTGACAGCGGCCACTGCAACAGCCGCCAGGCGTGGACGGACATGGGTTCGCCGGATTATCTCGATGCCGGACAGGTGACCGCACTCGACGAAGCCTCGCAATTGAAACCCGAACCGGTCGCGATCGCGGCACACGACGACGGTTTCGACATCGGGATCACGTTGCCACCGCACGCGATCGCGGCGGTGCGGGTCGAACTGGCGTGAGGAGACGCCCATGATCGTGCAACGGCGCATGGTCCAGCGCTCCCCGGATGACGACGCGATGCTGGACGACCTGCAACGCAAGGCGTTCCGTTATTTCGAACACCACGTCAACCCCGTCAACGGCCTGGTGCTCGACTCCACCCGGCCGGGCCAGCCGGTCAGCATCGCCGCGGTGGGGTTTGCGCTGGCCTCGTATCCGGTCGCCGTGGAACGTGGCTTCATCCGCCGCACCACCGCGCTCAGGCACACCCTGGCGGCGCTCAGGTTCTTCGACGAAGCCGACCAGTCGGGGGACCGGGCCGGGGTCGGCCACAAGGGTTTCTTCTACCACTTCCTCGAGGCCGACACCGCCACCCGCGCGTGGAATTGCGAGATCTCCACCATCGACACCACGTTGCTGCTTGCCGGGGCGATCCAGGCGGCTGCCTATTTCGACCACGACACGGCACGCGAGCGCGAAGTCCGCGAACGCGCGCTGTCGATCTACGCGCGGGTCGACTGGCGCTGGGCACTGAAGGACAACAACACCATCGTGCTCGGCTGGAAGCCCGAGACCGGATTCCTCGTGAACGGCTGGTGTGGGTACGACGAGTCGATGATCATGCACGTGCTGGCGCTGGCTGCCCCGCGCTTCGCGTTGCAGCCCGTCACGTACGACGCCTGGACGGCGAGCTTCCGGTGGCGCCATCTGTACGGCGAGGACGTGCTGTACGCCGGGCCGCTGTTCCTGCACCAGTTTTCGCATATCTGGCTGGACCTGCGCGGCATCCGCGACCCGTTCATGGCCTCGAAGCGGACCGACTACTTCGAGAACAGCCGCGTCGCCACGCAGATCCACCGCCAATACGCGATTCGCAATCCGCGCAAATACATCGGCTATGGCAAGAACTGCTGGGGCTTTTCCGCCAGCGACGGGCCGGGCAATGCGACCATGAAATACCGGGGCCGCGAACACCGGTTCTACGACTACATCGCGCGCGGCGCGCCGTTCGGCCCCGACGACGGCACGATTTCGCCCTGGGCCGCGATCGCCTCGCTGCCGTTCGCGCCGGGCATCGTGCTGGAGGAAATCCGCCACTTCGAGGAGTTGATCGGCCACGGCCCGCAGGGCTACGGGTTCCACGCCTCGTTCAATCTTTCGTGGCCCAGCCTCGCTGCCACGGGCGCGCACCGCTACACCCTCAAGAGCGGCAAGCAGATCGCCTGGGTTTCGCCGTGGCATTTCGCGCTGCACCAGGGACCGATCGTGCTGATGATCGAGAACTACCGCAGCGGGATGATCTGGGACCTGATGCGCCGGTGCGCACCGATCCGGCTGGGCCTCGAGCGCGCCGGATTCCGGGGCGGTTGGCTTGAACAGCCGCAAGAAAACGCGGCACGCAAGAACGGTTAGGCACGAACGACGCGCAATGGAGCCTACGTCCTTTGTCGCCATTCCGGGCCGTCCGCGCTGTTTGCGGGCAGGACCCGATAAGGCGATGGCCCCGGAATGACGATTCTTTTTGCTGATTCCCCACTACCAAAGCAGGAGCCACCATGAACGCACAATCCGCCTCCAAACCCCTCGCAGGCCAGAACGCATTGGTCACCGGCGCCAATTCCGGCATCGGCGAAGGCATCGCGCGTGAACTCGCCGCGCAAGGCGCCAACGTGGCGGTCAACTACGTGGTGAAACCCGACATCGCGCAGGCGATCTGCGACGACCTCGGCAAGCAGGGCGTCAAGGCCATCGCGATCGAGGCCGACGTCAGCAAGGAGGACCAGGTTCAGGCGATGTTCGCCGAGGCCGCCAGGCAATTCGGCACCCTCGACATCGTGTGCTCCAAC
>DASUKQ010000156.1:0-8805 GCA_036278635.1 Rhodanobacteraceae bacterium
GAGGAAGCCGGCCTGGATTACACGATCAAGCCGGTCGATATCGGCAAGGGCGCGCAGTTCACGCCGGAGTATTCGGCGATCTCGCCCAACCACAAGATGCCGGCGATCGTCGATCATGATCCGGTGGGGGGCGGCGCACCGATCAGCGTGTTCGAGTCGGGGGCGATCCTCGTTTACCTGGCCGGCAAGATCAATCGATTCATTCCCGGGGACCAGCGTGGCCGCATCGCGTGCCTGGAATGGCTGTTCTGGCAGGTCGGCGGACTCGGGCCGATGACCGGCCAGCACGGACATTTCAGCGTGTACGCGCCGGAGAAGATTCGATACGCGATGGAGCGTTACCGCAACGAATCCGAACGCCTGCTCCAGGTGCTGGACCGCAGGCTCGCCGGACGCGAATTCATCACCGGCGATGATTACACCATCGCCGACATGGCGTGTTATCCGTGGATCGATCCGTACGACAAGGCGCCACTGGATCTGGCGCCGTTCGCGGAGGTCCGCCGCTGGCACGCCGCGATCGCCGCGCGCCCGGCGACGATCCGCGCGTACGCGCAGGGTCCGAAAGTGAGGCCGTCGAGCGGCCAGCCGATGACGGACGCCGAAAAATCGATCCTGTTCGGGCAGGGCGCGCATTAGACCGCGATTCGCGGCGACCGTGCCATCCGGCCTATGCGCGACTGCGTGCGCGATGTTAGGTTCGACGGGTTCTTCACCTCGCTGGAGTGCCCGCATGTCCTTCGCGCCGCATCGTTCGCATTGGTTCGTTCCCGCCCGGTTCGTGGCGGCGCTGGTCTTCGGCTTCGCCGCGCTGCTCGCCGCCGGCAGTGCGTGGGCCGATGCCGACGACGCGCACGTTTCGCCACCGCAGGACACGCCCTACCCCGGCACCATCGCGATCCATGTCGATGCCAGCGACACCTCGCAGGGCATTTTCCGGGTGCACGAAACGATTCCGGTGCAGGCTGGCAAGCTGGTCCTGCTGTATCCGAAGTGGATTCCGGGTGACCATTCGCCGTCCGGCCCCGTCGACATGCTGGCGGGCCTCGAGGTCACCGCGAACGGCAAGGCCTTGCCATGGAAGCGCTACAAGTACGACGTGTACGCGTTCCGGGTGGACGTACCGCGGGGCGTTTCCAGCATCGACGTGGATTTCCAGTACCTGTCCGGCCGCGGCGCGCATGCGTTCATCCAGATGACCGACAGGATGCTGTCGCTGGAATGGAACACGGTGTCGCTGTACCCGGCCGGGCACTACTCGCGCGACATCATGTTCGCGCCCAGCGTGACGTTGCCGAAAGGCTGGCAGTTCGGCACCGCGCTGGAGAAGACCTCGCAATCGGGCGACACCGTCACGTTCAAGCCCACCACGTTCAACACCCTGGTCGACTCGCCGATCTACGCCGGGAAGTACTTCAAGCGCGTCGACCTCGATCCGGGCGCGAAGGTGCCGGTGCACCTGGACGTGTTCGCCGATGCGCCGAAGGATCTCGAGATGACCCCGCACCAGTTGCAGGTGCACCGCAACCTGGTGACGCAAGCCTACAAGCTGTTCGACTCGCATCACTACGACCACTACGACTTCCTGTTCTCGCTGTCGGACCAGTTGAGCGGCAACGGGCTGGAGCACCACCAGTCCAGCGAGGACGGCATGGGCGCCGATTACTTCACGAACTGGGACGCCAACGCGCCGAACCGCGACCTGCTGGCGCACGAGTACACTCATTCGTGGAACGGAAAATTCCGCCGTCCCGCGGATTTGTGGACGCCCAACTTCAATGTGCCGATGGGCGATTCGCTGCTTTGGGTGTACGAAGGCCAGACCCAGTACTGGGGCTACGTACTGACCGCGCGCGCCGGGATGTGGACCCCGGAACAATTCCGCGACGCGCTGGCGATGGTCGCGGCCAATTACGACCGCAACCGTCCGGGCTTCCGGTGGCGCACGCTGACCGACACCACCAACGATCCGACCGCCGCGCACCGCGCGATGCTGCCCTACCGCAGTTGGCAGATGAGCGAGGAGTACTACTCGGGCGGGCAGATGATGTGGCTGGCAGTGGACGCCAAGATCCGCTCGCTCACGCATGGCAGGAAGTCGCTGGACACGTTCGCCGGGGATTTCTTCGGCGTCGACAACGGCAGCTTCGTCACCAAAACCTACACCTTCGACGACATCGTTGCCGCGCTGAACGGTGTCGCGCAATACGACTGGGCCGGTTTCCTGCATCGTTACGTCGATGAACTGAATGCGCCGTTGCTTTCGGGCCTTGAGGCGTCCGGTTGGAAACTGGTCTATACGGACACGGAAAGCCCGTACGAGAAACAGTACGAGAGCCAATCGCAATCGCCGCGCCACATCTTCAACTTCACGTATTCGATCGGCCTGACCCTGACCCGGGATGGCGGGATCAACGACGTACGCTGGAATGGGCCCGCGTTCAAGGCCGGCATCGGTTCGGGCGGAACCCTGGTCGCGGTGAACGGACACGCGTACAAGACCGACGTGCTGAAGGAGGCGATCGCCGCGGCGAAAGACGGCAAGGCGCCGATTGAATTGCTGATCAGATACCAGGACGAGTACAGGACCGTCCCCGTCGATTACCACGGTGGCCTGCAATACCCGCACCTGGTACGGGTGAAGGGCACGCCGGATTACCTGTCGCAGATCATCAAGGCGAAGTAGGAGCCAGCCGGCGCGCAGCGCCTGCTCCTTCTGTCCTGGCGACCGATGCCACGGCCATCGCGCGCAGAGCCTGCCCCGGAATACTCCTATCCGGGGCGCGCTCCTACAGGTGAGCCAAGGCCGCTTGCCGCAAGCTGCGACCGAGCATCGCACGCACCGCGCGTTCCTCGTGCGGCGGCAGCGGCCGCAGCAACGTGACCTCGCCGGCGACGCGGGTCGCCACCGGCACGCCATCCCGCCAGACGATGCGGGAAGGCGCGACCGCCGGCACCTTCGCGCCGGCCACGACGTTGCCGACGAGGTTCAGTGGATCGGCGCCGCCAATGCACGCGAACGAACCATCGTGCTCGCGCTTGCGCACGTGGCGCAACATCTCGACCGCTTCCGGCAACGCGAACTGTTCGCCCACGATGCCTTCGACGAAACGACCGCCGCGAATTTCGCCGCGTGCTTCCAGGCGCTGATATACACGCCGCAACTCGCGCCACGGCGGCAGCCACGCGGCCTCGCGTTCGAGCAGTTTCCAGAACACCACACCCCAGCGGCGCAGCAGGACGCGCGCGATGTGTTCGAGCGTGTCACTTGCGGCCCCTCCGCCCCCGGACAAGGGCTTGGGACGAGGGTTCGGGGCAACATCGCGCGAGGCCGGACCCTCACCCGCCCTGCGGGCATCCTCTCCCGGGGGGAGAGGGGAAAATCCAGCGTGCCGGATCAGGCTCCAGCGTCCCGCGTCCTCGATGCCGTTCAGGAGATGGCGCGCCAAACGACGGTGACGCGTGCCGTTGCGTCGTGCTGCCGGCAACAGCAGTGCACGCAAGCCCGCGAAACTGTCCGCACCGACGCAGCCTGCGCCTACCAGTTCACCCAGCGCGTCTTCCAGCTCCGCCTTCAGCAGTCGGGTGCCGTCGGCAATTTCCGCAAAGAACGACGCGCCTCGTTGCGCGAGGAAATCGGCAACGGCCTGCGCGCGCGACGACAGGAGTGGACGATCGTCGGCTGTTTGCCCGCCAAGCGTGTTCCATGTCGCGAGCTGGTTGCGTGGCAGCAACACGATCGGCGATGCGCGGACGGGTGAGGCGTGCGAGTTGCCGGACACGGCCCGCAGTCGCGTCCAGACGATCCTGCCCGCGCCGCACAGTGCGTCCAGCCACCCCATTTCGTAATTGGCCACGCGCGAGGGAAGCAAGTGCGACTCCCACGTGCCCGCCTGGGCCTCATAGCCTTCCAGTTGCGCGAGCACCGAGGCCAGCGCGTCCGGGCCGCGTACGCGGGATTGCGGTGCCACGTGCTGCCAGTCGAACAGGAAGCGCACGAAATCGCGTGGCGCGACGGGTTCGATCTCGCGGCGCAGGCGCTGCAACGTGCGGCGGTGGATCCGCGCCAGCAAGTGTCGGTCGCACCATTCCTCCTCCGTCGCACCGGGAGTGAATCGTCCACGCATGGCGACGCCCTCGCGTTCCAGCATCGCCAGCGCGGTCGCTGCATCGCCTGCAGTCAGCGCGAGCGCCCCGGCAAGCTCGTCGATACAGATTGGCCCGACACAGCCCAGTCGCGCGCGCAGGATTTCCACCAGCGCTTCATCGCGGGTCCACGCTTTCGCCGCGAATTCTGCCGGGACATTGATGGCGGGCTCCTTCTGCGCAGCCGGATGGATCGGGGACCACATCGGCAACGTTTCCACGGCGACCCACAAATTCTGCTGTTCCCCTGCTCCGCTTGCCGGGGGGGTCAGGATCGCAGCGCGCTTCGCGCCCGCAAGTGCGAAAAGCCAATCTCGCCATGCCGGGTTGCGTCCAATGTCGGCGTCGCAGGCCCCGCCCAGCGCCAGCAACGCCTCGTGCATTTCGTCGGGGTCGCGCGGCGCGGGCCAGGCTTCTTCGCGTACGGCGGCGATCGCGTCGATGTCGAGACGACCGAGATCCTCGGCGTTCTGCGCATCGACCTGGCCGCGGCTGGCGACGGCCTGCGTGCGACGTTCCTCGAGCGGCGCATCATCGAGGAACGCGTAGGGCCGCGCGCCCAATACCTCGGCGGCCAGTGACGACGGCGCGGTCAGGTCGCGTGCAACAACCGTTGCCTCGCCACTTTCCAGGCGCCTCAACAGCGCGATCAGACCGTCGAGATCCATCGCGTCGAAAAGACAATCCTGCAGGGTTTGCGCGACGAGTGGGTGGTCCGGGATCTTGCGCTCACCCACGATGTTCTCGAGGCAGGCGACCTGATCCGGAAACACCGTCGCCAGCAAGTCCTCGGATTTCATGCGCTGGATTTGCGGCGCGACCTTCGCGCCCCCGAGGAAGCGCGGCAATGCCAGCGAGGCGCCGGCGTTCCAGCGGAAGCGCAACGCGAACATCGGCGCGTCCAGCAGCGCCTGGGTCAGCACGTCGCGCACCGAGTTGGAATGCAGGTAACGCGCGACCTCGTCCAATGGAAAGCTGTGGCTGGTCGAAAGCGACAGCACGATCGCGTCCTCGGTGGCGGCGGCCTGAAGTTCGAAATTGAAGCTGCGGCAGAAGCGCTTGCGCAGGGCCAGCCCCCACGCACGATTGAGCCGGCTACCGAACGGCGAATGGATCACCAGTTGCATGCCACCGGATTCGTCGAAGAAGCGTTCCATCGCCAACACCTTCCGGGTCGGCAACAGCCCGAGCTCGACGCGGACGGTGGCCAGGTAATCCACCAGTTGCCGCGCCGCCGATTCGCCGATGCCGACTTCGTTGATGAGCCAAACCATGGCTGCATTGCTCCCCTGTCCCGTCGGGAGAGGGACTGGGGGTGAGGGTTCGGTGCTGCTCGATCGTTCCTGCCATTCCGGGACCTCATCCGGCGCTGTGCGCCACCTTTTCCCGGGGGGAGAAGGGAAATCAAGCCGCTGCGAGATTTCTTCCCGCAACCGCGACACGGCGAAAGAAAGTTCGTCACTGCGCCCCGGCGCCTCGCCCAGCCAGAACGGGATCGAGGGCGGCGCACCTTGCGCGTCTTCCACCCGTACCCGTCCGCGCTCGACCCGCAGGAGCCGGTACGACTGGTTGCCGAGTTGGAAGATGTCTCCCGCGATCGATTCGACCGCGAAATCCTCGTGCACGCTGCCGATCCGGAGCGATTGCGGTTCCAGTACCACGTCGTAGTCGGCGGTGTCGGGGATCGCGCCGCCGGACGTCAACGCGGTGATGCGGGCGCCGCGCCGCGGGCGCAGCTTGCCGTGGACCGCATCGCGGTGCAGGTAGGCCGCGCGGATGCCGCGCCGGGTGCTGTAGCCTTCGGCCAGCATCCGTACCACTTCGGTGAAGGCATCGCGCGAGAGATCACGATATGGATACGCGCGCCGGAACAGGTCGAACAGCTCCGTTTCGCCGCGCTCGCCGCAGGCGACTTCCGCGACGATCTGCTGGGCCAGCACGTCCAGCGGCGCGGGCGGGATGCGCAGGGTGTCGAGTTCGCCGCGTCGCACCGCGTCCAGCAGCGCCGTGCATTCGACCAGGTCGTCCCGCGTTGCGGGAAACAGTCTCGCCTTCGCGATGCCATCCACCGCGTGCCCGGCGCGACCGGCGCGCTGCAGGAACGCCGCGATCGAACGTGGCGAACCGAGCTGGCAAACCAGGTCCACGTCGCCGATGTCGATGCCGAGCTCCAGCGACGCGGTCGCGACCAGCGCGCGCAACTGCCCCGCCTTCAGGCGTTGCTCGGCGTCGAGGCGCTTCTCCTTCGACAGGCTGCCATGGTGCGCGGCCACCGCATCCTTGCCCAGGCGCTCCGCAAGGTGCCGGGTTGCGCGCTCGACCGTGCGGCGGGTGTTGACGAAAATCAGCGTGGTGCGGTGTTGTCCGATCAGCTCCGCGAGACGGTCATACACCAGTCCCCACCCGTCGTTGCTCATCACCGGCTGCAACGGGACCGCGGTGAGTTCGATCGCAAGGTCGCGCGCGCGCATGTGGCCGGTGTCGATGATGGTGCAGTGTTTTGAACCCCTCTCCCGGCGAGGTGAGGGTTCGGTTTCGGCGAGCAACCGTCCAGGGTGCGTGGCACCGGTGTGGCCATCCCTGGCCACTCGTTCCAGGCGACGCCTGATGCCCCCGGCACCAGGCAAGCGCCGCTTCTCACCGCCATCCGCCTCGCAGCTTGCGTCCGCAAGCCGCGGGACACCACGGAGTTTTTGGCCATGGACGGCGGCTGTACCCGGGAGGAGAAGGGAAGTCGGTGCGCCGACCAGGAAGTCGGCGACGGTCTCGATGGGCTTCTGCGTGGCCGAAAGGCCGATCCGCGTGCAGCGCCGCCCGCACAGGGCATCCAGGCGCTCCAGTGTGAGCGCAAGATGGCTGCCGCGCTTGCTGGAAACCAGGGCGTGGATCTCGTCCACGATCACGCTGCGCGTCGTCGCCAACATCGCGCGGCCGGATTCCGAGCCGAGCAGGATGTACAGCGACTCCGGCGTGGTGACCACGATGTGCGGCGGACGCTTGCGCATCGCATTGCGTTCCGCCTGCGGGGTATCGCCGGTGCGCACCGCGGTGCGGATCTCGACATCGGGCAGGCCCATCCGTTCGAGTTCCGCGCGGATGCCTTCGAGCGGTGCTTCCAGATTGATGCGCACGTCGTTGGAAAGCGCCTTCAGCGGCGACACGTAAACGATGTGGGTGGTGTCGTCGAGTTTGCCGTCGATGCCTTCGCGCACCAGTTCGTCGATCGCCGCAAGAAACGCGGCCAGGGTCTTGCCCGAGCCCGTCGGTGCAGAGATCAGCACGTGCCGTCCCGCGCGGATCGCCGGCCACGCTTCACGCTGCGCGGGCGTCGGTTGCGCGAAGACCGATTCGAACCAGGCGGCGACGGCGGGATGGAAGGTGTGCATCGGGATCAGGACAGGGTTCCGGGATACTTGTCGTCATTCCGGAGGCCGCGCGGCGGCGATCCGGAGTCCAGCTTTTGGCCCTGGGGGAAAGCTGGATTCCGGGTTCCGTTCGCGTTGAAGCCGCGAACGGCCCCGGAATGACGAGGGTTGGAGATTACGTGCCATCAGGTAAAGATTCTGCAATCGAATTTGGGGCGGCGTCAGCTTCACGCAACCGGTCGGCCAGGCCGGTCATGCGCAACGTACGCCGGCCGATGCCGGTGCGCAGCGTTTCGACGGTCGAATACACCGCGATGCCTGAACGCGCGCGGGTGACGCCGGTGTAGAGTAGTTCGCGGGTCAGCACCGCCGAGTCCGGCCCGGTGACCAGGGCCACGCGGTCGAACTCGGATCCCTGTGCCTTGTGCACGGTCAGCGCAAACGCGCCTTCGTGCGGCGGCAGTGCTGCCGGGGCGAGTGCGCGCGGCTTGCCGTCGCTGCCGTCGAACCAGACCTTGGGCACGCCGTCGGCATCCGGCCAGGCCACGCCGGTGTCGCCGTTGAACAGTTTCAGCTCGGGGCGATTCGCGGTGACGAGGATCAGTCGCCCCTGCCACCAGCGGTCGTCCACCCGCGCGCCCAGCCGGCGCTGCAGCCCCGCGGCGATGGCACGGTCGATCGCGATGCAGCCGGAAGGCCCCTGCCTGAGCGCGGTCAGCACGCGGAAGCCGCGTGCGGCGCGCAGTGCTTCCGCCGGATCGTGGGCGTCGACGACCGCACGGAACGCCGCGACCGCGTCATCGAAAAACCGCGCAACGCGCGTTTCATCGGCGATGGCCACCGCAGCATCGCGCTCGCAGGCGTGGAGCGCTGCGTCCACGTCGCCCAGTGCGATCGCGCGCGCCAGCGCGCCCAGTGCCGAATCGGTCCCGAATCGGTGACTGCGCGTCAGCGCGACGTGGCAGTCGGCAAGTGGTCCATCCCTTGCCGCCTGCACCAGCGCGCCCAGCACGTTGCCCGCTTCGACCGCGGACAGCTGGTCCGGGTCGCCCAGCAGGATCAGGCGCGCGGTCTCGGGCACCGCATCCACCAACTTGGCCATCAGCGGCAGGTCGACCATCGACACCTCGTCGACCACGATCACGTCGAAGGGCAGCGGCAAGGCGCGATGAAACTTCGGCGTCGCACGCCACGGCGATACCCCGAGCAGGCCATGCACGGTTTGTGCGTCGCGCGGGATTTGCCGCGCGACCGCTTCGGGCAGGGCGGGTCCTGCAAGTTGCGCCCGCAGCGA
>DASUKQ010000157.1:0-11844 GCA_036278635.1 Rhodanobacteraceae bacterium
CTTTTCACAACAGCGGCTTCGAACAGGCATTCATTGTTTGGCTAACGAAGTGTTGTCCGGCGAGCGCCGCGTGGTGGGCCTGGCGGCCCTGGCATTCTTCTGCGTGCTGGCCGCGTACTACGTGATCCGGCCGGTGCGCGACCAGCTCGCCGGCGCCACCGGATCGGTTGCGCTGCCGTGGTTCTATACAGGCACGTTGCTTGCAACGCTGGCGATCACGCCGGTGTTCGGCTGGCTGACCGCCCGTCTGCCGCGACGCGCATTGCTGGGTTGGAGCTACGGTTTCTTCATCGTTTGCCTGGTCGCGTTCGTGCCGCTGTTCGCGGCCCAGGCGCGGATCGGTGCGCGCAACCTCGGCATCGGTTTCTTCATCTGGGTCAGCGTGTTCAACCTGTTCGTGGTGTCGCTGTTCTGGAGCCTGATGGCGGACCTGTTCGACGGCGAACGGGCCAAGCGCGCGTTTCCCTTGATCGCGCTGGGTGGCGCTTTCGGCGCGCTGGTCGGCCCGGCACTGACTTCGCTGCTCGCGGTGCGGGTCGGGGTGGCGCCGCTGCCCGCGGTGTCGGCGGGGTTGCTGGCGGTGGCGCTGGGCGTGATGCTGTACCTGTCCGCGTGGGAGGACCGTGGACGCGCGGGCCCGGCGCCGATCGGCGGGTCGCTGCTGGCCGGGCTGCTCGCAACGTTCGCCAATCCGTTCCTGCGCCTGATGGCGCTGCTGATGTTGTGTTCGGATGGCGTCGGCACGCTCGCATACGCGCTGGTCGCCGATTACGCCAAGGCGCATTTCGCGGACGCCGCCGCGCGCACCGCGTTCTACGGCCACATCGACTTGACCGTCAACGTCGCTCAGATGATCCTGCAGCTCGGCTTGACGCGCTGGATGCTGCCGCGCTTCGGCGTCGTGCCGGGGCTGGTGCTGCCGGCCGCGGTGAACGTCGCGGTGCTGCTGGCCGTCGCGGTCCTCGGCGCCGCGCAGTTCGGGGTCGCCGGGGTCACGATCGCACTGATTCCGCTGATGCTGGTGGTGACCCGCAGCTTCGCCTACGGGGTCACGAAGCCGGCGTCGGACGCGCTGTACACCCGCGCCGCGCGCGAGATCCGCTACAAGGGCAAGAATTTCGTGGAGACGGCGGTGTGGCGGTTCGGCGACGTCACGGTCACGAGCGGGCTGGAAGGCCTGCGTGCGCTGGGCGCAACCCTCGGGGCGATCGGCGGGTTGTCCGCGGTCGTGGCCGGTCTCGCCGGCTGGCTCGGCTGGCGCGCGGTGGTGGCGAGCCGTCAAACGTCGACGGAGGCGGTCAAGGCCGGCGCAGCCGGTCCGTCATTCGAGTAGCCGCTCGCGCTGGTGCGAAGCAAAGGTTGCCAGTTGCGGGAAGAAAACATCGAAGTGCTGTTGCAGTGCGTCCGCGTGCAGGCGCAAGGCGGGCAGCGACTCGCCGATGGGCGAAGGCCGCGAGAGGCGCCGCTCCAGCGCGTGGAAGACGGTGTCCAGGGTGGCTTCGTCGCCGTAGGCGACGGGGAGTTCGTGGGCGTGCATCCAGGCGAGGAATGCGCGCAGCGAAGCCGGCAACTCCGCCGCGCGCCCGTCGAGCAGCGCGAGCCAGCGGTTCGAGAATCGCGGCAGCGGCTTGTCCGCGGCGAATCGGTCCCATTCGAGCACCAGCAGATGGTCGAACCACACGTCCAGCACGATTCCCGCATAGCGCCGCAGCGGCGGGCGGAAAAGCCCGCGCGCGGCAACGACCTCCGGATGTTCGTCGGTGAAGCGGTCGATCGTGCGATGGAAGCGCAGCCCCGCCTGGCGGGAGGCGGGCCACGCCGGATCCGGCCGCCCGTGGGTGAAGTCACCGAGCGCGCTGCCGAGCGCGAACTCGGTGCCGCCGGCATCGGCGAGCAAGGCATGGGCGAGATGGTTCATATCAGTCCGCTCGGATGGTCCGATCAACGCGGCTTTTGTGAAAAGTCAGGCCATGGATGGCCGTTCTGAAGGTTGTTGGCGCGCGATGCAGCAATTCGCAATGATCCTCGAAAAAGCAGCGATCAAGGATGATCGCACTAGCTAGTATGATGCGCGGATGAGCGATCCCCTGCCGCCGGCCCCGTCCGGCTTTCCAGACAGCCCCACGACTTTCGCGTTGCCGGGCCCCGCCGGTACGCTCGAAGTGGCGGCCGCGGTGCCGGAAGCAGAATGCGCGCGTGCCGGAACCGCGGTGATCTGCCACCCGAATTCGCAACAGGGCGGCACCCTGCGCAACAAGGTGGTCACGATGCTCGAGCGCAGCTTGCGCGAGTCCGGTCTCGCCACGGTGCGCTTCAACTTCCGCGGCGTGGGCGCCTCCAGCGGAGAGTTCGACGATGGCGACGGCGAGAGCGGCGACCTGGTCGCCGTGGCGCAGTGGGTGCGCAAGGTGCGCCCCGGCGATGCGTTGTGGCTGGCCGGATTTTCGTTCGGCAGCTATGTCGCCCTGCGTTGCGCCCGCTCGCTTGCGGCCGATGCGCTGATCACGGTCGCGCCGCCTGCCGGGTTGTACGATTTCGGCGAAATCGCGATGCCGGGCTGCCCTTGGCTGGTGGTGCAGGGCGAGGACGACGAAGTGGTCGATCCGCAGGCGGTCTTCGACTGGATCGAAACCCTCGATCCGAAGCCGACCCTGATCCGCATGCCCGAGACCGGGCACTTCTTCCACCGGCGCCTCATGGACCTGCGCGGCGTCGTGAAGAACGCCGTGCGGGCGTGGTTGCCGCCTTCTCATTGCGATCGTCCGTGATCGCTGCTTTGACGAGCCCCGTCGCGCATTGCGCCGCAAGTCGCTTCTAAACATCAGAACGGGCATCCGTGCCCTGACTTCTCACAACAGCCGCTTTGAACGGAACGCCGCACAAACGCGACCCGGCCTCACACCGGCTTTGTCTGGTTTCAATTTCGCTCGATTGACATGGACCTGCCGTTGAATCTCTGCGCCAGTACACCGAGCGCGCGCTATGAACACGGGGTCACCGACGGCCGCTGGGAAGACGATGTCGCACAGCGCCCCGCGCTGGCAGCGTTCGATCGCCTGCACGCCGCGTTGCTCGCGCCGCCGCCCGGCTGGTTGGCGCGTCTGCGCGAGCGCCTCGAGGGGCCGGCGCCGGTGCGCGGCCTGTACCTGTGGGGTGCGGTAGGGCGAGGCAAGACGCTGTTGATGGACCAGTTCGTCGCGTCGCTGCCGGATGGCGTCGCGCTGCGCGTGCATTTCCATCGTCTCATGCTGGATGTGCACGCCCGCTTGCGCGAACTCGGTGAAATGCGCGATCCGTTGCCGCGGGTGGCGCAGGATTTCGCCGCGCGTGGCCGGGTGTTGTGCGTGGACGAATTCATGGTGACCGACATCGGCGACGCGATGATCCTGTACGGCCTGCTGCGGGCGCTGTTCGGGGGCGGCGTGGCGCTGGTCGCCACATCCAACACGCCGCCGCAAGACCTGTACCGCGACGGTTTGCAGCGCGAGCGCTTCGTGCCCGCGATCAGCCTGATCGAAAGGCAATGCGACGTACTGGAACTGGCATCGAGGCACGACTGGCGCCTGCGTGCGTTGACCCGCGCACCGGTCTACCTGGCGCCGGACAACGCGCACGCCGAGGCCGCCCTGGGGCGCCTGTTCGACGAACTGGCGCGTGATGCCGTCCAGGAGGGTGGCGAGCTCGAGATCGACGGCCGCGCGCTGTGCGTGCGGCGGATGTGCACCCAGGTGGTCTGGTTCGATTTCGCGGCCCTGTGCGACGGCCCCTACGGTTCTGCGGACTACATCGCGCTGGCGCGCGGATGGTCGGCAATCCTGATCTCCCACCTGCCCCAATTCGCGCCGTTCAACGAGGATGCCGCGCAGCGCTTCGTGCACCTGGTCGACGAATTGTATGATCGCCGCGTCAAGCTGGCCGTGACCGCGCAGGTCCCGGTGGTCGACCTGTATGACGGGCACCGCCTGCGGGCCGAGTTCGCACGGACCGTGAGTCGCCTGATCGAGATGCAGAGCGAGGCCTATCTCGCCGAATTGCATCGCTAGGAGCCTCTGGTTCCGGGGATTCGGTTCGGGTCAGGCACGCCCACCGCGAAAGGAATGCAGGGTCCGGCCGCCTTGGTCTTTCGAAGTACCGCCTGGCCGGATTGCCCGAATCGGTGCCGCCCGGAAACCACATCGTCCCGGTCCTGCCGCGCGACGACGCGAGCCGTGGGGCAGGGCTTGCCAAATAATTGCAAATAGTGTTAACTATTAATGCGGACAGCAAACAAAGGAGTCGTGCCATGGGCAACCCCGGCTTTCCTCGTCCCTCCTTCATACCGGCCGTGATCTACAAGGACAACCGCGCAGCACTCGAGTGGCTGCAGCAGGCCTTCGGCTTCGAGCCGAACGAGGTGCTGACCGACAGTGATGGCAACATCGTGCACGCGGAGATGAATTTTGGCGCAGGCGTGGTGATGATCGGCAACGAGTGGGCGGAGTGGACCCGCAGTCCCCTGGCCGTCGACGGCATCAACACCCAGCGCATCCACGTGCGAATTGATCGCGGCCTTGACGAGCATTGCGAGCGCGCGCGCCGCGCTGGCGCACGGATCGAGATGGAGCCGGCCGACCAGTTCTACGGAGACCGTACCTACATGGCCGTGGATCCCGAGGGCCACCACTGGACGTTCGCCCAGCCGGTCAGGGAATTGTCCCTGAAGGAAATGGAGGCGGCGAGCGGGTTCAAGTTCAAGAAACTGAAGTGAATGGCGCGGGACTCGACCGCACGCTGGCCGCGCTCGCCGTGCCTTGCCGCCGGCGCGTCGTCGAACTGCTGCGCGAGCGCCCACGGCGTGCCGGTGAGCTCGCCGCCGCGACGCACACCTCGTTTCCCACGATGAGCCGGCACCTGCGCGTGCTGCGCGGGTCCGGTCTCGTCGACGAGGCCCGCGACGAGTTCGATTCGCGGGTGCGCGTGTACAGTTTGCGGCCTGCGCCCATGGCCGAGTTGAAGGCATGGCTGGAACAGATCGAGAACATGTGGGCCGGCCAGCTTGGTGCGTTCAGGGCGCACGTGCGCAAGACCAGGCCATGACAGCGCAGGCCACGACGTCGAAGGTGTATCTTGCAATCCGCGTCCCGGCGGATCCGGCGCGCGCATTCGAGGCATTCACGCGGGATATCGCCACCTGGTGGCGGCCGAGCGGCCTGTTCCGTATTACGCGGCGTGGCGACGGCCGGCTGGCGGTCGAGCCCGGCGCCGGGGGCCGGTTATACACGACCTTCGACGACGGCGCGGAGTTCGAGATCGGCCGAATTTCGGTATGGGAACCGGGCCGCCGCCTGGTATTCGCATGGCGACAGGCAAACTTCGCGCCCGAACAGTCCACCGAAGTCGAAGTATCCTTCGAAGCGGTGGGCGACGAGACCCGCGTATCGATCGAGCACCGCGCCTGGGATACGCTGCCGCAGGCACACGCGGCCCGCCACGGTTTTCCAGAGCGCGCGACCCTCGCGCGTGCCGCGGACTGGTGGCGCGCCTCGCTGGCCGCGTTTCGCGACACGCTCGCCTGACACCCCGATTGTCGAAATCGCGTCGGGTCGATCGTCGCCCCATCAGTTGACGACTGTCATGTTGAAAAGCACGACTTTCGGCTCTACCCCTCGCCCGTCGGATGGGCTTCAATGTGCACGGTGCGGGTGACCGGCGCGAAGATCGAACGACCGCGCGGACACGGCGGGCGCACACGGCGGCTTCCGGGTTCGATTGCCGTCGACCGCGGAAAAATGTTGCATCGCGTCATGGTTGAAAATACAATACCCATCGGTTCAGTTATATGAACTGCGCCACGCGTTCTCGGAAAGCCCCGAATCGGACTGCTGGTCTGCATGACATCCCCCTTTTCCAATCTCAAGCCCGTCGCGGGGCGGGCCACGGCGATGCTGGTCGCGCTCGTCCTGTCCGGTTGCGCCGTGGGCCCGAATTTTCGGCGCCCCGCGGCGCCCGCGGTCGACCGCTATACCGCGACGGCGCTGCCGTCGGCCACCGCCTCGGCGGATACCGCCGGCGGTGACGCGCAGCGCTTCCTCGAAGGCGAGGGCGTGCCGCAGCGCTGGTGGACCACGTTCGGCAACGACGAACTGGATCGCCGCGTGCAGGCCGCGCTCGCGCACAGCCCGACCATTGCGTCCGCGCAGGCCGCGCTGCGGCAGGCCGAGGAGAACGCGAAGGCGGCCGGCGGCAGCCTGTTTCCGTCGGTGGACGCGAATGCCGGCGCGACGCGCCAGAAGCAGTCCGGCGCACAATTTGCAGGCCTCGGTGGCGGCGCGTCCGCGTCCAGCCCCTTCACCGTGTACAACGCCGGCGTCAGCATCGGCTACGTGTTCGACATCTTCGGCGGCGTGCGCCGCGGCATCGAGGCGCAACAGGCCCTTGCCGACGTGCAGCACGCGCAGCTCGACGCGACGTATCTGACGCTGGCCGCGAACGTGGTCACGGCCTCGCTGCAGGAGGCGTCCCTGCGCGAGCAGGTCCGTGCGACCGAACAGATCGCCGATTCGCTGCGACAGGAACTCGATATCGCCGAAAAGCAGCAGGCGATCGGCGCGAAGTCGCTGTCCGACACGCTGGCGGTGCGTTCCCAATTGGCCCAGGTCCAGGCCACCCTGCCGCCGTTGCGCAAGCAACTGTCCGCGACCCGGAACCAGCTTGCGACCTATCTCGGCGTGACCCCCGCGCAGCTCAACCTCCAGCCCGTGACGCTGGAAAAGGTGACCCTGCCGACCGACATTCCCGTCAGCCTGCCGTCCTCGCTGGTCGCGCAGCGGCCCGACATCCGCGCCGCCTCGGCGCAGTTGCACGCCGCGACCGCCGGCGTCGGCGTCGCGACCGCCAACATGTTGCCGCAGCTCACCCTTTCGGGCAGCGCCGGTTCGCAGGCGTTGCACGCCGGCGATTTGTTCTCGACCGGCACCGGTGCGTGGTCGATCGGCCTCAATCTCCTGCAGCCGCTGTTCCACGGCGGCGAGCTGTTGCACAAGAAGCGCGCCGCGGAAGCCGGCATGGACATGGCATTGGCAGATTGGCAGCAGGTCGTGCTGGTCGCGTTCCAGGATGTCGCCGATGCCTTGCAGGCGCTGCAGTTCGACGCAAATGCGCTCGATGCGCAGAGCACGTCGGAGCGCGACGCGAGCAAGCTGCTCGAACTGACGCGCACCCAGTACCGCGTGGGGGCCGTCAATTACCTGAACCTGCTGGCCGCGGAGCAACAGTACCAGCAGGCACGCATCGGGCTGATCCAGGCGCGCACGGCGCGCCTCGCCGACACCGCGGCTTTGTACGCCGCATTGGGTGGCGGCTGGCAGGACGGTGAGTCGATCGCAAAGAAGGAGCAATAGGTTTTTCCTTCTCCCTTGGGGAGAACCGCCATCCATGGCCAGAAACTCCGTGGTGGCGCGCAGCGCCGGATGAGGGTTCGGGTCTGCGGCGAAGCAACGGTCCAGGGATCAGCGATGTCACGCGGGTCCGTACCCTCACCCGCCCCTTCGGGGAGCGCTGCGCGCTCGGCCGGCGGCCGCCTCTCCCAAAGGGAGAGGGGATGCATGGCCGAGATCTCGCGATTAGACACGATCGAAAAAAAGTGACCCCATGAACGTAAACGAAACCTCCGCTCGTCCCAAGCTGCGCAAGCGCCTGATCATCGTGATCGTGGCGGTGGCAGTGCTGTTTGCGCTGCTGATCGGCTTCAACACGTTCAAGGGCATCATGATCGGCAAGTTCATGAAGTCCATGGCCAACCCGCCGCAGACGGTCAGCACCATGGCCGCGAAGTACCAGGACTGGCAGCCGCATGTCGAGGCGTTCGGCAACGTGCGCGCCGTGCACGGCGTCGATCTGGCCTTCGATGTCGACGGCTTGGTCGACAGCGTGGACGTGAAGTCCGGCGCCGACGTGAAGGAGGGCCAGGTGCTGATCAAGCTGGTCGACGACCAGGACCGCGCCACGCTGGCCTCGCTGCAGGCCGCGGCGAAGCTGGCGGAGCTGACCGCCGATCGCGCGAAAAAGCAGCTCGCCGTGCAGGCGATCAGCAAGGCCCAGTACGACACCGACATGGCCAGCCTGAAAAGCGCGCGCGCCCAGGCCGATGCACAGGCCGCGCTGGTCGCGAAGAAGACCCTGCGCGCGCCGTTCGCGGGACGTGTCGGCATCATCACCGTGAATCCCGGCCAGTACATCAGTACCGGCACCAAGGTCGCGACGCTGCAGCAACTGGACCCGGTGTATGTCGATTTCACGGTGCCGCAGTCGTCACTGGAGCAATTAAAGGTTGGCGGCAAGGTCGAGGTCACCAGCGACGCGTTTCCCGGCAAGACCTTCGCGGGCAAGGTTTCGGCGTCCGATCCCAAGGTCGACCTGTCGACCCGCAACGTCGGGGTCGAGGCGATCGTCCCCAATCCCGACGAAAACCTGGTGCCGGGCATGTTCACCGAGGTCGCGGTCGACAGCGGCAGCCCGCGCCGCTACCTGACGCTGCCGCAGACGTCGGTGACCTATGCGCCTTACGGCGACACCGTGTTCGTGGTGCACGAGGGACAACCGCCCGCGCGCGACGCGAACGGCAAGCCGGTGCCGGCGAAGGCCGGAGACAAGCCATCGGGTGGCCAGGGCGACAAGGGCCCGTCGCACTATGTGCAACAGGTGATCGTCGAAGTCGGCCCAACGCGCGGCGACCAGGTCGCCATCCTGTCCGGCATCAAGGAAGGCGACGTGGTCGTCACCAGCGGCCAGTTGAAGCTCAAGAACGATACGCCGGTCAACATCAACAACAAGGTGCAACCGGCGTTCAGCCCGAATCCGCGTCCGGTGGAGGAATGACGTGCGCGCGGTGCCCGCAAGTTCCCGATGGCCTGCATTTCTCCTTCCCCTTCAGGGTGAAGGCAGGGATGGGGGTGGGGTTGATTCGCGCTTCCGTGGAACCATCCCCACCCCGGCCCTCCCCTTGAAGGGGAGGGAGGAAAACACATGAAATTCACCGATCTTTTCATCAAGCGCCCGGTACTCGCGGCCACGGTCAGCCTGCTGATCCTGGTGCTGGGCCTGCGCGCGGTGACCTCGCTGCCGATCCGCCAGTACCCCAAGACCGAGAGCGCGACGATCAGCGTGCAGACGGTGTACTTCGGCGCCGACGCGCAGACCATGGCGGGCTTCATCACCCAGCCGCTGGAACAGGCGATCGCGCAGGCCCAGGGTATCGACTATCTGTCCTCGTCCAGTACGCCCGGCGTGTCGATGATCACCGCGACGCTGCGGCTCAACTACGACGGCAACAAGGCGCTCACCGAGATCAGCGCGCTGGTCAATTCGGTCAAGAACCAGCTGCCGCAAGCCGCGCAGCAGCCGGTGATCACCCTGCAGACCGGCGAGCAGGTCGCGTCGATGTACATGGGGTTCTATTCCGAGACCCTGCCGACCAACAAGATCACGGACTACCTGACGCGTGTGGTGCAACCGCAGTTGAATGCGGTGGATGGCGTGCAAAGCGCGCAGATCCTGGGCGGGCGCACCTTCGCGATGCGTGCCTGGCTGGATCCGGTGAAGATGGCCGCTCACGGCGTGACTGCCACCGATGTCAACAACGCGCTGGCCGCCAACAATTTTCTTTCGGCGATCGGCAACACCAAGGGCCAGATGGTCAGCGTGAGCCTGACCGCCGCGACCGACCTGCACACGGTGGACGAGTTCAAGAACCTGGTGGTCAAGGCCGACGGCAACGACATCGTCCACCTCGAGGACGTCGCCCGGGTCACGCTGGGTGCCGAGAACTACGACTTCAACGTCGCCTTCGACGGCAATCGCTCGGTGTTCATCGGCATCAAGGCTGCGCCCGAGGCCAACGTGCTGGACGTGATCTCGGGTGTACGCAAGGTGTTCCCGACGATCCAGTCGCAAATGCCCGCCGGCATGACGGCACGGATCGTGTTCGACGGCACCGATTACATCCGCACATCGATCGAGGAGGTCGTGCAGACCCTGGTCGAAACGTTGTTGATCGTGGCGGTGGTGATCTTCCTGTTCCTGGGGACGCTGCGATCGCTGGTGATCCCGCTGGTCGCGATGCCGTTGTCCCTGATCGGCGCGTTCCTTGTGATGCTGCTGCTGGGGTACTCGATCAACCTGTTGACGTTGCTGGCGCTGGTGCTGGCGATCGGACTGGTGGTCGACGATGCCATCATCGTGGTCGAGAACGTCGACCGTCACATGAAGGAGGGCCAGTCTCCCCTGCAGGCCGCGCTGCTGGCGGCGCGCGAGCTGGCAGGGCCGATCATCGCGATGGCCGTGGTGCTTGTGGCGGTCTACATACCGGTCGGTTTCCAGGGCGGGCTGACGGGCGCGCTGTTCACCGAATTTGCGTTCACCCTGGCCGGTGCGGTGGTCATCTCCGCCATCATCGCGTTGACGCTCTCGCCGATGATGTGCTCGAAGTCGCTGCGCGAGAAGGACCACGAAAAACCCTTCGTCAAGCGCATCGACCGGATCGCCGACAACGTCCGTGACCGCTACCGGCGCATCCTGCATTCCTCGCTGGACACCTGGCTGGTCGCAGTGGTGTTCGGCGTGATGATCCTGCTCGGCAACGTGTACCTGTTCAAGACCGCGAAGTCGGAACTGGCGCCGCAGGAAGACCAGGGCATCGTGCTGACCAACACCCAGGGGCCGCCCAACGCGACCATCGACCAGATGGCGTTGTACTCCAGGCAGGTGTACAACATCGCCAAGGCGTTGCCCGAATACACCCACATTTTCCAGGTGGACGGCTCGCAGGGGGTCAACAGCGGGTTCGCCGGCATCATGCTGAAGCCGTGGGGCGAGCGCAGCCGTAGTGCCACCGAGATCCAGCAGGCCGTGCAGCAGAAACTCGACAACATCGCGGGAGCGCGCGTCGCGGTGTTCCAGTTTCCGTCGTTGCCGGGTGCGTTCGGGTTGCCGGTGCAGTTCGTGATCAAGACCACCGAGCCATTCCAGAACCTGAACGACGTGGCGCACGAGGTGCTCGCCAAGGCCCAGGCGTCGGGGATGTTCTTTTTCGTCGATTCCGACCTCAAGATCGACCAACCGCAGGCCACGGTGACCCTGGATCGCGCCAAGGTGGCTGCACTCGGGTTGACCCAGCGCGACGTCGGGACGGCGTTGTCCGCGGCGCTGGGTGGCAACTACGTCAACTACTTCTCGATTTCCGGACGTGCCTACCGGGTGATCTCGCAGGTCGCGCAGGTCGACCGCCTGAATCCGGACCAGCTCGACAACTACTACATCAAGACGCCCGGTGGGCAGATGATCCCGGCATCGACGGTGGCGCACCTGACCTACCAGACCGTGCCGGAGTCGATCAACCACTTCCAGCAGTTGAACTCCGCGACCATCTCCGGCGTGATCGCGCCGAGCGTGTCGCTGGGCCAGGCGCTGCAGTTCATGCGCGATTCGCTGCAGCAGGTCGCACCGAGCGGCTATGCGGCCGACTACGCCGGGCAGTCGCGCCAGTTCCAGCAGGAGTCCGGCGGCTTCCTGGTCACCATGTTCTTCGCGATCATCATCGTGTTCCTGGCACTTTCGGCGCAGTTCGAGAGTTTCCGCGACCCGCTGGTGATCCTGGTGGCGGTGCCGATGGCGACCTTCGGTGCCTTGCTGTTCATCAACCTCGGATTCTCGACGCTCAACATCTACACCGAGGTCGGGCTGGTCACCCTGATCGGCCTGATCAGCAAGCACGGGATCCTGATCGTGCAGTTCGCCAACGATGCGCAGCGACTGCAGGGCCTGAGCAAGCGCGAGGCGATCGAGGAGGCCGCGGCGGTGCGATTGCGC
>DASUKQ010000158.1:0-3392 GCA_036278635.1 Rhodanobacteraceae bacterium
TGCGCGTCACGCACGATGGTGCCACCGACCGGGTCGGGGGTGTCGTCGGTGATGCCCGCGGATTTCAGGGCCAGGGCATTGGCGTAAAGCCCGTGGTAGCTCGCCGTTGTCAGCAACACCGGGTTGTCCGGCGACGCCGCATCCAGGCTTCCCGGCAAGGGCAGCCCGAGCAGGTTCGGCTGGGGTACGCGGTTCCACTTGCTCTCCAGCCAGCCGAAGCCCACGATCCATTCGCCGGGCTTGGCCTTGGCCACGGCCGCCTTCACCATCGCGACGACTTCATCCCAGTTGGCCGCCTTGCCGACGTTGATCTGCATCAGCGATTCGCCGGTCTGCAGCAGGTGTCCGTGGCCCTCGATGAATCCGGGGGTGACGAATGCACCATGCAGGTCCAGCACCTTCGTCTGCTTGCCGATGTAGTGGGCGATCGAATCGTCACTGCCAAGCGCCTGGATCCTGCCGTCGCGGATGGCAAGCGCCTGCGCTTCCGGTTGCAATGGATCGAGCGTCGCGATGGTCGCGTCGCGCAACACCAGGTCTGCGGGCTGCAAGGCGGGCGGGAACCCCGCAATCGGCGCGCTCGCGGCGAAGGCCGACGCGACGACGGCGAGTGCGACGGCGGGAAGCATCACACGAAACGATTTCATCGAATCCTCCATTCGTCGCACGCGCGTCGCATTCGGGCGCGCCGGTGCCCGCGACGACGGCACGGCGTCAAGGCCATGATCCGAACGCGCAACGCCGAATCATCCTCCCCCGGCCGCAGCGGGGGAGCCGTGGCCCGATACCCATTGGACAGCGTCGAGAATAAGCGTTGTCGGCCGCAGCCCTCCAATGAAAAGACCGGCACAAGGCATAACCGGGCGTTGTGGACCCGCTTGCCCCGGAGGCCCGCTGCGGCGGATCAACCTTGCGTCAGTATCCTCTGCGCGAGCTGGCGTACCAACTCCAGGAATCGCTTCTGCACCGGATTCAAGGGGCTGTCGGGGCGGTACATCGCATACAGCACGACATCCACGTGTGGTTTGAGCGGTCGTGTCTGCACGCTGCCCGCGCCGCCACAGCGCGCCGTGAAGGGGTCCACCAACGCCAGGCCCTCGCCCCTGGCGACGAGCGCGTGGGCCAGCTGGTAGGTCTGGACCGAGACCGATACCCGGGGCGCCGGATCGGCTTGCGCGAGATGGCTTTCCAGGATGCCGCCCAGCGCGTCGCGCACCGTGATGCCGACCAGGGGCTGGCTTGCCAGCGCACTGATCGGCAGCGGCTGCGCCAGTTCTTCCTCCGGCCACCAACCCGGCGGAGCGATCACCATGACGCGACCGCGGCACAGCGCCTTCTGTCGCAAGCTCTGGTGTCCGGTGTCCTGGAGCGTAAGCCCGATGTCGGTTTCGCGGAGGATCAGCGACTCGCACATCACCGCCGAGTGCTGGGTGGACAACTCGGCGATCGCATCCGGGAAGGTCTTGCGCAAAAGCACCGTCGCGGCGGGCAGCAGCGCCAGCGCCAATGCGGGCGTGCACGTGACCCGCAACGGGTGGCTTCCCGGCTGCCGCATGTTCGTTGTAAGGCGCTGCAGGTCATGAACGTCCTGGATGATCTTCTCGATGCGATCGCGCAACGACATCGCCTGCTGCGTCGGTTGCAATCGCCCGCGCACCCGGCTGAATAACGCAAAACCGAGCTGGTCTTCGGCATGCTGCAATGCCTTGCTGGCAGCCGGCTGCGAAATGTTCAGCAGCTTTGCCGCACCGGTAAGACTGCCTGTGGTCAATACCGCATGGAAGAGTTCGATGTATCGCAAGCGCATGTCGAATGTTCGCTCCCCGGACCGCAGTGGCGGCCGTGCCTGGACCCAACCGAAGCGAGTTCAACATGGGTGGCGGTCGTCAGGCAACTGTGGCCGCCTTCGCGCCAACGGTATTGCCGTCCCGCACACCCGCCCACAACCGTCAGTTATGCCATGTATCCGTCTTTTCATTGGTGAGCCATGCCTGCCGATGGTTATGCTCCATTCGGCATCCTGGCGGCCGAACGGATATCCAGTGGAACAGCTGATGTCGAACCATGGCAGTACGACGGACCCCGTCCGCTGGGGACCGCCGTACCTGCTGTACCTGGGCCGGCCTGCCGACGACCTGGCCATCAAGACCGCGCGGGGGGTGGCGTATTGGCGACCCGAGTGGTGCCTCGGACAGTATCGGCATCGTGATTGTCCGTTGACGCTCGGCCTGCCCGACCTGGGCATGGCGCAAGCCAGGGCCGCGGGCGTCGACACCATGCTGGTCGGTACCGCCAACGCCGGCGGCGTGATGGCGTCCGAAACCATCGCCGACATCATCGCCGCGCTCGACGCCGGCCTCAACGTGGTTGCAGGCCTCCACCAGAAGCTGGGCGACAACGCCGACATCGTGGCCGCGGCCCGCCGCAACGGCAGGATATTGTTCGACGCGCGCGAATCCACCCGGAACATCCCCGTCGGCAATGGCCGCAGCCGGCCCGGCCGACGGTTGCTGACGGTGGGCACCGATTGCTCGGTCGGAAAGATGTACACCGCGCTCGCAATCGAACGTTGCATGCGCGGGCGCGGCTGCACGGTGGATTTCCGCGCCACCGGTCAAACGGGCATTTTCATCGCCGGCGGCGGCATCCCCGTCGATTCGGTGATCGCCGATTTCATTTCCGGCGCGGCCGAGCTGATCTCGCCCGCCCGTGAAGACGATGGCTGGGACCTCATCGAAGGCCAGGGCTCATTGTTCCACCCGTCGTATGCCGGGGTGTCGCTGGGCCTGTTGCACGGATCGCAACCCGACGCCCTGGTGTTGTGCCACGAGCCCACGCGCCCCCACATGCGCGGACTTCCCGATTCCCCGCTGCCGGATCTCAAGCGTTGCCTGGAGGCCAATCTCGACGCCGCACGCCTGACAAGCCCGGCGGTCAAGGCGGTCGGCATCGCGCTCAATACGTCCAACCTTCCCGAACATGACGCGCTCGCGGCGTGCCGCGAAATCGGCGAGCGGCTGGGCCTGCCCTGCCAGGATCCCGTGTCCATGGGTGTCGATGCCATCGTCGACAACCTGCTGGCATGCTGCGCGACCTGAACATCCGGCACCGCAGCCTGCCGCTGCGCGCACCGTTTCGCATCTCGCGCGGGGTCAAGCACGCCGCGGATGTGGCCACCGTCGAATTGAAGCAAGGCGAATGCGTCGGGCGCGGGGAATCGGTTCCCTACGCGCGATACGGCGAATCCGTGTCATCGGTGCTCGATGAAATGGATGCGTTGCGCGAGGACCTGCGCGCCGGCATGGGCCGGGACGAATTGCAGGCACGCCTTCCGCCTGGCGCGGCGCGCAACGCGCTGGACGCCGCCTTGTGGGACCTCGGCGCGCGGATCA
>DASUKQ010000159.1:0-7053 GCA_036278635.1 Rhodanobacteraceae bacterium
CTGATCCGGGACCGATGCCTTACTGTGTGGGTCACGTCCGCGACGGCCGGATGCGCCGTCTTTGGGGTTCATTGTACGCCATGAACTTACAATTTGCTAACATTTGCTGGACCGGCCGGTGCGGCATTTCAAGCATCCCGCCTGCCAATTCGCCAACCGCTTGCCGTCGCTGGAACGAAGCGCTCCATTGCGTGACGGACGCGAGCCCCGGCATGGATTTCCGGGTGTCGCCGGTCCGACCCCGCCGCGGCACCGGGTCGCAACCGGAAGGGTCGCTTTCGCGGACCCGATCCGACTTTCACATCGCGGTCGCGGTTACACTCTCGGCCATCGAGGGGTTGGACCATTCATGGCAGGCGACGTTCACCATCTGGCCGTTTCGGCCAGCCAGCCGCCCACCACCACGGCCTTGCTGCAGGCCAGCGGCAAACTGTGGGCGGCGACGGATATCGATGGCATCGAGGCGGCGGCGCGTGCGCTGCTGTACCAGCTGCTCCCGGGCGCACGGGTCCAACGGCGTCTCCTGGACGGTACGGAGGCCACGGTCGCCTCCGCCGATTCGCGCCTGTGCATCGGGCTCGCCGGGTACGACTTCCTGGTTGTCGACGACGCCGCGGCGGATCACGATCGGCGCCTGTTGCTCGAAACCGCCTCGGAAATGATCCGCGAGCGCATCGACGCGCTCGGCAAGCAAACCGCGCTGGCCGAGTCGGTCGAACGGCTGGAACGCGCCGAGCGCCTGCAGCGCGCGCTGTACGCCATCGCCGACCAGGCCAGCGCCGCCAACGCCGACATCACCACGATGCTGCAGGCCTTGCACCAGATCGTCGGCACGCTGACGTACGCGCAGAACTTCTACATCGCGCTGTACGACGCCAAGCGGGACAGCGTGAGGTTCCCGTACTACGCGGACACGGTCGATGTCGATCCGCCGCACCCGACCAGCAACCTGCCGATGACGGACATCCTGCACGGCCCGACCTGGTACGTGATGCGCGAGGGCAAGCCGTTGATGGGCTCGCTGCCCACGATCGGATCGCAGGTCCACGGGCCGTTCCACGGCACCGGCGCCGAGTGCGTGGACTGGCTGGGCGTGCCGCTGCTGCGTGGCACTGAAGTCGTCGGTTGCGTGGTGGTGCAAAGTTACGACGAGTCGCACCACTACGGCGAGCAGGACAAGGTGCTGCTGACGTACGTCGCCCAGCACATCCAGACCGCGCTCGAAAGGCGCATGGCGCACGCCGAACTGGAACACCGCGTCGGCGAACGCACCGAAGCGCTGCGCGAAGCCAATCGCGTGCTGCAGCAACAGGTGCTCGAGCGCCAGCGCGGCGAGCGGCTGCAGGCGGCACTGTTCCGCATCGCCGAATTGGCGAGCACGACCGACAGCATCGAGAATTTCTACGCGGCCGTGCACCGCGTGGTGGGCGGCCTGCTGTACGCGCGCAATTTCTACATCGCGCTGGTCTCCGAAGACAGCACCGAGCTGACCTTTCCCTATTCGGTGGACGAACGCGACCGGAAGATCCAGTCGCGCAAACTCGCCAATGGCCTGACCGAATACGTGCTCAAGCACGGCACCGCACTGCTCGCCAACGCACCCGAGATCGCGAACCTGCGCGCCAGCGGGGACGTGACCCAGCAGGGACCGGATTCGGTGTGCTGGCTGGGCGTGCCGCTGGTGTGCGCCGACCACACCGTCGGGGCGCTGGCGGTGCAAAGTTATTCGCCCGAACACCATTACACGCTGCGCGACCAGGAGCTGCTGACCTTCGTCTCCTACCACATCGCCAATGCGTTGGAGCGGGTTCGCGCCAGCGAGTCGCTGCGGAGCGCGTATGCGGACCTCGAACACCGCGTTGGGGAACGCACCCGTGCGCTGGCGTTGGCCAATCGCGACCTGCGCGCGCAGATCGCCGAGCGCGAACGCATCGAGGCACGCCTCAAGTACGAAACCCTGCACGACTCGCTCACCGGCCTGCCCAACCGCAGCCTGCTGATGCAACGGCTCGAGCACGCACTCGAACGCTTCCACGGCGATCCGACCAGGGGTTTCGCGGTGCTGTTCATGGATCTCGATCGTTTCAAGGTCATCAACGATTCGGTGGGCCACCTGATCGGCGACGACCTGCTGTTCCAGGCCGGCGGACGCATCCGCGCCTGCGTCAAGTCGGAGGACGTGGTCGCGCGCCTCGGCGGCGACGAGTTCGGGGTGCTGCTGGAGGGCATCGCCGATACGGCAAAGGCTTCCCGAATCGCCAAGCGCATCATCGATGACCTCAACGCGCCGTTCCGTCTCGCCGCCAAGGAACTGTTCACCTCGACCTCGATCGGCATCGCGCTGGCGGCCCCGCACTACCGGCATCCGGAGGAACTGCTGCGCGATGCCGACTCGGCGATGTATCGCGCCAAGGCCGACGGCCGGCACCGCTACGCGGTGTTCGACGAGGGCCTGCGCCGCGAAGCGGTTTCGCTGCTGGAAGTCGAAAACGACCTGCGCCGCAGCCTGACCCGCGGCGAGTTCGTGCCGTATTACCAGCCGATCGTGAACCTCGACAACGGCGGCGTCATCGGCTACGAGGCCCTGATGCGCTGGCGTCATCCCGAGAACGGGCTGCTGCTGCCGGCCGAGTTTCTCGGGGTCGCCGAGGATACGGGGGCGTCGGAAACCATTGACTGGCAGATCTACGAGCAGGTTTTCCGCGACGCGAACTCCCTGACCGGCAGCAGCGACTTGTTCGTCGGCATCAATCTCTCGCCGCGCCACTTCCGCAACCCGGAGCTGGACCGCCGCCTGTTGCGGCTGCTCGCCGACTACGGCGTGGCGCCCTCGCGCATCCGGGTCGAGGTCACCGAGCGCGCGATGCTGGAAAATCCCCCCGAGGCCAAGCGCATCCTGCAAACGTTGCGCGGCGCCGGGGTCGGCGTGTCGCTGGATGATTTCGGCACCGGTTATTCCTCGCTCTCCTACCTGCACCAATACCCCGTGCAGACCCTCAAGATCGACCGTTCTTTCATCACCAGCCTGACCGCGGACAGCGAGTCGGGCGGCAACGCGGTGATCCGCACCATCCTGGCGATGGCGAAATTGCTGTCGATGCAGGTGATCGCCGAAGGCGTCGAGACGTCCCAGCAACGCGACCTGTTGCTCAAGATGGGCTGCCGCTACGCGCAGGGTTTCCTGTATGCGCCGGCGCAACCGCTGGAAGCCTGGTTCAGCGGCACGGCCGTCACCGATATCCGGGCATGACCGGTTCGATCGGGGCCCGCGCCGCGCGGCGGCGTTCGTTTGCGCGCCGCTGGTTGCGGCGCCTGCTTGCCGCCGTGGTGGCGTTCGTCGCCATCACCTGGCTGGTGGTCCTGGTATTGCGTTTCGTGCCGCCCCCGACCAGCGCCTACATGGTCGAACGCAGGATTTCCCACGCTTGGCACGGTCATCACGAATTCCGGATCCGGCATCAGTGGGTGCCGTGGAGCCGGATCGCGCCGGTGGCACCGTTGGCGATGGTCGCGGGCGAAGACCAGACTTTCCCCTTCAACCACGGCTTCGACATCGCCTCGATCCGTTCCGCGATCGACGAGGCCGAAGCGGGCGGGCGCCTGCGTGGCGCCAGCACCATCACCCAGCAGACCGCACGCAACCTTTTCCTGTGGTCGGGCGGTGGATTCTTCCGCAAGGGGCTGGAAGCCTATTTCACGGTGCTGATCGACATCACCTGGCCCAAGCGCCGGATCCTCGAGGTATACGCCAACATCGCCGAACTCGGCGACGGCATCTACGGCGTCGAAGCCGCGGCGCAGGCGTATTTCCACGAACCCGCATCGCGCCTCAGCCCGCACCAGGCGGCGCTGCTGGCCGCCGTCTTGCCGGATCCGCGCGACTGGCACGCCGACCGCCCCTCGGCCTACGTGCAAAGGCGCGCAGCCTGGATCCAACGACAGATGCGCCAACTGGGCGGCGTCGCGTACGTACTGGACAAGCACCCGCCGCGGCCCCGGGTCGAGGATTCCCGGGACCGGTTTCGCTAGGGTTCCGTCGCGCAACCTTGTTGACGGCACGACACGCCGGCGGTGGACTAGAATCGAACCACCATCCGGATTGCGAGGAGGCTCCCCATGCGACAGGTCAAGCATCTGCTCGAAGGCAAGGGCAACGCGGTCTACACCATCACCCCGGAAGCACCGGTGCTCGACGCGATCCGCTTGATGGCCGAACGCAGTGTCGGCGCGCTGGTGGTGTTGCGCGGCGAGGCGCTGGCGGGCATTGTCACCGAGCGCGACTACGCCCGCAAAGTCATCCTGAAGGGCCACTCGTCCCGCGAAACGCCGGTCTCGGACATCATGACTCCGTCACCGACCTGCGTGTCGCCGGGAACCACCGTCGATGAATGCATGCATTTGTGCACCGAACTGCACGTGCGGCACTTGCCGGTGCTCGAGAACAACCGGCTGGCCGGAATCGTGTCGATCGGCGATCTCGTCAAGGCGGTGATCGACGACCAGGCCGCCGAGATCGACCACCTGCAGCGTTATATCGCCGGTTGAGGCGATCGAGAGAGCACAGCGGGCGCCTGTCTCCTCCTCCCCCTTCAAGGGGGAGGCCGGGAGGGGGATGGTGGTACCGCCACGACATTCCAACGCCAACACCATCCCCACCAGCGCTACGCGCTCGGCCTACGGCCGCCTCCCCTTGAAGGGGAGGGCTTACACGTTCCATTTGAATGACGACGACGCGTCGTTACTGGACTTGCGAGACCATCCACTTGACGGTGGCTTCGACCTGGGCGTCGCTCAGCGCCGGGTTGCCGCCCTTGGCCGGCATGTGGTTGCCATCGGGCCCCGTGTAACCGTCGATCGCGTGCTTGACCAGGGTATCGATCCCTTCCTTGATGCGCGGCGCCCACGCGGCCTTGTCGGTGATCTTGGGGGCGCCCGCGGCACCGGTCGTATGACAGGTGGTGCAAAGCTTGTCGAAGATCACCTTGCCATCGGTGGTTCCATCATAGGCGACCTGCGACGCGGCGGCCTTGGCCGCGCTGGCCTTGGCCGCATCCATCGCGGCGCGACCGGTGTCGCCGGCGTATACCGCACCGACCGGGGTGATGCGGTCGCCGGCTCGCGCCACTTCGCGCTGGTTGCTTTCCTTCGGCAGCGACGCCCATACGAAGGTGCCGATGATGATCAGCAGCACCGCCGTACCCGCGAGCATGGCGATCATGATCGCAAAATGTTTCATGAAGGTACGGTCGGACGGGGTGAGATGCGTGCTCACGGGCAGACTCCGGTCAAAAGGCTGACGGCATCCCCGGGCCCCCGTGGATGTCGCATATCGGTGCGAGTATAGCCGCGCGGCGGCGCCGGTCCAACTGCCGCGCTCGCGGCGCGTTGACCTGATTTGCACGCACCACCGTGGTACAACATTTGGTCTTCGCCGCGATGCGGCGCGCAAGGCGCGAAGGAATGCCCGACAACGACTACGACCTGATCGTGATCGGTTCCGGCCCCGGTGGCGCAACCCTCGCGCACCGGTTGGCGTCCGGCGGCAAGAGGATCCTCATACTGGAACGCGGCGACTGGTTGAAGCGCTCCGCCGCCAACTGGGATCCGCGCAAGATCTTCATCGAGAACATCTACCAGGCGCGCGAGACCTGGTACGACAAGCATGGCAAGGCCTTCAGCCCCGGCCTGCACTATTTCGTGGGCGGCAATTCCAAGATGTACGGCGCGGCATTGTTTCGGCTGCGCGAGCGCGATTTCGGGGAAATCCGCCACGCGGACGGCATTTCGCCCGCGTGGCCGC
This sequence comes from Rhodanobacteraceae bacterium, assembly GCA_036278635.1. Lineage (GTDB taxonomy): Bacteria > Pseudomonadota > Gammaproteobacteria > Xanthomonadales > Rhodanobacteraceae > 66-474. Next base: position 5,801 of record DASUKQ010000159.1, read on the forward strand.
TGCAATACGACGTGTTCGAGCCGTACTACGACGAAGCCGAAAGGCTTTTCCACGTGCACGGCGCCGCGGGCGAGGATCCGACCGAGCCCCCCCGCAGCGCTCCGTACACGTACCCGCCGGTCTCGCACGAGCCGCGCATGCAGGAATTGTCCGACACCTTCGCGCGTCACGGCCTGCACCCGTTCCACATGCCGCTCGGCATCCTGCTGGATGAAAGGGACGGCAGGGTATTGCGTACCAGTCCCTGCATCCGTTGCGGCGCGTTCGACGGCTATCCCTGCCTGACCAACGGCAAGGCCGACGCCGAGGTGATCTGCATCGATCCGATGCTGGCCGCGCATCCCAACGTCACGCTGTTGACCGGCGCGTACGTATCGAGGCTCGATACCGACGCGACCGGGCACACGGTGGACGCCGTGCAGGTCGAACGCAACGGCGTGGCAGAAACCTATTCAGCCGACCTCGTGGTGGTGGCGTGCGGCGCGCTCTCGTCGGCGCTGCTGTTGCTGCGTTCGGCCAATGACAGGCACCCGAACGGATTGGCGAACGGCTCCGACCAGGTCGGTCGCAACTACATCCGCCACAACCAGTCCGTGCTGATGGCGATCACGCACGAGCCCAACGAGACGGTATTCCAGAAAACCGTCGGCGTCAGCGACTTCTACTTCGGCGCCGACGACTGGGAATACCCGCTGGGCCTGATCCAGATGACCGGAAAATCGCACGCCGACACCATCCGCGGCGAGGCGCTGCCGGCTTGGCTGGAATGGCTGCCGGAAAAGCCATTCGAATACCTGGCGCGGCATTCGCTGGACTTCTGGCTTTCCAGCGAGGACCTGCCGCGCCCCGAAAACCGCATCCGCTACGACGGATCCCGCGTGGTGGTCGAGCAGACCGACAACAATTTGGAAGGCCACAAGCGCCTGCGCGCGAAACTGGAATCGTTGCTGGAACCGATGGGCGCGCATCCCTTCCTGCTGGAACGCAACTATTACCTCGGCAAGGCCATCCCGATCGGCGGCACCGCGCACCAGGCGGGCACCGCGCGTTTCGGCACTAACCCGAAAACTTCGGTGCTCGACCTCGACTGCAAGGCACACGAACTCGACAATCTTTATGTCGTCGACGCGAGCTTCTTTCCCTCGATCGGCGCGGTCAACCCGACCCTCACCATCATCGCCAACGCACTGCGGGTGGCGGATCGGATTGCGGAGCGGATGGGCGTTGCGACCGGCAAGTTGCAGGCGAGGGAA
>DASUKQ010000160.1:0-3383 GCA_036278635.1 Rhodanobacteraceae bacterium
CAGGCGATCTGCGACGACCTCGGCAAGCAGGGCGTCAAGGCCATCGCGATCGAGGCCGACGTCAGCAAGGAGGACCAGGTTCAGGCGATGTTCGCCGAGGCCGCCAGGCAATTCGGCACCCTCGACATCGTGTGCTCCAACGCGGGCATCCAGCGCGATTCCCGGCTCGTCGACATGACGATCGAACAGTGGAACCAGGTGATCGGCGTCAACCTGACCGGGGCCTTCCTGGTCGCCCGCGAAGCCGCGCGCGAATTCACCCGGCGCGGCATGCGCGACGTGTCGAAAGCGCTCGGCAAAATCATCTTCACCAGCTCGGTGCACCAGGAAATCCCGTGGGGCGGCCACTGCAATTACGCCACCACCAAGGGCGGCATCATGCAATTGATGGAGAGCATCGCGCAGGAACTGGCGCCGCAGAAAATCCGGGTCAACTCGATCTGCCCGGGCGCGATCAAGACCCCGATCAACCACAAGGCCTGGGCCACGCCCGAGGCCGAGCAGGCGCTGGAGAAGCTGATCCCGTGCAAGCGGGTGGGCGTTCCCGCCGACATCGCCCGCGTCGCCGCGTGGCTCGCGTCCGACCAGGCCGACTACATCTACGGCGCCTCGATATTCGTCGACGGCGGCATGACACTGTTCCCGGGCTTCGCGACAGGTGGGTAACCCGCTGACATCGCGGGCGATGCCCGGTTCCAGGTCGAAGCCGATCCGCCACGCCAACGGGGCCCGCTGCCACGCGTCAACCGGCTCACGTCGCGTCCGCTGCCCGCATGAACTCCGCGCATAGCGCTTCCATGCCGGCGCGGTCGTCATCGTCGAAGCGCGCAAGGCTGGGCGAGTCGACATCCCACACGCCGAGCAGCGAGCCGTCGGCGCGTACCAGCGGCACCACGATTTCCGAGCGCGAAGCGCTGTCGCAATAGACGTGGTTGGGATGGGCGGCGACATCGTCCACAACCTGCGTCGCGCGTTCCACCGCCGCGGCACCACAGACGCCACGACCGTGCGCGATGCGCACGCAGGCGACCTTGCCCTGGAATGGCCCGACGACCAGACCATCGCCGTCCGGGAAATAGAACCCGCACCAGTTGATGTTGGACAGCGCGTGGAACACCAGCGCCGCGAAATTGGCGGCGTTGGCGACGAGGTTGGTTTCGCCGTGCAGCAGGCCGCGGACTTGCTGCGCCAGTTCGGCGTACAGGTCGGGCTTGCTGGTTGCGATGATCGGCTTGGTTTCGAACACGGTCAGGAACGCGGGAGCGGAAACCCGTATTATCGCGCGATGCCGGACGCTGTCACGCCAGCCGGATTGCAGGCACGAAGGGAACACACCGAAAGCGCACATCCAGGGATGCCACCATGAAGGCACAAAGCGTATTCATTGCCGGGACCGACACCGGCATCGGCAAGACCTGGACGGCCTGCTCGCTGTTGCACGCATTGCGAGCCGCGGGCCTGCGTGCGACCGGCATGAAGCCGGTCGCGAGCGGTTGCGTAGCGACGCCCGAAGGGCTGCGCAGCGAGGATGCCCTGGCGCTGATCGCGGCCAGCGATCCCAAGCCGCAGCGCTACGAAGATTGCAACCCGTTCGCCTTCCCGGCGCCGGTCTCGCCGCATATCGCGGCGGCCGAGGTCGACGAGGAGGTCACGATACCGCCGATCGAGGACGCCTACGACAGCATCGCCCTGCAGACCGACGTGGTGGTGGTGGAAGGCGTCGGCGGTTGGCTGGCGCCGCTTTCGGACACGCTTCGCGCGAACGCGATCCCGCAGGCGTTGCGGATGCCGGTCATCCTCGTGGTGGGCCTGAAGCTGGGTTGCCTCAACCATGCCCAGCTGACGGCGCGCGCGATCCACGGCGACGATTGCGAACTGATCGGCTGGATCGGGAACCGAATCGACCCGGACATGCTGCGTCCCAAGGAAAACCTGGTGGCGTTGAACCGCGCACTGGCGGTTCCGTGCCTCGGCGTCATCGCCCACGGCGTGGCGCCGGTGTCCGCCGCGGCCTCGTTGCGCGACGCCGCCGATGCGCTCCGCGATTACGCCGCGTGAAGTCCGGCGTGTGCGGCGCCGCGTGGCCATTCGGCCGCAAGCGCAAGTCCCCGGCGTGGCGGCGCTCGCACGACGGTTTCGTTCGCGCCCCCCGGCGACGAAATCACGACGTGCGCCGGCTCACCACCGGCGCACGTGCCGATCCGGATCAACCTGCCGCGGTCGTCGCCGCTGAGGCCGGCCGCATGGACGGCGGCGCCTTGTCCAATCCCGGCGGTTGCGGTGGCAGATCGATCGGGTGCGCCTTGATCTTGTTTTCCAGGACCTCGATCGCCTTGTCCAGTTGTGGATCCTTGCCGGCCAGCTCGTCCGACACGTTCTCGGGCACCACGATGTCCGGTTCGACGCCGTGGCCTTCGACCGTGTACTTGCCGTCGAGGCCGACGATCCCCGCGAACTGCGGCACGAACACGTCGCCACCGTCGATCAACGGCCCGAGTCCGCCGATGCCGATCACGCCACCCCAGGTCCGCGTGCCGATCAGCGGCCCCAGCTTCGCCTTCTTGAACATGTACGAGAAGATGTCGCCGTCCGACGCGGTGGTGCCGTTGCTGAGCGCCGCCAGATGGCCCAGTGGCACCGCGCCCGGATAGGTGCCGGTGATCGAGCTGCCGCGCAGGTAGTTGTACGCCAGCAGCTTGCGTGACAATCGCTCGATCATGGTCTGCGACATGAACCCGCCGCCATTGTCGCGCACGTCGATGATCAGGCCCGGCTTGCGCAACTGCGGGTAGTACCACTTGATGAACTCGCGCGCGCCATCGACGCCCATGTCGGGAATGTGCAGGTAACCGATCTTGCCGTCGCTGGCCTTGGCGACGTACGCGCGGTTGGCCTGCACCCAGTCGAAGTAGTGCAGCGGCATCTCGTCGTCGATCGGCCTCACCAGTACCGTGCGCGCGCCATCCGTGCTCGGGCGCGAATTGACGAGAAGCTGGACCAACTGCCCCGGTGCGATCCTGAGCAGCCGGTACGGGTTCTCGTCGGCGGTCAACGGCGTGCCGTTGATCGCGAGGATGTAGTCGCCGGGCTTCACGTCCACGCCGACTTCGGTGAGCGGCGAGCGGTAGCGCTTCTCGTCGTTCTCGCCGGGGAATACATCGGCGATCCGGTCGCGGCCGCTCGCCGCATCCAGCTCGAAGTCGGCGCCGAGCAAGCCGACATGAGGCTTGTCCGGCAGGCCGAGATCGCCACCCGCGACGTAGGTGTGCGAGTTCGACAACTCGGCGATCATCTCGCCCAGCACGTAGTTGAGGTCGGTACGGTCGCCGACGTACTTAAGCAGGGGCTCGTACCTGGCGCGGATGGCCTTCCAGTCGTAGCCG
>DASUKQ010000161.1:0-2251 GCA_036278635.1 Rhodanobacteraceae bacterium
TCGAACGGCTCGTTCTCGCGGACTTTGACGCTGGGCATGGACGCTCCACTTGGTAAACTGGCCCGCTGGGCGCGGGTGAGCAGGGAATTATAGCGTGAATATCTTGACCAATTCAAAGGGCCCGGTGCTGGGCATCGAAAGCTCCTGCGACGAAACCGGGGTGGCGGTCTATGCCCCCGGCCGCGGGCTGCTGGCGCATGCGCTGTATTCGCAGATCGACCTGCATGCCGGCTACGGTGGCGTGGTGCCGGAACTGGCCAGCCGCGACCACGTCAGGAAGCTGCTTCCCCTTTTGCGTCAGACACTTGCGGAAGCCGGCCTGGACGTGCGCGACCTTGGCGCGGTGGCCTACACGGCCGGTCCGGGGTTGATCGGCGCGCTCCTCGTGGGGGCGGCGGCCGCGCGGTCGCTGGCGTGGGGACTGGAAGTGCCCGCCATCGCGGTCCACCACATGGAAGGGCACCTGCTGGCGCCGTTGCTCGAGGAGCCGGAGTCCGGCAGCGAGCCCTTGGCGCCGCCATTCGTGGCGCTGCTGGTGTCGGGCGGACACTCGATGCTGGTTGGCGTGGAAGCGATCGGGCGCTACACCCTCCTCGGCGATACCCTCGATGACGCCGCCGGCGAGGCCTTCGACAAGACAGCGAAGCTGATGGGACTGCCGTATCCGGGCGGCCCGGCGCTGGCGCGGGTGGCCGAATCCGGCAATCCGCAGGCCTTTCGTTTTTCGCGCCCGATGGTCGCCCGGCCCGGCCTCGATTTCAGTTTTTCCGGGCTGAAGACCCAAGTGCTGCTGGCCTGGCAGCGCAGCGACCAAAGCAACCAGACCCGCGCCGACATCGCGCGCGGCTTCGAGGAAGCCATCGTGGAAACGCTGGCCATCAAGTGCCGGCGTGCGCTGGCGTCGACCGGTTACACGCGACTGGTGGTTTCCGGCGGGGTCGGCGCCAACAAGCGGTTGCGCGCGCAACTGGCCGCGGCCGGCCGGAGCGAAGGATTCGCCACGTATTTCCCGCGCCTGGCGTTCTGCACCGACAACGGCGCAATGATCGCGCTGGCGGGGTCGATCCGGCTCGCCGCGGGGCAAGCCACCGGCCCGGAAATCCGCGTGCGGCCGCGCTGGGACCTGGAAACCCTGCCGGAAGTGGCGTGACCATGGATACCGTTTTCATCGAGGGACTGACCGTCGAAACCGTCATCGGGATCTACGACTGGGAGCGGCGCGTGCGCCAACCGGTGGTGCTGGACGTCGAGATGGCGTTCGACAACACCCGGCCCGCCGCCAGCGACAGCATCGAGGACACGCTCGACTACAAGGCGGTGTCCAAACGCCTGATCGCGTTCGTCGAAGCATCGAGTTTCCAGTTGGTCGAAACGCTGGCCGAGCGTTGCGCGGGCATCATCCGCGAAGAATTCGGCGTGGCGTGGGTGCGGCTGAAACTCGCCAAGCCCGGCGCGGTGCGCGGCGCAACGGCTGTCGGGGTCATCGTGGAACGTGGCTCGAAATCATAGACAAACCTGATTGTCCTCGACGCTCACTCGTCGTGGGTACGCGCGACCGCGAAAAGAGCTTGTCATTCCGGGGCCATTGCCGGGTTTATCGGCGATGGAACCCGGAATCCATTGCTGTTCGATGGAAAGGTCAAAGGCTGGATTCCGGGTTCCGCCTGCAGAAAACGCAGGTGGCCCGGAATGACGAACTTCGTAATGGACTCTCAAGGATCATCGGGTAAATCCATGGCACATGTGTACCTCAGCCTCGGTTCCAACGTCGAGCCCGAACGACATCTGCGCGACGCATTGCAAGCATTGCGCGGGCGTTTCGGCGAGGTCGTCGCCTCGCCCGTGTACCGCAGCGCCGCGGTCGGGTTCGAGGGTGCGCCGTTCCTGAACTGTGCGGCGGCGTTCGACAGTGACTCCACGCGCGACGAGTTGCGTGCGTGGCTGCGCGATCTGGAGGACGCCAGCGGCCGCGACCGCAGCCTGCCGCGTTACGCCGATCGCACGCTCGACCTCGACATCGCATTGTGGTGCGAAGCCGGCACGTGCAGCAGTGACCTGTCACGCGAGGAATTCGAGCGCGCGCATGTGCTGGCACCGTTGGCCGACATCGCGCCCGACCTGCGCGAGCCCTTCACCGGCGAGTCCCTCGCCGCACGCTGGCAACGCCTGCGTGCCAGCCTGCCGCCGCTGGAACGCTTGCCGGCGGACGCGGTCTTCTAGCGCCCGTCATACCGACGAAGACCGGGCTGCG
>DASUKQ010000162.1:0-52744 GCA_036278635.1 Rhodanobacteraceae bacterium
CCCTCGCGCTCGAAACGTTCCGCGAGCGCGTCGAACGACTGCCGGAAATTCATGCCGTCGTATTCGCCGGAGTTGACCAGCGTGCCGTAGCCGAGGAACGGTTCCTCGGTCACGATCCGCTGGCGGTACTCGTCCAGCACGGCCTCCGCGGACGACGGCTCGATCACGTCGATCGCGCCGCTCTGGCCCAGCGCGGCGCTCATCGCATCGGTGTTGTCTGTGGCATCGCGGCCGAGTTCGCGGATCGCGTCGCGCACCGGATCGCTGACGATCACCATCCGGATCGGCAAATCGTATTTCGTCGCGAATTCCCAGTCGCGCTGGTCGTGTCCGGGCACCGCCATCAGCGCGCCGGTGCCGTAGTTCATCAACACGAAATTGGCGATCCAGATCGGCACGCGATCCCCGGTGACCGGATGCTGCGCGTAGAGCCCGGTTTCGACGCCGCGTTTCTCCTTCGTTTCCAGTTCGGCCTCGGACACGCCACCGCGCCGGCATTCGTCGATGAACGCCTGCAGCGCCGGGTTGTTGCGCGCGGCGTCCTGCGCCAGCGGGTGCCCGGCCGCGACCGCGAGGTAGGTCACCCCCATCAGCGTGTCGGGGCGCGTGGTGAAGACCTCGACGGAGCCGCCGCCCTCGACATCGAAGCGGATTTCCAGCCCTTCCGAACGCCCCAGCCAGTTGCGCTGCATGATCTTGACCGCATCCGGCCAGCCCGGAAGGCGATCGAGACCTTCAAGCAATTCATCGGCATATGCAGTGATCTTTAGAAACCACTGCGGAATCTCGCGCTTCTCAACCACCGCACCGGAGCGCCAGCCGCGGCCATCGACGACCTGTTCGTTGGCGAGCACGGTCTGGTCCACCGGATCCCAGTTCACCACACTGTTCCTGCGATAGACCATGCCCTGCTTGAACAGCCGCACGAACATCCTCTGCTCGTGGACGTAGTAAGCCGGATCGCAAGTGGCGAACTCGCGCGACCAGTCGATCGCGAAACCCATCGCCTGGAACTGCCCGCGCATGTGCGCGATGTTCTCGCGCGTCCACTTCGCGGGCGGGATGCCGCGTTTGATCGCGGCGTTCTCGGCCGGCAGCCCGAACGCGTCCCAGCCCATCGGCTGCAACACGTTGCTGCCGCGCATCCGCTGGAAACGGCTGATCACGTCGCTGATCGTGTAGTTGCGCACGTGGCCCATGTGCAGCGCGCCCGAGGGATACGGCAGCATCGCCAGGCAGTAATACTTCTCGCGCGGCGAATCTTCCTTCACCTCGAAGGCACGGGTGTCGGACCAGAACTTCTGCGCGGCGCCTTCGAGGGCGCGGGGATCGTAGGTTTCCTGCATGGCGGCGTTGCGATCCGGCATTGGGAGTCAAGACCGGCCAGCCTACCGCAGTGCAACAAAAGCGCCAAGCGGTGCAGGGAGGCCGTTCGTCCAGAGCGTGGCGCCGAAGGCGCGAAGTGGACGGGCGGGCGTGCCGACGGCCGCTTTGTCCCGGCGAACGAAATCGGCTCCAACATGCTGGCGGCGCGCAGGGCGCTGCAACTTGCGGCCTGCGACAGCCATTCGCGGTGTGGTTATGATGCCGGGCTTCCATCACACCCGAGGGGACACCATGCGTATCCAGGATTTCCGCAGGCTGCCACTGACGCTCGCGATTGCCGCGTTGACGATCACTGCCGCCCAGGCGGCCGAAGCGCCGACCGCGGCTGATGCGGCGCCGGCGCCCGCACTCACGGTCATCCATTGCGCGCACCTGATCGACACGGTCGCGGGGAAAATGCTGGGTGCGACCAGCATCGTGGTCGAGGGCCAGCGGATCAGGGAAGTGGTGCCGGGCAACGTGAGCCGCGATGGCGCCAAGGTGATCGACATGCCCGCCAACGACACTTGCATGCCGGGCCTCGTCGATTCGCACACGCATTTGACGTCGCAATTCAACAGGAACACCTACAGCGAGCAGTTCCGGCTGAATCCCGCCGACTATGCGATCGAAAGCACGGTCTTCGCGCGGCGCACGCTGATGGCTGGCTTCACCACCGTGCGCAACCTCGGTGAAAGCGACAACTCCTCGATCGCGTTGCGCAACGCGATCAACAAGGGCGAAGTGCCGGGCCCGCGCATCTTCACCGCGGGCAAGTTCATCGGCACCACCGGCGGCCACGCCGACCCCACCGACGGTTACCGCTGGGACCTGCAGGGCGACCCGGGTCCCAAGGACGGCATCATCAACTCACCCGCGGATGCGTGGAAGGCGGTGCGCCAGCACTACAAGGACGGCGCCGACCTCATCAAGATCATGCCCTCGGGCGGCGTCCTGGATGAATCATCCAGTTCCGAAAATCCGCAGATGACGATCGACGAGATCAAGGCGGTCGTCGCGGCCGCGCACGACTATGGCTTCACGGTGGCCGCGCACGCGCACGGCGCCGAGGCGATCCGCCGCGCGGTGATCGGCGGCGTCGATTCGATCGAGCACGGCACCTTCATGGACGACCAGGACATGAAGCTGATGAAGGAACACGGCACCTGGTACGTGCCGACCATCATCGCCGGAGAATTCGTGATGGCCAAGGCGAAGGAAGGCTGGTACCCGCCGCAGGTCGCGCGCAAGGCGCTGGAAGTCGGGCCGCGGATCCTGGATACCGCGGGCAAGGCCTACAAGGCCGGCGTCAAGATCGCATTCGGCACCGACGCGGGCGTGTATCCGCACGGCGAGAACGCGCAGGAGTTCGTGTACATGACCCAGGCGGGTATCCCGCCCATGTACGCGATCCAGGCGGCCACCACGCATGCCGCGACGCTGCTCAAGCACTCGAAGGATTTCGGCAGCGTCACGGCCGGCAAGTACGCCGACGTGGTCGCGGTGCCGGGCAATCCGCTCGACGACATCGCGCTGATGAAAAAGGTGGACTTCGTCATGAAGGCGGGCACCGTGTACAAACAGGACGACAAGCCCACGGCGGCCGCGCTGAAGTCCAGCCTTGGAATGTGAGGCAACGGCCACCACCTAGCAGGAAGTTCGAGCAACCCCGCTCGTCATTCCGGCGAAAGCCGGAACCCGGTGACTTTTGCGCATGCCTTGAAGCCAAGTCACCGGATCCCGGACATTGCTTCGCGATGCCGGGATGACGAGCAAAACAGAACGCTCCGATTGCCCATGAATTTCAGATCCAAGCCCGATAGTGCCGCACCGGCCGACAGCTTCGTGTTCGAGGCTGGCGAAGCCAACTTCGAATCCGACGTGCTGCAGGCATCCCTGACGACACCGGTGCTGGTGGATTTCTGGGCGACGTGGTGCGGGCCGTGCAAGTCGCTCGGACCCATCCTGGAAAAGCTCGCCGGCGAGTATGCCGGCGCGTTCCGCCTCGCCAAGGTCGATTGCGACAAGGAACAGCAGCTTGCCGGGATGTTCGGCGTACGCAGCATCCCGACGGTGGTGCTGATCCGGGCGGGCCAGATCGTCGACGCGTTCTCCGGGGCGCTGCCGGAATCGCAGGTTCGCGAATTCCTCACGCGGCACCGCGTCGAGCCCGCCGCCCGCATCGAGGCACCGGCAGCGGAGACCGGTGACGTCGAGCCCGCGCCTGCCGAGACCCCGCAGGCGGCCGTCGCACGCCTGAAAAAAGCGTTGGCCACGGACCCCGACAACGCCGCCGTGAAACTCGACCTCGCACTGGCGCGCGCGCGCACCGGCGACATCTCGGACGCACAGGCCAACCTGGATGCGCTGCCCGTCGAGCTGGCCGAGGACGACCGCGCCAAGGCGCTCGCCGCGCTGCTTGCGTTGCACGGTTCGCTGGCCGGCATTCCTGCCGCCGAAGAACTGCTTGCGCGCCTCGGTCGCGATTCCCGTGACATGGACGCCCACGACGGTCTGGGCGTACGGCGGTTGCTGGAGGGCGACGCCGCCGACGCGATGCAGCACTGGCTGGCGATTCTCGCGGCCGACCGCGCCTGGAACGACGGACTCGCGCGCAGACGGCTGCTGGACGCCTTCCGGATCGTCGACGACGACACCTTGGTCGCTGCGACCCGCCGCAAGATGTCTTCGTTGTTGTTCTGAGCATCGCCGTGGGCACCCCGCCGGCCCCGGGGTCGCGGCCGCCAGCGCACGCGGGGCGTCCTTCCGGGCGTCGTCATGGATGCGCCCAGGCCGCCGCCGGGCGCCCACTGGCACCCTTGATGCATCCAGGATTACGGTCGTCGCAGCCGGACATCGGCCAGGGGCGTACGATAGTGGCCGCGGTTCCCGTGCACACGAAGCCCGCGGCGCGTGAGCCGCCACCCCTGCGCCGGGTATCGTCCTGACTCGAACCATGAACGACGCCAAGCCTCGCCGAGTCGAAATCCCCGGATACCGATTGGTCCGCCCGATCGGAACCAGTGGCGTGGCCACTGTTTACGAAGCCATGCAGCGCTCGCTCGAGCGCCAGGTCGCGGTCAAGCTGATGCGGTCGATGGACGATCACGCCGTGGCGCGATTCGAACAACTGCTCAGGACGAATGCGCGACTTTCGCATCCGAATATCGTCGACGTCCACCAGATAGGTCGCACCCCGGATGGCCGTCTGTTCCATTCGATGCCGTTCCTGCTGAGCGCCAAGCTGTCGCGCCACACCTTGCGCGCCAAACCGCTGCGGATCGCCGCGGTGTTGCGCGCCTTGCTGGATGCACTGAGCCATGCCCACGGGCGCGGCATCGTGCACGGCGGGATCAAGGCATCGAACGTCTTGTTCGACGAGCGCGGGCAAGCGCGGCTGTCCGATTTCGGCATTGCACGATGCGCCGGCGAACTGGGCCTTCGACATTCAACGGCCGCCGCGTACCTCAGTCCGGAGCAGGCACGCGGCGACGCCCCCGGCCAGCGTTCCGACTTGTACAGCATCGGCATACTGGCCTTCGAATTCCTCACCGGATCCCCGCCGTTCCAGGGCGAAGATCCCGTTGCCACGGCCGTCGCGCACATCGAACAGCCGATTCCGCGCTTGCCGCCCATGGTGGGCGCCTGGCAACCCTGGATCGACAAGGCGCTCGCCAAGGCCCCCGAGCGACGTTTCCAGAGCGCGCAGGAAATGGCCGACGCGTTGTCTCCGATCGACGGTCGTGGAGCGGGTGGCGGCGCCCCGGCCATGACCACCCGCCTGCGCACGTCCAAACGGACGATGGCGGTGGCCGCACTCTGTGCAGCGCTGGTATTGGCAGTGGCGGCGTGGGCAACCTGGGGTCCGCGCCCGCGACCGGTTGCGGCGGCGGGGGCCGCACCGGAACCGATCCAGGCCTCACCCGCGCCCGCAGCTCCCGTGCCGCAAACGGCAACGCCGGTCGTGGCGAGCACCGCCGCGTCGATCGAAAGCCGCACCTACGCATTGATCAGGCAGGCCGAGGCGCTGCGCGCCGGCGGCCACCTGTTCTCGCCCGCCGGCAACAACGCCGCCGAGCAATATCTCGCAGCGCTGATCCTCGATCCCGGCAATCAGGCCGCGACCTCCGGCGTCGACGCGATGCTGGGAACGGTCCGCCGCCAACTCGCCGACGCATGGCGACGCGGGCAGGAAACGCGAGCGCTCACCCTGTTGAAGCAATGCGACCTGCTGGCGACGCACGCCGGCCGCATGGCGCGCCGGGGTTGGCGTACCGACCGCGCCGCGTTCGCAGGGCAGGTCGGCGACGCGATGGTGTCCGCCGCAGACAAGCGTGATGCCACGCGGATGGCCGCATTGAAACCCCTCGCCGAAGCGTTGCCCGCGACCTACCCCGCAGGCTTCGACCTTGCCGAGGCCGAGCAACGCGCGGCCACGCCCTTCGCCGGCGCGCGCCTGCGCGATTCCGGCGGCCCCGTTCTCGTCTACGTGCCGGCATCCGGCAATGCGCCGGCCTTCGCGATCGAACGGGTCGAGGTCACCCGCGGTGATTATGCCGCGTTCGTGCACGCGACCCGACGCCCCGCGTCCCGATGCCTGGAAGCCTACAACCCGTTTTCGCGGTTGCGCCGCCTGAGCTGGAAGGATCCGGGCTTCACGCAGGGCGATGACCATCCGGCGATATGCGTGAGCTGGAACGACGCCGTCGCCTACGCGGCATGGCTGTCCAACAGCACCAGCGAAACCTACCGGCTGCCCAGCGACAATGAATGGTTGCGTGCCGCGCACGGCATCCCGAAAGGCGATCCGTGCCAGCTCGGCAACGTCGACGACGTCAGTCGCCAGAGCGCCATGGACAACGATCGCCTGTCGTGCAACGACGGCGCGGCCGAAACGGCGCCGGTCGGGCACTACGCGCCCAGTGGGGTTGGCGCCTACGACCTGTATGGCAATGTCAGCGAATGGATTGCCGGCGGCAGCCCCGGTGCGCGGATTTTCCGCGGACTTTCCTGGCGTGACGGCAGCCGCCAGACTGTGCTGGGACGGGAGGGCACCGCGGACACGGACGTCGGCTACACCAACGTCGGATTCCGCGTCGTGCGCGTGATCGATGCCGCGCATCCGGCGCCACCCGCGGCGAACGCGGATCGATAAGCCGTCGCGGCGTCGGGTGCAGCGAAGCCCGATGACATCCAACTCATGCGACGCCTGTTCGGGCTTCTCCCGGAACCAGCCGGGGGTCTGCCCGCTTGTCGAAACGTGCGGGTTGTTTTCGGGGAGCACCCGGGATGCATGACTTGTGGGGTATGACGTTTGTCATGCCCACGCGCATACTCCCGGGTTCCTGAACGCCACCCGGCGCTCGGGCTTCAATTCGACCAGACCCGTCGGGAGCGTCCATGAAATCCAATCGTCTCGCCGTTGCCCTTGCTTCGCTGCTGCTGTGCAGCGTTTCCGCCTTCGCCGCACCCCCGCCCAGTTCCAGCAGTTCGGCCCAGAGCGGTTCCAGCGCCAGCCACGAGAACGGGTCCGAAAGCCTGGTCCAGCGCCTGTCCAAACCGATGTCGTCCACCACCAACGGCACCGTCACCGTCGAAGGCAAGTCGATCAGCTACAAGGCGGTCGCCGGAACCCTGGTGATCGACGGCACCGGCGCGAAGGAATCCACGCCGGAAGTGGCAATGAGCTACTTCGCGTACTTCAAGCAGGGCGTGGATCCATCCAAGCGCCCGATCACCTTCATCTACAACGGCGGCCCCGGTTCCTCGACGGTTTGGCTGCACATGGGCGCGTGGGGCCCGAAGCGCGTGGTCACCAGCGACGATTCGCATACGCCGGCCGCGCCGTACCAGCTGGTCAACAACGAATACAGCCTGCTGGATGCCAGCGACCTGGTGTTCATCGACATGCCCGGTACCGGTTTCGGGCGCCTGCTGCCGCAGGGCAAGGACGAGGCCGCACGCGCCAAGGACCGCAAGGAGCTGGCCAAGAAGATCTGGGGGATCGACGGCGACGCGCAGACGTTCTCGCGCTTCATCACCCAATTCCTGTCCAGGTACGACCGCTGGAATTCGCCCAAGTACCTGTTCGGCGAAAGCTACGGCACCACGCGCTCCGCGGTGCTGTCGTACATCCTCGAAACGCAGGACAACGTCGACCTCAACGGGGTGATCCTGCTCTCGCAGATCCTGAACTTCGGCACCAGCGTGGACGGCGCGGACATGGATCCGGGCAATGACCTGCCTTACGCGCTGGCGCTGCCGACCTACGCCGCGACCGCGTGGTACCACCACAAGCTGCCGAAATACGACGGCACCAAGCTGGGACCTCTGCTGCACGAGGTCATCGAATTCGCCAGGACCGATTACCGTGAGGCCCTGTTCGCCGGCTCTACCCTGGGTCAGGCGAAGGAGAAGGAAATCGCGGAGAAGCTGCACGACTTCACCGGCCTTCCCGTCGCGTACCTGATGAAGGCCGACCTGCGCGTCACCGGCGGCATGTTCGAGCACGAACTCCAGAGCGGCACGGATACCACCACCGACCGCCTCGACACCCGCTTCTCCGGTCCGACGATGGACCCGCTGGGCAAGGAATCCGACTACGATCCGCAATCGGCGGCGATCAGCTCGGCCTACGTGTCGGCCTTCAACGACTATGTCCGCAGTGACCTCAAGTTCGGCAAGGACATGAAGTACCGGCCGTCGGTGTATGGCGCCGACGATTTCAACTGGGACTTCAAGCACAAGCAGCCCGGCATGCATTTCGCGTGGCCGAACGTCAACGTGATGCGCGACCTTGCCGCCGCGATGAAGTACAACCCGAACCTCAAGGTGATGCTGAACGGCGGCTTCTACGACCTCGCCACGCCGTTCTACGCCGCGATTTACGAAGAAGAGCACCTGCCGATCCCGGAAAATCTGCGCAAGAACATCACCTACGCGTTCTATCCGTCGGGCCACATGGTGTACGCCCACATCCCGTCGCTGGAGAAACTCCACGACGACGTCTCGCACTTCATCCAGTCGACCGACAACCAGGACAAGTAGACCCGGTTGCGATCCACCGCTGCACCACAGGCCGGCGCGACGCAAGTCGCGCCGGTTTTTTCATTCCCGTTCAAAGCGCGCGATTTCATCCAGGGCGCCCTTTGCCGCGAGCACGCTGCTCCCCGCAGCATGGTTTTCCAGCTGGCGACCGTAGCCCAGCCGGCGTGCCAGCCACAGGGTCATGGCCACCACGCCCAGGCCGGCCACACTGCTGAATATCGCCCACCGCCCCAAACCAGGCGACCATGGATCGAATCCGCTCGCAGCCAATGACATCACGATCGCAGGTATCCAGATGAAGCTGCCCACCATGGCGTTGATGGGTGCCTCGACGCTTACGCGCCACTTGCGCAGTTCCGCCAATTGATGCTGGATCACGGTTACCGGCGCACCGTGGTCGATGCGCCGCACCAGCTCCAGTACCCGCGCCGCGGACAGGATCATCAGCAACCCGAAGCCCTGCATCAGCAAGCCGCAAACCAGCAAGTGCAGCGTTTGCCTGTGTGACACCCAGAAGGTTACCGCCCAGGTTGCCAGCCCGACGCCGATCAACAGTTGCAGCGACTGCCCCCATACCAGCGGCCGCAGCCCGCGGCGCACCTTGTCGAGTCCCTGGTTCCGAATCAATTGCAGGTTCACCGTACGCTGCTGCTCCAGTTTTGCCCCGAGCGCCTGCCACGCCAGTTTCATTTCATCGAGTTCCATTTTTGGCTCCTTCGTGTTCCGCCGCGGCCATCCCGCAGCGAAGCTTCTGCTTGATGCGATTGAGCTTGGTCGCGACATTGGTTTCGCTGATGCCGAGCACGTCGGCGATTTCCGCGTGGCTGCGGTCGTCGAGATACAGCAGCACCAACGCGCGGTTCAGGGGGTCGAGGCGCGCGATCAGCCCGTGCAGCGCGATCAGGCGTTCGTCGCGTTCCATCCCGTCGGACAGCGACGTGTCCGCGGTTGCGACGGTTTCGAGATGCGCCGCACCGAGTGGCTCGACATGCGCCGCGCCGAAGCGCCGCGACTTTCGCAGGTGCGAGATCGCGACATTCAGTGCGACGCGATACATCCAGGTCGAGAACTTCGCGCGGCGTTCGTCGAACCGGCCGAACGAGCGCCACGCCTGCGCGGCGATTTCCTGCGCAAGATCGTCGCGGTCATGGACGCTGCGTGCGTAACCGCCAGCCACCTTGAACACGATCCGCTGGTGTTCGCGCAGCAAGGCTTCGAACCGGCGTTGCCGTTCCCGATCCGCCATCGTCCAGATCCCGACCCGTTTCCCCATGATTCGCCGGAGCCCGAGAAAAATCACACCACCCCGGCGGATGCCCGCGCCCTCGCCTACAATGCGCCATCCGAGGGGATCACGCCGCGACCATGCCCGATCTGCACATCAAGCGGTATCTGATCACGGGCCTTCTCGCTTTCATCCCGGTGTGGATCACCTGGGTGGTGTTCAAGTTCGCGTTTGCGCTGCTCGCCGGGGTCGGCGCGCCCCTGGTCAACGGCATCATCGAACTGATCGGTCTGGGCGCACCCGGGGCCGCGGCCGCACTGCACCGCGACTGGATCGTTTCGATCCTCGCGTTCATCTTCACCCTTGTCGCACTGTACCTGCTCGGCTGGCTGTCCACCCGCGTGCTCGGGCGGCGTCTCCTCGGCCGCATCGACCGCCTGTTCGAGCGCCTGCCACTGGTCAACTCGATCTATGGCGGGGTCAAGAAGCTGATGTCACTGATGCGCACCAAACCCGGCGGTACCCAACGCGTGGTGCTGATCGATTTCCCCTCGCGCGAGATGAAAGCCGTCGGCCTGGTGACCCGCACGTTCCGCGACGCGGCCGGACGCGAGGTCGCCGCGGTGTACGTGCCCACCGCGCCCAATCCAACCAGCGGCTATCTCGAACTCGTCCCGGTCGACCGCGTGATCGCGACCGACTGGACCATCGACCAGGCCATGGCTTTCGTCGTTTCGGGCGGCGCAGTCGGCCCCGAGCACCTGCCGGACATCGAAAGGGCATCACCCCGCCCGAACCAATCCATCGAGCGCACGGGATCGTGAGCGCGACCGCGGCGACCGCCTCCGGCCACGGCATGCGTTGCTTCCTTGCACTGCTTCCCGCCCCGGCCAGTCGGCAACTCCTGCGCCGAAGCCGCGAAATGCTGGAACGGGCGCACGCCGGCGCGGCCCGCAGCGTGCGCTGGGTCGAACCCGGCGCGACGCACCTCACGTTGCGCTTCCTCGGAACCATGCGCACCGCGCAAGTCGAATACTTCCGGCACATGCTGCCGGCACTGGCGCCCACGTTGCCCGCGATCGCCGCGCAGCGTTACGGCATCTGGCCCAACCGCGCCCGGCCGCGCATGCTGGTTCTGGAGCTCGAATCCGACCCGCACCTGCTCGAACTCGTCCGCGAATGCGAATTCCACGCACGCAAGGCCGGTTTCGAGCCGGAAGCGCGCGACTTCCGCGCCCACGTCACGCTGGCGCGCCTGCGTCCGGGCTGCGCGTTCGGCACCCTGCCTCCGCCGCCCCGCGCGATCGGATTCGAAGCGGTGGCGCTGATGCAAAGCACCCTCACGCAACCCGCGGCGACCTACACCGAACTCGCCAACATCGCGATCCGCTGACGGACCCCGGCCGGGGGCGACGGAGATCCGGATGCGGATCCCGGATATCCGGGAAAGGCAGGCGACACCGCCGACACGGGCCATGACTTCCGACACGGTCCTGCACCATTACGGGTGGATGCTGGCACAATCGGGGGCCCGCGCCTCACGCGCTTGCGCGTCCGCAACCCACCCGCAATATCCAAGGACCCATTCATGCAAAAGATTCTGCTGACCCCGATCGCGCTGGCCATCGGCGCGGCCCTGGTCGTTTCCGGCTGCAGCAACACGACCCAGAACCAGGCCGGTCCGGCAGCCGCCAGCTCGGCCTCCGCGCCTGCGCCGGCCCACACGGCTTCCGCGGCCGCCGCCGACGTCGCCATTCCGGCAGACCAGCCCATCGCATTCGACGTCGACGACCAGTACAGCCCCTGCAACGACTTCGCCAACTACGTGAACGCGAAGTGGAACAAGGCCAATCCGATTCCGTCCGACCAGACGCGCTGGGGCGCGTTCGGGATCCTGCACGAAAAGAGCCTGCTGCAGCAGAAGCAGATCCTGCAGAGCGCCGCACAGGATGCCAAGGCCAATACGGGCAGCAAACTCGAGCAGAAGCTCGGCACCTTGTACGCCGCCGGCATGGACACCGATGCCATCAACAAGCTCGGTTACGACCCGATCAAGCCGCAACTGGCCGAGATCGACGGATTGAAAACCCCCGCGGACATCGCCGACTTCATCAACACGAGTTACAACAACGGCGACAGCTACGTGTTCGATTTCGGTTCGAGCGCCGACTTCAAGGACGCTACCAAACAGATCGGTTACGTGTACCAGGGCGGCCTGGGCCTCCCGACCAGGGATTATTACCTGAGCCCCAAATACAAGGACATCCGCGACGCCTACGTCAAGTACGTCGCCAAGTCGCTGGAACTGGTAGGCACGCCGGAAGCCGACGCGAAGAAACAGGCGGATGGAGTCCTGAAGTTCGAAACGGAACTGGCCAAGGCCTCGCTGTCGCCGACCGAACTGCGCAATCTCGACAACCGGTACCACTTCGTCACCGTCGCCGAAGCCGACAAGGTCAGCCCGCATTTTTCCTGGGACAAGTTCTTCAAGGCGCAGGGCGTGGACATCGGCAAGGGCTTTTCGCTGTCGCAGCCGAAGTTCGTCGCCGAATTCGACAAGCTGCTGGCGAACGCGCCGATCGCGCAATGGCAGGCGTACCTGAAGTCGCACCTGATCAGCAATGCCTCGCCGTACCTCAGCGAGGCGTTCGAGGACAACCGCTTCGACTTCTACGACAAGACCCTGCGCGGCCAGCAAGAGCAGAAGGAACGCTGGAAACGGGTGATCGGCGGGGTCAACCAGGCGATGGGCATGGGCCTCGGCGAGCTGTATGTCGCGAGGTATTTCCCGCCCGAAGCCAAACTGCGCGCCGAGCAACTGGTCACCAACGTCCGCGATGCGCTCAAGCACCGCATTGAAAACCTCGACTGGATGAGCGAGGCAACCAAGAAGAAGGCGCTCGACAAATGGGCGCTGTTCCTGCCCAAGATCGGCTATCCCGACAAGGGTGAGTGGCGCGACTGGAGCGGCCTGACCATCCAGCCCGGCAAGTGGTACGCCAACGCCGAGGCGGCGTCGAAATACAACTACCACTACGACATCGGCAAGATCGGCAAGGCCACGGACCGCAAGGAATGGCACATGACGCCGCAGACGATCAATGCCTATTACAGCCCGTCCACCAACACCATCAACTTCCCCGCCGCGATCCTGCAGCCGCCGTTCTTCTACGCCAAGGGCGACGACGCGGTGAACTATGGCGGAATCGGCTTCGTGATCGGCCACGAATCCAGCCACGGCTTCGACGACATGGGCAGCCAGTTCGACGGCCATGGCAATCGCGTCGACTGGTGGACACCGCAGGACAAGAAGCAGTTCGACGAGCGCACCGCGGCGCTGGTGAAGCAGTTCGACGCCTATACCCCGATCCCGGGCAAACCGGATCTGCACGTCAACGGCAAGCTGACGCTGGGCGAGAACATCGGCGACCTTGGCGGCCTCAACATCGCCTACGACGCCCTGCAGACCGCGCTGAAGGACAATCCGAAGGAAGCCGACGAGAAAATCGACGGCATGACCGAGGACCAGCGCTTCTTCCTCAGCTCCGCGCGGGTATGGGAAGGCACCGCACGTGAAAAGGCCACCGAACTGCTGATCAACACCGATCCGCACGCCCCCATGAACATCCGTGCGTTCGCCGCGGCCAGCAACATGCCGCAGTTCTCGCAGGCATTCCAGTGCAAGGCCGGCGACAAGATGATGCACACCGGGAAGAAGCTGGTGAAGATCTGGTAGGGAAGAACGGGACTCGGGACTCGGGACTCGGAACTCGGGATTCGGGACTCGGGACTCGGGAAGCGTAACCCGGGTTGTCACGCAATCTCTGGCGCCGCACGCGAGTGCGGCGCTTTTTTGTGCGGTTTCGCCTCGCCGGGACTCTCGCAAGACGGATACGCCGATGGCACGCCGCTATTGTCCGAAACATGATTGCGAATCGTTCGCATTTGCCTTAGTATCAGCCGCGCAGCACGGTCGTATCCAGGATGCGCGCGTGCGAGACCACCAATGTGTCGTTGTCCGACTGCATCTTGCCGCTGCCGGCCCACCGGCATGGTCCGCGGCCCCGGTCGGCGCTGCGACGCACCAAGCAGGGATCCAGATCGATGTCCGGTATCAAGCGTCGCAAACACGGCTGCCATCGCTGCCGCCAGCACCCCTTCGCCCTGTCCACGCTCATGACCGGCATCGCGTTGGGCCTTCCGTCGCTCGCCGCAGCGGCGCCATCGGCTCCGGCAGCGGCGCGTGCCGGGGCGCCGACCCAATTGCCAACGATCCAGGTCACGGGCAGGCACATCCAGTACAGGGTCGATCAGGTGGAGTCATCCAAGTTCACCCAACCGCTGCTGGACACGCCGCAGACGATCGACGTGATCGGCAGCGAAATCATTCGCCAGCAGGGCGCCACGACACTGACCGAGGCGCTGCACAACAGTCCCGGCGTCGGCACCTTCTACGTGGGTGAAAACGGCAGCACCGCGACCGGGGATGCCATCTACATGCGCGGCTTCGATGCCGCGGGCAGCATTTTCGTCGACGGCGTACGCGATCTCGGTTCCATTTCACGTGACGTGTTCAACACCGAACAGGTCGAGGTGATCAAGGGTCCCGATGGCACCGTCTACGGCCGCACCACGCCCACCGGCGCGATCAACATGGTCAGCAAGCAGCCCTTGCCGGGCAGCCGGGCCGCCGCGTCGCTGAGCTACGGCAGCGCAAGCCGGAAACGCGCCACGGCCGACTGGAACCAGGCGCTGGGGGAACATGCCGCGTTCCGCCTCAACGTGATGGGACAGGACAGCGGCGTCCCCGGTCGTGACGACGTGGAGCACAACCGCTGGGGGATCGCCCCGTCACTCGCGTTCGGCCTCGGCACGCCCACGCGCGTTTATTTCGACCTGCTGCACGTTACGCAGAACAACGTGCCCGACGGCGGCGTGCCCACGATCGGGTTGCCCGGCTATTCGACGCCCGACCCCACGCGTCCCTTCCTGTCCGACGCACGCAAGGTCGACCCTGCCAATTTCTACGGCACCGATGCCGACCACGACCACGTCGAGGCCGACATGGCCACGCTGATCGTGCACCACGATTTTTCCGACAACGTGGCGCTGCACGACACCCTGCGCTGGGGACGCACCGAACAGGACTACCTGCTGACGTCCTTCATGGGCAATGCCGATCGCCTGTTGACGCCGGACCCGGGCAACCCGTCCACCTGGACCCTCGCCCGGAGCAACCCGACCTTCAGGGACCAGACCAACCGCATCCTCACCAACCAGGCCAATTTCACGATCGATTTCGACACGGGTTCCGTCCGGCACAGCCTCAGCACCGGCTTCGAGCTGACCCGCGAGGAAGTGGCCAATGGCGGCCCCGGCGCGCTCGACGACAGCGCCTGGACGCCCGCCAATCTCTACCACCCCGATCCGGACGCCGCCACGGGCCTCGTGATCGGCGACACCGGCACCTGGAGCCGCGGCCGCACGGACTCGGCCGGGGCCTACGCATTCGACACCATGAAATTCGGCGAACACTGGTTGCTCACGGCCGGGGCACGGTTCGACCACTACAGCACCGATTTCGAGAGCGTGGTGGCGTGCGGCGGCCGGAGCACCCCCGCCTGCGGCAGCCTGCCGGACGGCACGCCCGTGCCCGGCCTGGACGTCGGCAGGGATGGCAATCTTTCGAGCTACAAGCTGGGAGTGGTTTACAAGCCCGTCGAAAACGGCAGCGTGTACGTCAACTTCGCGACGGCCAGCGAACCGCCGGGCGGCAACAACCTCGCGTTCAGCGCCTCGGCCGGCAACGCCGACAACCCGATCTTCGACCCGCAGAAAGCCCGCACGATCGAAGTCGGTACCAAATGGAACGTACTGGACGACCAACTGCGGCTCACCGCCGCATTGTTCCGAACCGTGGTCACCAACCTCGTGGTACAGGATCCGGTGGACCTGCAGTACTACCAGATCGGCCGGGAACGGGTGCAGGGCATCGAACTTGGCGCGGTCGGCCAGATCACGCCGCATTGGGCGGTCACGGCGGGCTACACGGTGATGAACACCCATGCCGACAGCGGCATCGTCAGCAGTTCCACCACGTCCTCGGCGCCCGCGACCAACGGTTCGAACACGCTCGCCTACACACCCAAAAGCGCGTTCAACGCATGGAGCACATGGCACCTGCCGCACCATTTCATCCTCGGTGTCGGCGCGCGTTACTCCGGCAAGATGCAGCGCGGCCACGACGGTGCGATCGGCACGCCCGAATACGTCAAGGCGTACTGGGTTTTCAACGCGATGGCGGGCTACACCCTCAACCGCCACGCCAGCCTGCAGTTGAACGTCTACAATCTGTTCGACAAGGATTACGTGGCAGCCATCAACAAGAGCGGTTACCGCTACACCCCCGGTGCGCCGCGTTCGGCCCTGCTGACCCTCAACATCAAGTTCTGACCATGCTGCTGCACATCGAAAAGGTGCTGGACACCGCTGCAGCCGCACGCATGCGCGCGAGACTGGAGGCCGCCGAATGGACCGATGGTCGCGAAACCGTCGGTCCGCAGGGTGCCGAGGTCAAGCGCAACCAGCAGTTGCCGGACTCATCCGCACTGCGGCTGGAACTGGGCCGGGAGGTGCTTTCGGCGTGCGCGCGCCACCCCGGGTTCCACGCCGCCACCCTGCCCGTGAAAATCCTGCCGCCGCGTTTCAACCGGTACGCGGGCGGGGGCACCTACGGCACCCACGTCGACGGCGCGGTGATGGCGCTCGCCGACGGCAGCCAGTTGCGCAGCGACATCGCGTGCACGGTGTTCCTGTGCGAACCCGACGCCTACGACGGCGGCGAGTTGATCGTCGACGACACCTATGGCGAGCACGAGGCCAAGCTGCCCGCAGGCGACGCCATCGTGTATCCGGCATCGAGCCTGCACCGCGTCGAACCGGTGACGCGCGGCGCCCGCGTGGCGGCATTCTTCTGGATCCAGAGCCTAGTCCGCGACGAAGGACGGCGCCGTACCCTGCTGCAACTGGACACCTCCATCCGGCAGCTCACGGCCCGCGGCGCCGACGCGGGGGCGATCAGGCAACTCACCGGCGTCTACCACAATCTGTTGCGGCAATGGTCGGAAACGTAATTGGTGCGACCATCGCCGCGTGCCGGGAATCAAACTTTCCGGGAGTCTTGCGGCTCATAAAGTCCAGAACGGCCATCCCATGTCCTGACTTTCCACAACAGCCGCTTTGCATGGCACATCCCGGCAATGTGGTCCGCGACGCGCGATAATACGCGGCTTTCCCCACCGCGAAGCCGCAATGGATTACACCCCCGGACAGCGCTGGATCTCCGAAGCGGAGCCCGAACTCGGCCTCGGCACCGTGCTGCGCACCGACGACCGCGCGGTCCAGGTGCTGTTCGCCAAGTCCGGGGTGGTGCGCAACTATTCGGCGCAGGCCGCGCCGCTCGCGCGCGCGACCTTCCGGGTCGGACAACGCGTCGCCGGGCGCGGGGTCACCTTCGTGGTCGAGCGCATCGACCTGCGCGACGGCCTGCTGGTGTACTCCGGCGAAAAGCGCGAGCTCGCCGAAGGCCAGCTCGACGATGAGCAATCGCTCTCGCACGCCGACGCGCGATTGATTTCGGCGCGCGTCGACAAGCCGCACCACTACGAATTGCGCAAGCAGGCGTTGCTGGCACGCGCGGCGACGCGCCGGTCCGACGCGTGGGGGATCCTGTCCGCGCGCGTCGATCTCCTGCCCCACCAGCTCGGCGTCGTGGCAGCCTGCATGGAACGCGAGCACCCGCGCGCGCTGCTCGCAGACGAGGCAGGTCTCGGCAAGACCATCGAAGCAGGCATGCTGATCGCGCGCATGCTGGCCACCGGGCGCGCCGCGCGGGTGCTGCTGCTGTTGCCCGATGCGCTGGTCGTGCAGTGGTTCGTCGAGTTGCGCAGGCGCTTCAATCTGGACTTCGCGATCGTCGACGAGGAGCGCTGCACCGCCATCGTCGGCGTCGACCCGGCCGCCAATCCGTTCGGTGACGAACAACTGGTGATCGCATCGATCGCGTGGCTGGCCCACGATCCGCAACGGGCCGCCCAGGCAGCCGATTCGGGGTGGGACATGCTGGTCGTGGACGAGGCGCACCATCTGGAATGGACGCCCCAAGCCGCCGGCCCGATGTATCTTCTGGTCGAAGCGCTCGCCGGGATCGCGCCGAGCGTCGTGCTGCTGACCGCCACGCCCGAGCAACTCGGACGCCGTGCGCACTTCGCGCGCCTGCGCCTGCTCGACCCTGCCCGCTTCGACGACCTCGACGGTTATCTCGACGAAGCCGATCGCTACGTGAAACTGTCGCCGCTCGCCGAGCGCATCGCCGCCGCCGAACCGTTGACGCCGATCCAGCGCGAGGACCTGTGCGAACGTTTTCCGCACGATCCCGCACTGCAAGCCCTGGTCGCGGCCTACCCCGACAGTGCCGACGCGCTGTTGTCGGCGTTGATCGACCGCCACGGCACCGGCCGCGTGATGCACCGCAATCGCCGCGAGGCCGTCGGCGGGTTTTCCGGCCGCCATCTCGACATCGAGATCGCACCCGGGCAGACGGAACCCGCCGTGCGCGACGCCTTGCTGGCAGAGTTCGAGGACGACGTGCACGCCGTCGCGCCGGCGCAGCGGGCACTCGACTACGCGAACGACCCGCGCATCGCATGGCTGTTGCGGCTGCTCGACGCGCACCGCGACGACAAGTTCCTGCTCATTGCATCGACCCGCGCGAAAGTCGAAGCCATCGACGCCGCACTGCGCACGCGCACCGGCGCCGGCGTGGCCTGCTTCCACGAAGGCCTGACCTTGCTGCAACGGGATCGCGCCGCGGCCTGGTTCGCCCAGCCCGACGGCGCGCGCGTGCTGCTGTGTTCGGAGATCGGATCCGAAGGCCGCAACTTCCAGTTCGCACACCGCCTCGCGTTGTGGGACCTTCCGCTCGATCCCGACCTGATCGAACAGCGCATCGGAAGGCTCGACCGCATCGGCCAGGACCATCCCGTCGTGCTGCACGTTGCATCGCTGCCCGGCACCGCGCAGGAGGCGCTGGTGCGCTGGCATGCCGACGGCACCCGTGTGCTCCGCGAGTGCCCTGCCGATGGCCGCGAACTGTTGCGCAGGTTCGGCGACCGGGTGGTGGACATTGCGCGCGCGCACGCCGCGGGGGGCGAATCCGACGACGCCGAACTGGACGACCTGGTCGCGTCGACGGCGGATGCCCACGCAGAGCTCTCGCTCTCCATTCGCGAAGGGCGCGACCGCCTGCTGGAGCTCGCCGCCCGCCACGCCGGCGGCACGCTGCTGCTGGAAGCGATGCGCAGCGCCGATCGCGACGAGTCCACCCACGCGTTGATCGAGCAATGCTTCGAACCCTTCGGCGTCCACGTCGAGGATCTGGGCGATGGCAGTCTCCTGCTCGACCCCGAATTCCTTTCCACCGACGCCCTGCCGGGGTTCGGCGACGGTCCGCGCCGTGCGACGTTCGACCGCGCACTGGCCCTTGCGCGCGAGGAACTCGACCTGTTGAGGATGGACCACCCGCTTGTCGAAGACGCCTTCGACCTGCTGCTCGCCGGCGAATACGGCAACGCGGCGTTCCTGGTGGATCCGGCATTGCCGCCGCGAAGCGTGTTGCTGGAATCGACGTACGTGCTGGAGTGCGTCGCCGACGTGCGCCTCGACGCGCCACGCTTTCTCCCGCCGACGCCTCTGTGCACGTGTGTCGATTCGCGACTTGCGCCGCGCGACTATACGCCATCCCCCCACTCCATCGCGCGCGCGCGCGAACGCTCGCTCGACATTTCCCGCTATCGCCGCTACCTGTCGCAGCTCGTTCCGCCGATGCTGGAGAAGACCGGTGCGCTCGCCGCCGAACGCTCACACGACATTTCCGGGGCGGCCGTGACGCAGGCGCGCACCGTGCTCGATGCGCGCGTGGAACGACTGCGCGCGCTCGCCGAACTCAATGCCTCGGTGCACCCGCACGAGATCGCGTCCGCCGAGGCAACCCGCGACGCCCTGCTCGCCGCCCTCGCCCGTGCCCGGCCACGCCTTGATGCGGTGCGCATGGCCGTCAGCGCGGATTTCCTCACGCTGCGCTGACGAGGTTTCGCACGAACCCTCGCCCACGAAGCCCGCGGCTGCGAAAGCGCCCGCGCACTGCGGTAGACTTTGCCGATGCCCCGTGCCATCAACCTGCATCTCGGCCATGCAGGCGAACCGTATCCCGATGCGTTTTTCGTTCGCCTTGGCGGAGACCGGTTCGCCTCCACCCTGCATTCCCAGGGTGCGTGGCAACCCGGTGAACAACACCTGGCCCCCGCATCCGGCCTGGTCATGGCGGAAGTGGAGCGCCGCCTGCCGAGCGACAAGCTGATCTCGCGCGCGTCCTTCGACGTGCTGGGGGTCATCCATTCGGGCGAATTCACCGTCGAGGTCGACTTGGTGCGACCGGGCCGGTCGATCGAACTGGTCGAAGCCAGCATGCGACAGGACGACGTGACGAGCATCCGCGCGCGGATCTGGCGCCTGGCGGGCAGCGACACGACGCCGGTGGAAGGTGTCGAGTTGGCGCCGATGCCGCCGCCGGACGCCATGCGTCCGTTGGCGTTTTCATCGGTCTGGGGCGGCGGCTTCATCGACTCGCTGGAAGCACGCCAGGATCCGGGCGCGCGCCCCGGCCGGGGACGCAGCTGGATCTGCACCCGCTGCCCGCTGGTGGAGGGGGAAGCCGACCCGCCCGTCGCGGGTTTCCTGAAGCTGGTGGACACCGCCAACGGACTGGTCGTCCGCGAACACCCCGGCCGCGTGTTCTTTGCCAACGTGGATCTCACCGTGCACTTCATCCGACAGCCCGAAGCCGGATGGGTCGGCCTCGACACCCGCGTCAATTTCGGTCCGACCGGAATCGGCGAAACGGTGTCCGTCCTGAGTGACATCCATGGACCGGTCGGCACCGCCGCGCAAAGCCTTACCGTGCGCGTCGGGCAGAAATAGTCGGGGATCGGCATCCAGGCCACGCCGCTGCGGGTCCGGGACGACGGGATTGCCGCCGCGAAATGATCCGTGCCCGCTTCCCGCGCCTTCAGGTGTTCGACGCCCCGCCGTGGCCGGCGTCATGGGACGCGCCGCGGACGGCATCGGGATGGCTCCGGGTCAACGCGGCCATCGTCCAGCGGTCGCCATCCTTTTGCATGATTTCGGTTCGGGCCAGTTGATCGGCGAACTCCCGGGTGACGATGTGGCGAACGCCGGGGCGCCACACGACCAACTCGCCTTCATCCGCGCGGACGTTCCATTGGTGCAGGCCGTCGTAGTGGCCGGCCTCCGCCTCGTCGGTGAACCCATGTATGAGGAGCGAGCCGCCGGGCTTCAATACCGCCAACATGTTCCTGATCACGGCGATGGCGTCGTAGCAGTGGTCCAGCGCGTTGCGGATGTGGACGACGTCGAAGCTCCCCGGAGGGAAACGGCGGCCGATTTCCTCACCGTCGCAACGTTGCGTGTAGACGGGAGGTGCCAGGCCGAACTCGTCGAGAATCTCGCGATAGCGATCGGCGAGTGCATCGACGGGCGTGATCCCCGGCCGCTTGCCCCCGATCTGCCAACCAACGCAGGAAACGGGCCCGGCACCGACATCGAGGACCCGTGTTTCCTCGATCGGCACGCCGACCTGAAGCTTTTCCGCGATCCAGGACATGAGCGGACTGTCCGGGTCGAGCCGGCCCATCATTTCGGCCTTGTAGTCCGGGAACCGCTCGCCGACGAAAACCGCGCGCCAAAAATCGATTTCGCTCTGAACGCCTGTTTCCCAACGCTTGCGGATGTCCATTCGATTCCCGACCATTTGCTCCGCTCCGCCGAAAGCTGCCAGAACAGCCCGGTGCGACAACTTGCCCCTACGGTCGCCGCGCAAGCTCGGGGTTGTCCCTGGTCACCGGCATCAGGTCCTTCTTGGACACGCCGAGCCACAAGAGGATCGGGCTCGCGAAAAAGATCGACGACAGCGTGCCCACGAAGATGCCGATCAGCATCGTGATCGCGAAGCCGTGCACGGCTGTACCGCCGAACAGCCACAGGCAGGCCATCGTGATCGCGGTGAACACCGAGGTGATGATGGTGCGCGAGAGGGTGTTGTTGATGGCGCGATTGAGGATCTGCGGGGTTTCGGCCTTGCGGGTCAGGCGGAACAATTCGCGCACGCGGTCGAACACCACCACCTTGTCGTTGATCGAATAGCCGACCACCGCGAGGATCGAGGCCAGCACGGTCATGTCGAACTCGCGCTGCACCAGCGCGATGATGCCGACGGTGATGATGGTGTCGTGGACTTCGCTGACGAGCGCCGCGAACGCGAAGCGCTTCTCGAAGCGCATGCCCAGGTAGATCGCGATGCCGATGATCACCACGATCGCCGCGTAAATGCCGCTGGTCTTGAGTTCCTGGCCGACCTCGGGGCCCACGAAGTCGGGTGGATGGGCGAGTTTCACGCCGGCATGGCGGGCCGCGAGGGCGGTCAACACCTCACGGGAAACCTGGTCCGCCACTTCGTCCGGGCTCTTGCCCCCGGCCGACTTGGGCGGCTGCAGGCGGATCGAGATCTGGCGGGTGCCACCCACGCTCTGCACGACCGCATGCTCGAAGCCGGCGCGCGACAGCGCGTCGCGCACATCGCCCACGTCGACCGGCCGCTCGTAATTCACGTCGATCAGGATGCCGCCGGTGAAATCGAGGCCGTAATTCAGGCCCTTGACCGTTATGGCCCAGATCGACACCAGCATCAGGATCACCGAGATGGTGACGCTGACCTTGCGTGCGCCGAGGAAGTTGATGTTGAGATCGTGGTGGAAGATTTCCATGGATGTCCGCTACATCTCGATTGGGCACCCTCTCGCCGGGGAGAGGGCAAACATGTCGTCAGACCCAGAGTGTCTTGAGTTTCCGGTGGCGCCCGCCGTGGAGCAGTGCGGTGATCGCATGGGTCATGGTCACCGAGGTGAACAGTGAGGTCGAAATGCCGATGAAGAGCGTCACGCCAAAACCCTTGATCGCGCCGGACCCGACCGTGATCAGGCCCAACGCCGCCAGCAAGTGCGTGACGTTGGCATCGAGAATCACGTGCCAGGCTTTCTCGTAGCCGGTGCGGATCGATGCCAGTGGCGTCGAGCCGTTGCGCAATTCCTCGCGGATGCGTTCGCAGATCAGGACGTTGGCGTCGATCGCCATGCCGAGCGTCAACACGATGCCCGCGATACCGGGCATCGTCAGCGTCACGCCGACCGCCGACATCACCGCGATCAGGATCAGCAGGTTGAATACCAGCGCGACGTCGGCGACGAGCCCGAACAGCCGGTAATAGAACGCGGCCGCGAGCAGCACCAGCACCAGGCCCAGGATCACCGCGTTGCGGCCCTTGCGGATGTTGTCCTGGCCGAGGCTGGGGCCGATCACGCTTTGCTGGACGATGTCCATGGGCGCGGCCAGCGAACCCGAACGCAGCATCAGCGACAGCGTCTGCGCTTCCTGCTGGGTCAGGCCGGTGGTCTGGAACTTCTTGCCGAAGACGCCCTGGATCACTGCATTGTTCAAGACGGTTTCCGTGGTCTTGGAGCTTTGGACTTCCTTGCCGTCCACCATCTTCACGACCGGCGTGCGCTCGATGTAAACCACGCCCATGCGCTTGCCGACGTTCTGGGTGGTGAAATCCAGCATCTTGCGGGCACCCGCCGAATTGAGCGTGACGTTGACGTTCGGCATGCCGGTCTGCTGGTCGTAGCCCGACGAGGCATCGACGAGTTCGTCTCCGCTGACGATCACGCGCTTCTTCAGCACCACCGGGGTGCCGTCCTTCATGTAATACAGACGGTCATCGGGCGGCACGTTGCCGGTGCGCGCAGCTTCCTGCGGATTCACGTTTGGATCGTCGGCGTGGTATTCGAGCGTCGCGGTCGCGCCGAGCACGCGCTTGGCTTCGGCGGTGTCCTGCACGCCCGGCAATTCCACCACGATGCGGGTCTGGCCCTGCTGCTGGATCAGGGGTTCGGAGACGCCCAGCGCGTTGACGCGGTTGCGCAAGGTGGTGACGTTCTGGGTGATCGTGGTTTGCGCCAGTTTCTGCAGGACGTCAGGCTTGATGGTCGCATGCAGTGCGTAGGCGCCGCCCGGCGTGCGGGCGTCGGTGATGTTCAGGTCGGCATCTTCGGTACGAATCACGCCGGCGGCCTTGTCGCGGTCGGCCGCGGTCTTGAAGACCGCCTGCACGCCATCGCCGCTCAACGATACCACGTCGTAGGGAATCTGCTTCTCGCGAAGGATCGAGCGGATGTCGTCGAGGTAGCGCTGCTGCTGCTTCTGCAGTACCGCGTCCTGGTCGACTGCCATCAGGAAGTGTACGCCACCCTGCAGGTCGAGGCCGAGCGGCATCGCGCGCCCGCCGATCGCCTGCAGCCAGTGCGGTACCGTGGTCGCCAGGTTCAACGCGACGGTGTAATCGTCACCGAGCGCAACGCGCAGGACATCCGAACCCCGCAACTGCACTTCGGTGTTGTCGAAGCGCACCAGCATGCGGTCGTTCTCGATGGAAATGTCCTGGTAGGGGACATTGGCCTTGTCGAGGTCGGCCGCCACCTGCTTCTGAAGCGCCGCATCCACCTTGGCATCGCGGTTGGCCACGATCTGCACGGCCTGTTGCGGGGGAAATGCATTGGGTGCGGCGTACAGCAAACCCAGCACCATCACGATGCCGACCAGCCAGTATTTCCAGCGGGGAAAGTCGATCATGGGTCAAGAAGAACCGTTGGCGCGAACATGGCAGGGCCCGGGTGGGCCCTCAGGAAGATTTCAGCGTGCCTTTCGGCAACACGGTCGACACGGCGCCCTTCTGGACCCGGACCTGCACGTTGTCGGCAATTTCCAGAGTAAGGAAATGCTCGCCCACGTTCTCGACGCGGCCGAGGATCCCGGCGGCGACCACCTCGTCGCCCCTGGCCAGTTCCGAGATCATCTTGCGATGCTCCTTCTGCCTTTTCGACTGCGGGCGAATGAAAAGGAAGTAGAACCCGATGATGACCACCACGTACACGAGGATGATCGGCGAACTGAAAAGGCTTTCGGCGCCCTGCGCCGCGCCTGGCGCGGCAGGTGCCGCGGCGGCGGCAAACAGCATTGGCAACATGTACGATTCCCGGTTGTGGGGCGGCCGCAAGACGGCGGATCTGCCCAAAAGACAGCGGATTATGCCATGGCTCGCCGGATCGCGCATGCGTTGCCGCGCCGCGAGCCGTGACGTTGCTTGGACACGCTGCGATAATTTCGGTTCCGCGACCCCGCCAAGGATCGACCCCATGCGGCACCTGACCGTGATCACCACCGGCGGCACCATCGACAAGGTGTATTTCGACGCCAAGTCGGACTACGAGGTCGGCGCGCCCCAGATCGGCGAAATCCTGGCCCAGCTCGGTGTCGCGTTCGAATTCGACGTGGTGCCGGTGCTGCGCAAGGACAGCCTCGACCTCACCGATGTCGATCGTGCCGCCATCCGCGAGGCCGTCGAGCAGCAATCCCACCGCCACATCCTGATCACGCACGGCACCGACAGCATGGTCGAGACGGCGCGTGCGCTGGCCGGCTTGTCCGGCAAGACCATTGTCCTGACCGGGGCCCTGAACCCCGCGCGTTTCCAGGGTTCGGACGCGGTGTTCAACATCGGCTGTGCGGTCGGCGCGGTGCAGAGCCTCGGCGACGGCGTGTGGATCGCGATGAACGGCCGTATCTGGGATCCGGACCACGTACGCAAGAATCGCGCAGCCAATCGCTTCGAGGAAGTCCGCGGCTGACGCAAAACAGGCGAGGCCGTGGAACCGTGACGGTTGTTGGAATGCAGGGTGGTTGCGTTGCCATGCCGAAACCCATCCCCCTCCCAACCCCCCCCTTGAAGGGGGAGGAGTTGAATGGCTGTCCTCCCCCCTGAAGGGGGAGGAGTGAATGGCTGGCCTCCCCCTTGAAGGGCGGGGAGTTGAATGGCTGGCCTCCGCCTTGAAGGGGGAGGAGTGAATGGCTGGCCTCACCCTTGAAGGGAGAGGAGTGAACGGCGCGGCGCCTGCGGCGATCCTTGACGGCCGCAATGCCCACAATGAACCGTTGGGCCAATCGCCCTGCAATCGCGGCAACTCAATGCCTGGCACTGCCCATCAGGTGGGTTTCACGGCTGCGCAGGACCCACGCCGCCAGTGCGAGCGCCAGCAGCAAAGGCGCGGCCCAGAACAGGACGATCAGGATCCCGCGCAGCGGCCCGCGCGATCCACGAAACAGGAGGCTGTCCGCGGTTGCCGGATCTGCCGCCATCGCCGGGTAGGCGTCGCCGAATGCGGCGGACGCCACGTATATCCCGGATGCGCCGAAATGCGCAGCGATCGGTGTGCCCAGCACGATGTAGGCATGCAGCAGGGGGGCGTGGGCGCGCGCGGACGATGTCAACGCCGGCCCGACTTCAGGCTCGCGGGCGAGCGATCCGTAGACCCACGCGTCGAACGCGAGGCAGAGCACGAACAGCGCGAACAGCACCGTGTATTTGCGCAGCCGCATCGTCCGCTCCTCCCACGCCGCGAAGCATGGCAAACGGCGCGATCGCGGTCAATATGCCGGAGGGGTCCCGCCGGCGGTTACATCATGCCGGTCTGCAGCTTGGCTTCGTCCGACATCATCGTCTGGTTCCACGGGGGGTCGAATACGAGGTCGATCTGCGCCTCGGCGATGGTCGGAATCATTTCCAGTTTGGTGCGCGCGTCCTCGACCAGGATGTCGCCCATGCCGCACCCCGGAGCGGTGAGGGTCAGCTTCACGTAGACCTTGCGCTGGCCGTCGTCGCGGTGCTCCATGCTCAGATCGTAGACCAGTCCCAGATCGACGACGTTGATGGGAATCTCCGGATCGAAAACGGTCCGCAACTGTTCCCACACCACCAGTTCGACGTCCTCGTCGTTGGCGTTCTCGGGCACGCTGAGCGGCTCCGGCGGGGGCTTGCCGAGCGCGTCGGCGTCCTTGCCATCGACCCGGAACAGGCTGCCCTCGACGTACACGGTGAAACTGCCGCCGAGCGACTGGGTAATGTAGCCGGTCTGCCCGGCCGGCAGGTTGACGACGTCGCCATACGGCACGTGCACCGCGTGGCAGTCGCGCTGCAGGGTGAACGGTTCGCTGCTGGCACTGAATCCGGGCATGGTCCTTGCGACGTTGGCGATGGGGCGGACGGAACTGCGCTCGACAGGATAGCAACCCGCCGCGGCTTCCCTCATTGATGGAGGTCACGACCCGCTCCCGCAACCCCTGCATGCCGCAGTGATTTCGCGGCAAGCTCGCCGCGGCACGCGCCGCTGGTCTATCATCGGACATTCTACTTTCTTGCCGGGTCCGTGTGGACGACTCCATCCCTTCCATGGCCGCCACCGAATCCACGTCCAGGCGGGACGCCATCCTCGACCGCGTGATTGGCGGCGTGACCTCGGCCTTCGGATGGCTGATGTGCACGCTGGCCGCCGGTGCGCTCGCGGCGTTCGCGGCATTGGTGACCGGCATACGCCCGGGCTGGTTGATCCTGTTGCTGGCGTTGCCGCTTGCATGGGTATTGAAAGTGTGCGGTTGCCTCGTTGCGCGCTGGGCGGCCCCGATTGCCGCAGCGGCGGTCCTGCTGGCGGGCTTCTACGCGACGTGCCTGGTGGCGATCGCACGCATCGCCGCAGTGACCGGATTTCCGTTTGGCCTGGCGTTCCGCACCGGCGGCATCGGCCTGACCCTGCAGGTCGCGGAGCTCGGCCTGGACGCGCTGTCAATCCTGATCCATGCCGCCGCCGCGGTCGCCGCGGCGGTCCTGGCTACCTGGCTGGCGTCGCCGAGGTCATGAGCTCGCGCCGCCGCGCTCACGCGTCGAGGCTTTTCAATCCCGTCACCAGTTCGCCCGCGGCGGCCTGGCCATCGCCGTAAAGCATCCGCGTGTTGTCGGCGTAGAACAGCGCGTTCTCGATCCCGGCAAAGCCCTTGCCGCGGCCACGCTTGATCACGATGACATTCTTCGCCTTCGAGACGTCCAGGATCGGCATGCCGTAGATCGGCGAGCCCTTGTCGGTACGCGCAACGGGATTGACCACGTCATTGGCGCCGATCACCAGCGCGACGTCGGTGTTCGGAAATTCCGGATTGATGTCGTCCATGTCGGCGATCAGGTCGTACGGCACCCCGGCCTCGGCAAGCAGCACGTTCATGTGTCCGGGCATGCGGCCGGCGACCGGATGGATCGCGAACTTCACCTTGACGCCACGCTCGATCAACAACTTGGCGAATTCCCACACCTTGTGCTGCGCCTGGGCGACGGCCATGCCGTAGCCCGGCACGATCGCGACGCGTT
This sequence comes from Rhodanobacteraceae bacterium, assembly GCA_036278635.1. Taxonomy (GTDB): domain Bacteria; phylum Pseudomonadota; class Gammaproteobacteria; order Xanthomonadales; family Rhodanobacteraceae; genus 66-474. The sequence goes on from DASUKQ010000162.1 coordinate 28,077, forward strand.
CGGCGTAGGCCATCATCACCGCGGCATCGTTGGCGTCGATGGGCTTCAGCGCCCCCGCGATTTCCTGTTGTTCGCCACCGCCCCCCGCGCCGAAATTGCTGAACAGCACGTTCGCCAGCGAGCGGTTCATGGCCTTGGCCATCAACTGCGTCAACAGCGTGCCCGCTGCACCCACCACCATGCCGGCGATGATCATCGCCTCGTTCTGCAACACGAAACCCTCGAACGCGACCGCGAGGCCGGTCAAGGCGTTGTACATCGAGATCACGACCGGCATGTCGGCGCCGCCGATCGGCAGCGTCATCGCGATGCCGAACACCAGCGCCAGCACGAAGAATGCAACCAGCAGCCCCCACGCGAATGGATACCCGCCGATCGCGGCAACCAGTGCCAGTGCGCCGCACACGACCGCCGCGACGAAGATCGCGAGGTTCACCCAGCGCTGCAGCGGAAACACGAAACGCCGGTCCATCCAGCCCTGCAACTTGGCAAACGCGATCAAGGAACCGGTGAACGAGATCGCGCCGATCAGCGCGCCCACGAACGCGAGCACCAACTCGGTCGTGCCAAGGTGTCCGGCCACGGAGGCCCAGGCCTCCGGCTGGATCGGCGAGGTATCGGGCACCAGCTTGAGCGCGGCGTCGAACCTGATCAGTTCGACCGCGCCGATCGCCGCCGCGGCGCCGCCACCCATGCCGTTGAACAACGCCACCATTTGCGGCATCGCGGTCATCGGCACGCGCCGTCCGACCCACCACGACAACCCCACGCCGACCACGATCGCGGCGATCATCCAGCCGAGGTTGTGCATGCCCGGCAGGAAGAACGTCACGAGGATGGCGGCCGCCATGCCAATGCCGGCCCAGACGATCCCGTTGCGCGCGGTGCGCGGCGAACTCATCCGCTTGAGGCCCCAGATGAAAAGGACCGCCGCGATGAAATAGATCGCTTCGACGATGGTCGGCATCCAACTTGGCAATGTCATGGGAAGGTCCCCGGAAATGCGCAGGAGCCTGCGTGCAGGCGACCATCCCGCAGGCAATGGTTACGGGTCGCGAGCACGCTCGCTCCTACCCTTTGCCTGTCGGTTTGCTGGACTTGAACATCTCCAGCATCCGTTCGGTGACCACGTAGCCACCGGCGACGTTTCCGGCGGACAACAACACCGCGATCACGCCGATCGTGATCTCGACCGGCGTATCGGCATGGCCCAACGCCACCATCGCACCCACCAGCACGATCCCGTGCACGAAATTCGACCCCGACATCAACGGCGTGTGCAGGATGACCGGAACCCGGCTGATGATTTCGTAACCGGTGAACGCCGCCAACATGAAGATGTACAGTGCAAGAAAGCCGGTGATCATGTTTTCCCTCCCGCGGGTGCGGTCATCATAACGGCACGTGTCGATGGCGCCATTGCAGCCATGGAGCCATTCAAGCCCCGCTGCCGAACAGCACCTTGCCGTCGCGCGCGACACAGCTCTTCGCCACCAGCTCGTCGTCGAAATCCGGTTTCAGTTCGCCTTCCGTCACCAGCAGTTCGCTGAAGTGGGCCAGATTGCGCGCGTACATTTCCGACGCGTGCAACGGTGCGCCGGACGGCAGGTTCAGCGGCCCGATCACGGTCACGCCATGGCGCTCGATGCGTTCACCCGGCTGCGTCGCCTCGCAGTTGCCGCCGCCCTCGGCGGCGAGGTCCACGATCACCGCGCCGGCCTTCATCCCGTCCATCATCGCCAGCGGAACGATCTTCGGCGACGGCCGGCCCGGTACCGCCGCGGTCGTCACGATCACGTCCACGGTCTTGACGTGCTCGGCAAGTTTCGCCTGCTGCGCGGCGCGTTCCTCGGCGGTCAGCTCGCGCGCGTAACCGCCGCTGCCCGCCGCGCTGACCCCGAGGTCGAGGAACTTCGCACCCAGGGATTCGATCTGCTCGCGGGTTTCCGGGCGCACGTCGAAACCCTCCACCATCGCGCCCAGGCGGCGCGCGGTGGCGATCGCCTGCAACCCCGCGACACCCGCGCCGATCACCAGTACCTTCGACGGACGCAAGGTGCCCGCGGCGGTAGTCAGCATCGGGAAAAACTTGGGGGCCGCCTCGGCCGCGATCAGCATCGCGCGGTAACCCGCGACCGCCGCCTGCGAGGACAACACGTCCATCGCCTGCGCGCGGGTGGTGCGCGGCAGGAGTTCCAGCGAGAACGCGGTGAGCTTGCGCTGCGCGTAGGCCGCAAGCCGGTCCGCGCCGTTGTGCGGCTGCAATTGCCCGACCAGCACCGAGCCTTCCTTCATCGCGGACACGTTCTGGCCCGAGGGTGGCTGCACGCACAGCACGATCGCGGCCTGCCCCGCCACGCCGCCGGCATCCGCGAACGTCACGTCGGCATAGGCGGTGTCGGGAAAACCCGCGCGTTCGCCGGCGCCATGTTCCATGGCCACGCGCATTCCCCGCGCCGTGAATTTTTTCGCGGTTTCCGGCGTCAGGGCGACGCGGCGTTCGCCCTCGGCCGTTTCGCGCAAGGCGGCAATCGTGATCGGCATGGCTTCCTCCTCGGCAACTCCGGCATCGTAGCCCATGACCGGTCCGGGCGATACGCCACGGCTGCTAGACTGCCCCGATGCACGACGCCCGCCACCCCCATCAGCAGGCTCTCGGGTTCCTGCGCAATCGCCGGTCCGTCCCTGCCGCAAGACTTGCTACGCCGGGCCCGACGCCGGAACAGCTGCGGGAAATCATTGCCGTCGCGATCCGCGTCCCGGACCACGGCAAGCTGACGCCGTGGCGCCTGGTCACCTTCACGGGCGAGGCAGGCGCGCGTTACGGCGAGGCGCTCGCGACACTGCACGCGCAGGTGGATCCGGGCGTGCCCGCGGCAAAGCTGGTCAAGGACCGCGATCGTTTCGCACACTCACCGGCGATCCTGGCGGTGATCGCGCGCATCGACGAACGGCACCCGAAGATCCCGGCGCAGGAACAACTGCTGTCGGCGGGCTGCCTCGCGTTCAACCTGCTGCTCGCGGCGCAGGCATCGGGATTTGCGGCGCAATGGCTGACTGGCTGGTCGTGTTACGACCGCGACGCCGCGAAACTGCTGGGGCTGGCCGACAATGAGCGTGCCATCGCCTACATCCACATCGGCAGCGCGGAATTCGAGCCGCCGGAGCGTACGCGGCCGGAGGTCGACCGGATCGCAGGCGCGTGGGCGGGATGAGCACCGTGGCGCCAACGCCTGTCTCGACACCGGGTCCGACCGTCTACCTGATCGACGCCAGCATGTACGTGTTCCGCGCCTGGCATTCGATGCCGGACGCGTTTTTCGACACCGACGGCAATCCGGTCAACGCGGTCCACGGCTTCGCGCGCTTCCTGCTGGATTTCCTCGAGCGCACCCGCGCGAGCCACGCGGTCGCCGCGTTCGACATCGCGCTCACCAGTTCCTTCCGCAACGCGATCTATCCGGCGTACAAGGCCAACCGCGATCCGGCGCCGCCCGAGCTGAAGCGGCAGTTCGGGTACTGCCGCGAAGTCGCGGCCGCGTTCGGCCTGACCGTGCTGGCCGATGCGGCCTACGAGGCGGACGACCTGATCGGAAGCGTGTTGCACGCCTCGCACCGCCACGGTTTGCACGCCGTCATCGTTTCGGCCGACAAGGATTTCGGGCAATTGCTGTGGAACGACGCCGAACAATGGGACTACGCGCGCGGCCAGCGCTGGGGCGCGGACGGCGTGCCGGCGAGACTGGGCGTGCGGTCGGACCAGGTGGTCGATTACCTCGCCCTGACCGGTGACGCGAGCGACAACATTCCCGGCGTGCCCGGCATCGGCGCCAAGGGTGCCTGCGCACTGCTGGCGCACTTCGGCGATCTCGAAAGCCTGCTCGCGCGCATCGACGAGGTGCCGTTCCTGCGCCTGCGTGGCGCCGCGTCGCTGGCCGCGAAATTGCGCGCGCACGCCGAACTGGCGCGCCTGTCGCAACGCCTCGCGAGGATCGCGCTGGATGCGCCGGTCCCGGGCCACCCCGACGGATTCCTCAGGCAGGTACCCGACGCGGCCGAACTCGATCGGCTGTTCGAGCGACTCAGGATCGGCCCGCTCACGCGCACCCGCGCCCACCAGATCCTGCAATCGCGGGTCGCGGCATGAATCGCGACCCGCGCATTCCGCGCGACACGGAGGCGCCAATCGAGGTCCTGCACGCGGGCAAATGGTTGACGCTCAAGCAGCGCGGCCGCTGGGAGTTCGTCGAGCGCAACAACCCGCAAGGCGCGGTGATCATCGTCGCGGTCACGCCGGACGATCGCGTGCTGTTCGTCGAGCAATACAGGGTGCCGATCGGTCAATTCACGATCGAGATGCCGGCGGGCCTGATCGGCGATGCCGGCCATGTCGAAGGCGACAGCATCGACGTGGCCGCCCGCCGCGAACTCGAAGAGGAAACCGGCTATACCTGCGCGCGCGTGCTGCCACTCCACTCCGGTCCGTCGTCCGCGGGCATGAGCACCGAAATGATGCACTTCGTGCGCGCGCTGGACTTGCGCAGGATCGGCGAAGGCGGCGGCGACGCCACCGAGGACATCGTGGTCCATGCAGTTCCCCGCAACGAAGCCGGGGCCTGGCTGCACGCCATGTCGGAAGACGGCTACTCGATCGATCCGAAACTGTTCGCGGGGCTGTGGTTCCTCGAACACGCTTGACTGGGGCTGGCGAAGTTTCGTAGCCCGGATGGAACAAAGTGGAATCCGGGAAGACCCCTCGCGCATTGCCCCGGATTCCGGCGCCGCGCGCCTGCATCCTGGGCTACACGTTACCGGCGAAGCGGTGTTGTGAGTCGTTGCGGCAACCCCGTGGCATGGCCGCGTGACGATCACGGACGATCGCATCACAAATGCACCATCGCGAAACGCGCGATCAACAGGGCCGCCATCGCCAGCGTCACCAATACCGTCAAGCCGATCCCGGCCATGCGGCCAAACGAGCGCCCGGATGCCGACGACAGGCCGATCGCGTGCAGGATCCGGCCAACGATCAGCAAGGCGCCGAACAGGTGCAGCAACCCCGAGGGCGTTTGTTCGAGCGCAAGCAGGACCAGCAGCAGCAGCGCGATCGGAAGGTACTCGACGGCATTGGCGTGCACGCGGATCGCGCGGCCCAGGTCCGCATCGCCGCCACTGCCCAACCCCACGCGACGCGTGTTGCGCAACCACATGACGCGTGCCGCCAGCACAAGGATCAGCAACGCCCCGAGGGCGACATAGAATCCGGCAATCAGCATGGTTCAGTCCTCGCGCAACCCGTGCCGAATGCGCCACGCGGCGACCGCGGCCCCCAGCACCGCGACCGCGACCAGGATCAACGCGGCCAGGTTGCGCACGTCGAACCAGTACGCCGCGGCCAGCGCCGCCAGTGGAACCACCGCAAGCGCCGGCGAGAGCGCGCGATCATGCCGGAGTCGGCGCGGCAGCAGCCATGCCACCCCGGCCCACGCCAGCAACGCCGCCAGCACGCGGCGCGCCCACTTGAAGTGTGGCGGTTGCGGGGCATCGGTCAACACGTCGGTCAGGGAATGCCGTCCGATCAGCACCTGCGCGATCGGCTCGCCCGCCGGGTTGCGCGCCGGCACCAACGTGCCGTCCTCGCTGCGCCCGAACACGGTGAGGTACGACGGCGCGATACGCATCCAGCTGATACGCAAATCGCCAACCTGTGGCCGTGCCTGGTTCGCGCTGGTCACCAGCGTACCGTCGCGCGGCTGGAACGTCGCGGCCATGTTGGGCGGCAGGCGCGAAAGGTCCGGCTTGAACGGTTCCGGGCCGGGAACCATGTGGACGATTTCCGGTGCCAGCCCGAACCCGGCGACCGTCACGTCCGGCGCATCGAAACGGGCGCGCCCGATCGGAAACGCGCCGGGATTCGCGTGCCCCGCAGGATCGTCGAACGCCGACGAATCGATCGGGTGGTCGAACCAGTCCAGCTCGTAGTTGCGCTGCCCGGCGTAGCGGGTTTCGTTCCACTGGAACATCTCGACCTTGCGGACCAGCGCTGGGGTGTCGACCGTGACCCCGAACTGCGCGTCCCGCGCCGGGGTCTTCACGTCGGGCGCGCCGACCGCCAGTACGAGGTGGCCATTGGTCGCGGGCCCGGGTTTTGCGGCGTTGCCGGTCACCACGAAGCCGCCGAGCGCGTCCTCACCCAACACGCGCAGCCGGTCGGCGTGCTCGGTGAAGCCCAGCAACACCAGGCCGAGCACCAGCAATGCCACGCCCAGCACCGCGGCGTTGCGGGAAGGATCATGGAAAAATCCGGGGAGACGCCTCACGCCGCGAGCTTACAACGAAGCGCCGGCGAATTGCGCCTGCTCGTCCGTGACGCCGTAACGACCGCGCTCGTCGCGGCGCGGCGCGGCCATCGCGACGGCATGATCGTGGGTGAAGAACAGCCGCACCCCGCGCGCGAGCTTGTCATCGAGGAATTCGCGCTTTTCGTCGATCAGCATCTCGGGGGCGCGGTCGTACCCCATCGTGACCGGCAGGTGCACCCACGGCCGCCCGGGGACGAGGTCCGCGCAATACACCACCCCGCCCCGGCCGCCCGGCCCGACGATTTCCGCCAGCATCAGTCCCGGGGTGTGGCCCTGCGAATAATGGAAGCGCACGGCCTTGCCGAGCGTGCGCGAATACTCGCCATCGACCTTTTCCAGGCGCCCGCTTTGCTCCAGCAATTCCGGCACGCCCGGCACGAACGAGGCGCGGTCGCGCGGATGCGGGTGCGTGGCGCGCAGCCAGTGCCCGGCGCTGACGAGACAGGTCGCGTTGGGGAACAGCAGCTGCACCGGTGCGCCCTCTTCCCACGGTGCCAGCAGTCCGCCCACATGATCGAAGTGCAGGTGCGAGAGCACGACGACGTCGATGTCTTCGTGCGAAAGCCCGGCCGCGTGCAGCGACTCCAGCAACACGTGCCGGTCTTCGACCACTCCGTAGCGCTCGCGCAGCTTCGGCTCGAAGAACGCGCCGATGCCCGTCTCGAACAACACGTTGCGACCATCAAGATCGGTCGCCAGCAGGCAGCGGCACGCCAGCGGAATGCGGTTTTGGTCATCGACCGGCACCCATTTCGACCACATTGCCTTCGGCGCGTTGCCGAACATGGCTCCGCCGTCGAGCTTCTGGGTGTTGCCTTCGATCGAATACAGTTTCATGCAGTCATTTTATTCCTGTGCGGCCAGCAAGTGTTTCCCGGGATAGCCAAGGCTTGGACCGGATAACACCTCAGGAGTTGCCGGCCAAGCCTGGCGCGGCTTGACGGCGCCACGCGGTTCACTCTTCCCCCTTCAAGGGGGAGGCAGGGAGGGGGATGGGTTTCGGATCTTGGCCCACCACGACAGGAAACCCATCCCCACCCAACCCTCCCCTTGAAGGGGAGGGCTTGCAAGTCTGTCGCTCAACCGGCACGCCCGGAAATAAACAAGGCCTGTCGGGAGGACAGGCCTTGTCGTGAGTCGGGGGCAATGCGTGCTACTTCTCCGGCACGCTGATCGCGATGAACAGGTTCTGGCCATTGTGCGAAACCAGCAGCAACACCGTGCTGCCCGGTTTCACGTTCGCGGTCTCGCGACGGAACTCGGCCACGTTGTCCACCGGCTTGTTGCCCACGCGCAGGATCACGTCGCCGGGCGACAATTGCGCATCGGCAGCCGGACCCTTGACATCGGTGATCACCACGCCGCCCTTGCCGCTGTAGCCGAGCTGCTGGCGCATGCCGGGGGTGATGTCCTGCACACTGAGGCCGAGCAGTCCGCTGCCGCCCCGGGCCGCCGGCGCGCCGGCGAGGAATTCCTGGCTGAGGCCGTTGCGCGGCATTTCGCCGACCTTGACCGTGACCGTCATCGGTTTGCCGTCACGCAGGAGTTCCACCTTCGCGTCGGTGCCCGGCGGGGTCATGGCCACGACCGGCGGCAGCTGCGCCGAGTCGTAAACCTTGTGGCCATCGAAGCCGGTGATCACGTCACCGATCTTGAGGCCCGCCTTGGCGGCCGGGCCGTCCTGTTGCACCTGGGAGACCAGCGCACCCTGTTCGTTTTTCAGGCCCCGGGATTTGGCGATCTTGTCGTTGAGGTTCTGGATGCCGACCCCGATCATCCCGCGGCTGACGTAGCCCTTGGTCTTGAGCTGGCGCTCGGCGTTCATCGCGAGGTTGATGGGGATCGAGAACGACAACCCCATCGCACCGCCGCTGGTCGAGAAGATCTGCGAATTGATGCCGACGACTTGCCCGTCCAGATTGAACAGCGGGCCACCCGAATTGCCGCGATTGATCGGCACGTCGGTCTGGATGAACGGCACGGCGGGCTGGTCCCGGCCACCGAGACTGCGGCCCACGTAGCTGACGATTCCCGCGCTGACCGAATGGTCGAGGCCGTAAGGCGACCCGATCGCGACCACCCACTGCCCCGGTTTCAGATCGCTCGAGTCGCCGACCTGCACGGTGGGCAGGTTGTTGGCATCGATCTTCAGCAACGCAATGTCGTAGATCTTGTCGGTACCGACGATCTTCGCAGTGAAAGTGCGGTGGTCGGTCAGGTGCACCTTCACCGAATCGGCGTCCGCGACCACGTGGTTGTTGGTGAGGATGTAACCGTCGGAGGAGATGATGAAACCCGACCCCATGGATTCGGCACCGCGGTCCGGCCGCTGGAATTCAGGCCCGAATGGCATGCCGAAGAAGCGCCGCAGGATTTCGGGCATCTGCTGTTGTTGCTGGGTCTGAACCGGGCTGTCGTTGCCCATTTCGCTGGCGTGCTTGTAGCGGGCCACGACGTTCACCACGGCCGGTCCGTACTTCTGGACGATGCCGGTGAAGTCCGGCAGCGCCACCGTCGGCGTCGCCGCCAACACAACGCCGGTGCCGGAAAAACACAACAACACGAAGACGGCAGCGAACTGCCTCGCCCGTTTCAGCATGGTGTTCTCCTTCTCATTTTCCAAAAATTCCGGGGCGGAAGCTGCACGGCGCAGCCCTCGACTCGTCCGCATCCGGACGCGGCGAGGGTAGGCGTGCGCTGGGTTCACGCAGCGCGCCGAAGCCGGCCCCACCCGCGCAACCGCCCGGCAAGGAGTCAGTACGCTGCTGGCGGCCGGTCGCGCGCAGGCGCGCTCCTACAAAAACCACGACGGTCCGCCCTTCGTGGACGCTCAGTGCCGGGGCGCCGGGGCGCTCGTCGCAGACGGCGGCTCCGGCAGCAACACGATCGAAAACGGCAGCCCGGGTTGGCCAGCCTGGGCCGCCGACGCATACGGCAACACCCCGCCGCGCGCGTAGGTGGCGCGCCGGAGGTAGTCGGGCTGCATCAGGCCGGTGCCATAAACCACATTGGCCGAAGCGGGTTGCGCGCCGAGCACGGTGGGCTGGCGGGCAAGCAACCACGGCGGCGTGGCCGCGTCGGCGGTCGGGGTGGCGTCGGCCAGCGATGTCGGCACCGCCGAACCGGGCGCTGCCGGGCTTGTCGCGGGACGGCTTTGCGCGACCGGGGCCGGGACGCCGGTCCGCGAATCCGGGACGTTCAACATCAGCGCGGCAACCGCCACGCTGGCGGCGATCGCGCCGCCACCCACATAGCGGGCCCAATGCCGTGGCCGCGCCTGCGGGGTCGGTTCGGCCTTGAGAACAGCGGCGACGCGCGCCGCGAAATCGTTGTCGGTCTGCTGCGCCGACATCCGCGCAGAATCGGATGCCAGACACGCGCGGATCAGATGCCAGCGCGACCAGGTCGCACCCAATTCGGGATCGTGGTCGAGGCGCCGCAACAGGAAGCGGGTCGGTTCGGCGGCAAGCTCGCCGTCCATCAGGGCGGAAAGGTCTTCGCGACTGGTCGGGTCCATCAGCAACATCCTCTCAGGGCGCGGATTGGATACTCAATCATCATCGTTGGACAACAACGGACGCAATTGTTCATCGATCGCTTCGCGGGCGCGGAAGATGCGCGAGCGCACGGTGCCGATCGGACAACCCATGCGTTCGGCGATTTCCTCGTAGGACAGGCCATCGACTTCGCGCAGGGTGATTGCATCCCGCAATTCCTCCGGCAACTTTTCGACCGTGGCGAACACCGTTTGTTCAATTTCGTGGCGCGCCAGTTCGTGCTCGGGGGTGGCTTCGTCGCGCAGGCGGGATCCGGAATCGAACTGCACCGCGGTATCGGCGTCGATGTCCTCGGCCGGCGGGCGGCGCCCTTGGGCAACCAGGTGGTTCTTGGCGGTATTCACGGCGATCTTGTACATCCACGTGTAGAAGGCGCTGTCGCCGCGGAACGCACCGATCGCGCGGTAGGCGCGGATGAACGCTTCCTGCGCGACGTCTTCGCATTCGCTCCAGTCATGCACGTACCTCGACACCAGTCCGATGATCTTGTGCTGGTATTTGCGCACCAGCAGGTCGAAGGCCTTGTTGTCGCCTTTGCGCACACGTGCGACCAGCGCGCGATCGGTTTCCACATCGCCCATCAGGGCGGCACTCCCTACCGGACCGGACGCATTGTGCGCACCGGTGTGACCGCGCTCGTCGCGCGAAAGTTCAACGGACTCCACCATTTGGCAACCCTTGGACCCTGTCTGCTGACATCGTGATGATTGGGTCGATGCGAGCAGGATCAAGCGTAGCGCAAGCCGCATGAACGACGCATCGCGGGGGCGGTCGCCCGACCGACCGCGTCAACCGGTCGCCCCGCGCCGCCGGTCGGGCGGAAGCGGAAGCTCGCCGGTGGCGGCACCACGGCCCGGTTCACCGGCGTGGATGGACGCGGGATCCGCCCCGTCGGTGCCGGCCGCCCGGCCGCGCCGCGCCGCCAACAGCGTGGCGAATGCGCTGGCTGTCAGCGGTTGGGAGAACAGATAACCCTGGGCTCCATCGCAGCCGCGCGCGCGCAGGAATTCGAACTGGCGTTCGGTCTCGACGCCCTCGGCGACCACCCGCAATCCCCGGGCACGCGCGGCATCGAGCATCGCGGTCACCACGGCTTCATCGTCGGGATCGCTCCCGATGTTGTGCACGAAGCTCCGGTCGATCTTGACCGCATCGATCGGAAACGCGGTCGGGTGATCGGGCGACATGTGCCCCACGCCGGCGTCGTCGATCACGATGCGGCATCCCATCCTTTGCAGGGCCCGGAGCGTTCCGCCCAACTCAGGCGGCGGCTGCGCGAGGACGCTCTCGGTGACCTCGAGATCGAGCGTACGCGGCTCCAGTTTCGCATCGCGGCACGCCGCTTCGACCACCGTCACCAGGTTGGGCTGCATCCATTGCAGCGCCGACAGGTTGACGGCCAGCCGCAGGGACGCGCTCGCGCGACGCTGCCATACCGCCGCGTCGGCGCACGCGCGCCGCAGCACCCATTCGCCAATCGGGATGATCAGCCCGGTTTCCTCCGCCAACGGCAGGAAGAATCCGGGACTCAGGATTCCCAGCACCGGGTGCCGCCACCGGACCAGCGCCTCGACCCCGACGATCTCCCGGTTCGCAACGTCGATCTGCGGATGGTAGTGGACGCACAACTCGCCGTTGGCCTGGGCCTGGCGCAAGCGTGATTCCATTTCCGTGCGCTGGCGGTGCGCCGCCCCCGGGACGTTGCCGAATGCCTGCACGTTGTTGCGGCCGCGTCCCTTGGCGCTGTACATGGCCATGTCGGCGTGCTTGACGAGGGCCTCGACGTCGGCCGCGTCATCCGGGTAGACGCTCACGCCGATCGACGCGGTGACCTGCAGCTCGGATCCGTTGTCGAGCGTGAGCGGCGCATGCATGCATTCCAGCAGATTGCCGGCGACGCGCACGATGTCGGCCCGGTCGTCGACGTGGCGCAGGATCAACGTGAACTCGTCGCCGGCGTAGCGGGCCACCGTGTCGGAGGCGCGCACGGCCTCGCGCATGCGCGTTGCTTCGGTCGCCAGCACCTCGTCGCCCACGCCATGCCCCAGCGAATCGTTGATGTCCTTGAAGCGGTCCAGGTCCACGAACAGCACCGCAAACACTTCGCCGGTGCGGCGCGCGTCCTTCAGCGTCGACTCCAGGCGATCGTTGAACAGCATCCGGTTCGGCAGGCCGGTCAGGCCGTCCAGCAGGGCGCGGCTGCGGCCGCGCTCGTGTTCGGCCCGCAGTTCCAGCACCGCCGCGAAACGCGCTGCGACGATTCCGAGCAGAGGAGTCAGCACGTCGGCAGGCATCGCATCCGAGCGTCGTGACGCGCACACCATGACGCCCAGCACGCTGCGGCGCGCATCGAGCAACGGCAACGCCGCGTAGCGGGCGCAGCCCGTGGCACGTGCGAACGGGTCGCGCCGGCCTCCGGCTTCCGGATCGCCGGCGCGAATGACCGCCTCGCCGCCAAGCGCCTGCTGCACGAAGGCCTGCTGCAGGGGATCGGGAGCACCCGGCGCGGACAGGCGATCCATCCGCGCAAGCGGTTTCAGCGCGTCGCCGGCCGCGCTGCGCTCGGCCACGACCATGAGGTCCATCGCCAGCGCTTCCATCGCGCGTTCCAGGAGGCCCGACAACCCGGCCACGTCGCGAGCCGGTTGCAGCAGCCCGGCGACCGTGCGCAACGTGGCGACCGTGTTCGCGGGGCCGGGCTCGTCGACGGATCCGGAACCCTGCGCTCGAGGTCGCGGTGGCGGCGCCGGCGTCGCGTCACCGACCCGCGCTTCGCGGATCCGCAATCGCGCTTCGGTCCCGTCGACCGGAACGCGCAGCCAGGCCTTGATGTTGGTACAGGCCGCCAGCCGCGCGCCATCGTGGCTCGCGTCGAAGCCCGCGCCGAACAGGCCGATGACCGGCACTTCGGCAAGCTGCGTGCACAGAATCCACGACTGGGTCGGCGCGTGTTCGAAATCCAGGATCGCGAGCGCCGGCCGCGGACCATGCCGAAGCAACGCGTGCGCATGGACGGAGTCCCGTGCACTCAGGATCTCGCCCGGATCCAGTCCGTCCAGCGCGTCGAACAGCACGCGGCGATCCTCACGCGAAGAGGCCACCACCAACACCGGGCGCCGGTCATCCGCCATCAACGCAGCGCACCGGAACTTTCGCATCGCGACGCCCACCGCGGCGTGTGCGGGCCGGGCACGTGACCGGGAAGCCGGTCTTGCGCGAAGTCCTTTGGCGAACCGGTTGCTGTCACGGCTGCTCCTTGATCCGGACGTTGACCCGAATCCTCCCCCGCCCGATGATGATGCTTACGTGGCGGCCACGGGACTGAGAAGTGTTCGACGGTTTGAGATTCAGCCATTGGAAAGCTTCGACTGGCGCCGACCGGGTGCTCGTACTGACCCTTGAGCGTGCCGGTGGCAGCGTCAACGCTTTGTCACGGGCGGTGCTGGATGAACTGGACGCGCTGCTGGAGCGCATCGCCATCGGGAAGCCCGCCGCGGTCGTGATCCATTCCGGCAAGGCCTCCGGTTTCGCGGTCGGCGCCGATCTCAAGGAATTCGAGGGCTACGCGCGCAAGGGCACGGTGCGCGAGGAAATCGAGCACGGCCAGCGGGTGTTCGAACGCCTGGCCCGGCTGCCGATGCCGACGGTCGCCGCGATCCATGGCGCATCCATGGGAGGCGGCACCGAACTCGCGCTGGCGTGCCGGATGCGGATCGCCGCACGAACGCCGGAAACCCGGATCGCCCTGCCCGAGGTGCAACTCGGGATCCACCCGGGCTGGGGCGGCACAGCGCGGCTGCCTCGCCTGATCGGCGCGCCCAAGGCGCTGGCCATGATGTTGACCGGGCGCGCGGCGTCGGCCGATCGCGCGCTTGCGGAAGGTTTGGTCGATCGGCTGGCCGCGCCGGATGCGCTGCTGGAGGAAGCACGCAAGCTCGCGCTGCAGCCCATCGCACGACCTTTCGCGCAACGCGCCCTGGCCTGGCTCACCAATTGCTGGCCGGCGCGACAGGTCCTCGCTCCCATCGTGCGCAAACAGGCGGCGGCCAAGGCGCCGCCCCGCCACTACCCGGCGCCATCCGCGTTGATCGAGGTGTGGCGCAGGGGTGGTGGCGACATCCGCCAACGCCTGCGGCTGGAAGCGCGTTCGGTCGCCCGACTCGCGGAAACCGCCACCGCGCACAATTTGATCCGGATCTTCTTCCTGCGCGAACGCATGCGCGGCCTTGCCGGCGACACGCCACACGGCATCCACCACGTGCACGTGGTCGGCGCCGGCGTGATGGGCGGCGACATCGCGGCGTGGAGCGCTTCGCGCGGTTTCGAAGTTTCCTTGCAGGATCGCGAGTTGAAATTCGTCGAACCGGCGCTGGGGCGTGCGCGCAAATTGTTCGAGAAAAAATTGAAAACCGCGGACCGCATCGACGCGGCGGGCAAGCGCCTGGTCGCCGACGTCGAAGGCGCAAGCATCGCCTCCTCGCAACTCGCGATCGAGGCCATTTTTGAAAACCCGGAAGCCAAGGAATCCGTCTATCGCGACATCGAACCCGCGATCGCCCACGACGCGCTGATCGCCACCAACACCTCGTCGATTCCGCTGGACGCATTGCGCGGTGCGCTGGCGCGCCCGCAACGCTTCCTCGGCCTGCACTTCTTCAATCCGGTCGCGCAGATGCCGCTGGTGGAAGTCGTCCGGCACGACGCACTCGATCCGGTCGTCGAAAAGCGCGCGCTGGCGTGGGTGAAGGCCATCGGCAAATTGCCGCTGCCCGTCGCGGGCACGCCGGGGTTCCTGGTCAACCGGATCCTGATGCCGTACCTGCTGGAAGCCGTGCGCTGCCACACCGAGGGCATCCCCGATCCGGTGATCGACCGCGCCGCAAAACATTTCGGGATGCCGATGGGCCCGATCGAACTGGCCGACACCGTCGGCCTGGACGTCGCCCAGTCGGTGGGGCGCGAACTGGGACCATTCCTCAAACTCGAACTGCCTGAAGGCATCGTGGACAAGGTTGAAGCCGGCAAGCGCGGCAAGAAGGACGGCGAAGGTTTCTATGTGTGGAAGGAAGGCAAGCCCGAAAAGCCCAAAGTCGATCCCGGCTACCACGCACCTTCGGACCTCGAAGACCGCCTGATCCTGCCGATGCTCAACGAGGCGGTGTCGTGCCTGCACGACGGCGTTGTCGACGATGCCGACCTGCTGGATGCCGGCGTGATTTTCGGTACCGGTTTCGCGCCCTTCCGCGGCGGCCCCATCCAGTACATCCGCAGCATCGGGGCAGGCGAACTGCGCGAAAAACTCGAAGCGCTGGCCCAGACCCACGGAGCGCGCTTCGCGCCGAAGCAGGGCTGGTTCAATCCGGCGCTGGCCAAGTAGGGCGGGCGCAAGCCCTCCCGCGGTCTTTCCTTGTTGGCGAGCGACGGGGTGCGCTGCGCGACTCCCTGCCTTCGCGCACCCGGTTCCCCTGTTTTCACTTTTTTTCATATTTTTTCATTGGCTGTTTGAGGGCCTGTTGTCCACACTGTGCTCTGCTGACCGCGTGGAAAGTAAAGCTGGTAGCGATCAGATGCGACTCGGAATCCCGTAGAGGAGCATCAAATCATGAGTTTCACCGGTATCGCCGAGGTCTTCGGCAGCATCCACGAAACTGCGTTGAACGACGTGCTTCACGCGTTCTTCAGCGCGAGGCCCCGCTACCTCCGCTACGGATCACCGGCCTTCGTGCCGACGACGACGGTCAACGAAACGAGCATCAGTGCCATACCGTTTCCCGGCATTCCCGGCGGCATCGACTGGCGAGTCACATTCCAGGTCCCGGGCGTCGATTTGTTCAAGCAATCCCAGGCACTCCCCCAAGGCCTCACACTGGGGCCAGGGCAGTTCAGCTTGCACACGGCCGTCGAACTCTGCGTGAACTGCGTCAAACGACGCGACGATCGCGGCAACAGCCCAAACAAGGATCAGCGTGACCGCCATCTCGACCAGGTCACCTGCGCGAAGATCGGTGTATTCGGCATCGGCCACATCGACTCCTGGAGCAACAGCAACGGCGACGGCGCGGTGCGCCTGCGGGTAGACGCGGTCGAGTTGGTCGATATCACGCCCGATGCGCTCGAATCCGTCCTCGAATGCATCATCAGGATGATTCTCGACGCAGTCCTCTCGCAGGTCGAGCTGCCTCTGAAGGCTTTGCGCGCCGGCGCATTCCAGCTGGTGGTCAGCGACGGTCCGAAGATCGACGACGACCGCATCAAGGTCTTCGGAAACGTCTGAAGGAGAACCAGCCGTGGCTGAGATCATTGCAGCACTTGATGAAGTCGGCGCGAACGACCTGCTCACCGACGCCATTGCAACGATTCCGCCGGTCGCCTCGAGCGGCAGCGGTTCCCTCGGTCCATTCACCGCGGGATACAACGTGCAGGGTCACTTCACCAACGGGAGCGTCGATCTGATTGCGCCTTCAACCGTGCGAATCGATCACCTGCATTTCGACTGGCACATCGACCTGTCGTTCCAGATCGATCTCGACGACTTTTTGCCGACGTTCTGCATCCCGCAGGCCTGTGTCGACATCCCGTGCGTCGGGCGCGTTTGCACACCACGGATCTGCCTGTCGTGGCCGACGATTTCCGTATCGGTCCCGCTCGATGATTTTGCCGAGGCAACCGCGGATTTCGGCATCGATGTCTCGCTAACCGGTGGCAACTGGAAAGTCCAGATCGTGGTGCAGAACGTCTCGCAGTTGCAGTTCGGCTTGACCACGGCGGCCGTGCTCGGATTGATTGCCGTGGCCGTGACGCCAATTCTGCTGCTGATCCCGTTCATTGGTCCGTTTATCGCCATCGCGGTCGACGCGATCATCGCGACGATCGGCATTGCCGGTCTGACAGGGTTCCTGGGTCCGATCATTTCGCCGTTCATTTCCGGCCTCAAGATTCCGGTCTACGACCAGCCCAAGCATTTCAAGGTACTTCCGGCGAACGGGCCGAACGATCCCGACGTCTTCATCGACCTCGACAGCGTGAGCGCCGACGTTCAGCACAGCAACGAGGATGAGCTTGTCCTGTCGGTCGACATCTCGCCCTGAGGAGAGAGCCATGTATCCCAACAGCGACACGCTCGATAGCCGAGCACTTCGTTGCACCGATTGCTACGGACAGCGGTTCATGCGCGAGGGCACGTTTCACTACCACGTCATGCCGAGCGGCGGGCAGAACGTGAATCTCGATCGGCCCCACATCATCAACGTCAGCGAACGCAAGCGCAGCGGGAAGATGACGCAGCACTCCGTGGCGTTGCAATGGGAGGATCACGAATTCATGCCAGGGGACAAGGAAATCGATGTCGAAGTCGGAGACCTGGTCGTCTGGAACTGTTCGGATCGCAACGCGCCACCGTACGAGATCGTCGGAGAAAAGGAATTCTTCGCGAGCGCGCGCATGGTCAACGAATGCGGATTCAGCCACGCCTTTGGTGTGCCGGGAACGTACGAGTGGGGCGACGCGCACGGATCGGAGGTCGGCGGCATCGTACGCGTCGAGGAGCTGGCCTGCGAGTCACGAAGCGATCTTTCACACTGGCGCGCACAGCTGTCGAAGGCAGCTCTGGTCATGATCGCCGACGGCACCGCGAAACCCGCCGAGGTGCACATCGTCGTCGGACAGACCGTCTACTTCGCAATCGTGACCAGCACGGGAATGACGATCACCGACAAGCGCCTGATCGGTATCGGCACAGTGTGTCCACCCAGGACGAGCAAGCCTGCATCGAAACGAAAGAAAGGACGCTCTGCGGCGTGAGTGCGCCCCGGCCGAGGGTCATCGAACCCTGCTGAAAAGCAGGGTCAGCATGTCGTCGCCGTTCGCGACGATTTCCATGCCATTTGGGCTGGGTTGCATGCCGGCAGAATCCGTACGGCCCAGTACCGCAACGAGCCACCTGACCACCAAGGGAGTTCTGCACCAGACCACGCCGTCTACAAAATCCCGTGCGTCGCACGCGCAGTGAACCCCATGCGATCCATCAACGCCTCGAACCGGGGCCGCGAACGCAGATTGTTCCAGCGCGCATCGACCTTGAGGAATGTCATGCGCACGTCGCGTTGCTCGTATGCAAGTTCGAGCAGATCGAGTGCCTCGTCGTGGGCACCAAGTGCATTGCTGATCGCGGCACGGCTGGTGCTCGGCACGTAAGTCGTTTCGGCAAGCGTTCGCAGCTCCGCGCGCAACTGCTCCGCACCTGCCCGGTCGCCGGTTGCAACCAGCGCCGGGCCGAGCACGGCCAGCACCTGACTACTGCGCCCGGACAACTTCGCCGCGTGCTCGAGTATCACGACCGCTCCATTCGGGTCGCCATCCCCCATTGCCATCCCCGCGCGCGCCAGCAGCGCAATCCAGAATTCAGGCGCGATCTCGAGTGCCTGCGCAATGCGCACGCTCGCTTCCACCGGACGCCCGGCGACGATGAGGAAGTTGCCTTCCAGCACGTTGACCAATGGCGACAGGGGATCCAGTTCGCGCGCCTGGCGCACCTGCACCAGCGCTTCGCCAAACCGCCCAAGGTTGTTGAGCAGATGCGCAAAGGCGAAATGGCCATCCGGAATGTGTGTATCGAGGCGGATGGCGCGTTTGCATGCCGACTCGGCGCCACGCCAGTCCCAATCGTTCCAGAACAGGTTGAAGCCGTGTGCGGCGTGCGCTTCAGGGAGGTCGGGATCGAGTGCGAGGGCGTGCTGGACGGCCGCCTTGGCCAGCGGAAACGCTTGCTTCGGATCCATGTCGCCCGTCATGGTCAGCGCGCGCCAGGCAAATGCTTGCCCGCTCCACGCGCGTGCATAGCGCGGATCGATATCGAGCACCTGCCTGAATACACCAATCGCACGCTTGATCCGGGACACGTTCGGCGCGTCGATCAGATCGCGCCCGGCAAGGTAAAGACGCTCCGCAGCTGCAATGGGTTCTGCTGAAGCGACTGCACGGCGTCTCTCGACAAACGACCCTTCGGCTAGTTCGGCAACGAATCGATAACCGCGGCCCGGAATCGTGACGATGTACCGATGCTCGCCTGCGGCGACGCCAAATGCCTTGCGCAGCGCCGAGATCGCCTGGGTCAGGTTGTTCTCTTCGACCACCCTGCCTGACCACACCGCAGCCAGCAGGTCATCCTTGTCGACCACCCGGCCACGCTGATCAATCAGATACACCAGCACGTCCAGTGCCTTGGACGTAATGGGAATCGACGTACGATCGGGGCCGAACAATTCGCGCGACACGGCATCCAGCCGAAAGCCGGAAAATTCGTACTGGCGCCGCTCCGAGTCCACAGTCGTGCGCATCAGGAGATTTCAGAACTTTTCAGGAAATTTAGCAGGATTCCGTGACGACTGTCATCGACCATTTCGTGCCGGCGGCAACCCCAAGCCGCCACGCGTTCGCAGCATCGCCTTGTATTGCTGCCACGATTACAGGAGTAGCAATCGTGTCCATTGATCGTCGTTTGCTTGAAATCATCGGGCAGCGGATTCCCGCCATTTACGATGTGCTGCCGCGCGGACCGCAGCAAGGTTTTTCGCGTGACCGTTTCTCGGAGGTCATGCTCAACCCCCAGCCACTGCCACCCCACGAGTTGGGTGCAGCCATCGCGGCCGAATTCATCCATGTCGCATGGCTCGCTGATCGCTTCGGCCTCGATCAGGACAAGGCATTCGAAGACCTCGATGACTGGTGTCCGACGAGACCGAAGTGGCCGAAGTGGCCGGCATGGTGGTGGTGGCGGTGGCCAATCCCCGAGCCGCCACATCCGAACTGGTACATCGATTTCAATCTTGGCTTCGCCGCCCGACTCGCTGCAGTCGCAACTGACTTCGAGGGCACGCCACTCGCCAAGTCGCTCGACAAGGCGATCGAGCGTTCCATCAAGGCAATCGGAGCGGTGAAAGGATAGTTGGACTCACGCGATGCGGTGTGCGCGCCGGATCGAACCGTTCCGGCGTGCTTGCTCGTGCCGCAGGCGTTCGGAATCGCCGCGTCGAACTCCAAATGTTTCACAAGCCGGTTCACAACCGCCTTTCTGGCATTGACTCAGGGGAGCACTCGCGTGCCCCGCCAGCGGAACACCGGTTGGTTGCAAATGAGTCTGGTCACCGGTGGCGAAAACCGGGCCTGGCTTCTGGGCTACGACAGGCACGCCAATGTCGGGGCCGCAGCAGTGGGCATGCAATTCCAGTTCTGACAGAACCAAAAACACCCTTCCATCCACGAGGACAACCATCATGAATACCAAGACCGCAATCGCCGTCGCCGTGCTCGCCATCACGACTGCTGCAGATGCAGCGACAGCCCGGCCGGCCGCCGAGCCGCAGACCACGTCGGGCTGGTTCGCCAACCGCATCGTCGGGGCGTATCAAACCAGCGCCCAAGTCAGGGAGTGCGGGACCGCGGGTCCTGATGACACATTCATCAACACCATCATCTTCAACGCCGGAGGCACGGTCGTCGCGATGCCGCGGTTTCCGCCGCAAGGGGCCGGCAACTACTCGCGCACCGTCGACATGGGTACGTGGGCCTACCACCCCGGCAAGAACCATTACACGGTGAGCCTGCATTTCTACGGATTCGTGAATGGCCAGTTGCAGGGCACGAGTCACGTGGAGCGCGACCTGCGGATCAGCACCGATGGCAATTCGGTTTCCGGACCGGTGCACACCACGACCTACGCGCCCGACGGCAGCGTGATCCTCGAGCAGTGCGGTACGGCAACCTCGACGCGTTGGTGATCGCGGGGACGGCGCTACATCCCCGTTCTTGCGCAACTGGCGTGTGGCGGAATCGGCGTGGCTGCTTCCGCCACACGTCTCGCATGGAAACCGATGGTGGAAACCGCTGCGCGGGGTCCACCCTGCGCGGCGCGTTTCGCGTTCACCTGTCGACGCCGTGCTGCGGAATCGACACAGCCGCTTCCGCCACCGGGCTTTTTGCATGGAATCGGACGCGGGACGCGTCGTCACCACATCAAATCGTCGGGAACGCCGTCGTCTTCTGCTGGCGCGTTCGGATCGACCAGAAGGGCCACGACATCCGGTGCGATCGCCCGCGCTCCCAACGCGATATCGCGCGCAACCAGCAATGCGCGGCCGCCGTGCATCACGATGCCGAGTTCGCCGGCATTGAGTTGCGACAACTGCGTGGGCGTCACGTGGACACGCCGGATCCTGCCCGCGAATTCGAAGTTGCGGACTTGTTCCGCTTCGACGCGATTGAGTGCCTTGCCGGCCAGCAGTTCCTGCAGCTTGCGCTTGCGTTCCTTCTTCGCCGCGGCCTTTTCGCGCGCTTCGCGTTCGGCGGCTTCGCGTTCGGCCCGCTCGACCTTCGCCCGCAATGCGAACGCCTGCGCGAGATCGGGTTCGGCCGGCTCGCGCGGAACGGGCGATACCGGCTTGCGCCGCGGCGTCCTGGCTTTCGTCTTCGCCGAGGGCTTGAAGCCGGCTTTCAGCAACTGGTCGCGGAGGGATTCACTCATGGCGAAACGGATGCAGAGACGACGTTGATGTTGAACCGGGATGTTGGGCGTCGCGTTGCTCAGCCCAACCTACGATCAAGCTTGGACACCGTCCCATGGATGCTCCGCTCGAAGCGGCTTTTGTGAAAAGTCAGGCCATGGATGGCCGTTCTGGTGTTCCGTGACTCGAAAAAACCGCGGTCGACGGGACGTTCAGTGAAGCCGCGTTCATGGACGAACGCATCAATAATGCGGCGGCGGCGGTTCCTCGTGCACGTCTTCCGAAAGATTCGTCCGCAATGCCGCGAGTTCACGGCGCAGGTCGGTCAACGCGCTCTCGAGCTGCAGCAGCCGCTGCGACTGTTGCGCCTCGCTGTCGTTCAGCGACGCGACGGCGTCATCGAGGAAGGTCAGCTTCAGTTCGAGCTCGTTCATGCGCTCGTCGTCGGGCGGGGTCGACATGCTCAGTCCTCCGGGACAGCGACGCTGCGGCCGCGGCCGATGCCGTAATACGCAAGCCCGGCCGCTTCGACCACCGCGGGATCGTACAGGTTGCGGCCGTCGAAAATCACCGGTGATTTCAACGCGGCTTTGATGCGGTCGAACGCCGGGCTGCGGAATACCTTCCATTCAGTGACAACCGCCAGCGCGTCGGCGCCATCGAGCGCCTCCCACGGGTCATCGCACAACACCAGATCGTCCCGGGACCCGTAGATCCGACCGGCCTCGGCGCGCGCCTGGGGATCGAACGCGCGCACGCCGGCGCCGGCGCTCCACAAGGCTTCCATCAGCACCCGGCTGGGCGCTTCGCGCATGTCGTCGGTGTTGGGCTTGAATGCCAGGCCCCACAGCGCGACGGTCCTGCCGCGCAGGCTGCCGTCGAAATGGTGCGCGATCAGGTCGAAGAGTTTGCGCTTCTGGTCGCGGTTGACCGCTTCCACCGCACCCAGCAGGCGCGCGTCGTACCCGTTCGCGCGCGCGGTGCGTTCCAGCGCCTGCACGTCCTTGGGAAAACACGAACCGCCGTAACCGGTACCCGGATAAATGAAGTGGTAGCCGATGCGCGGATCGGCGCCGATGCCATGGCGCACCATCTCGACATCGGCACCGACGCGCTCGGCGATGTTGGCAATCTCGTTCATGAAACTGATCTTGGTCGCCAGCATCGCGTTGGCCGCGTATTTGGTCAGCTCGGCCGAACGTTCGTCCATCAGCACGATGCGGTCGTGGTTGCGGTTGAACGGCGCGTACAATGATTTGAGCAGATCGATCGCGCGCGACGAGGATGCGCCGATGAGAATGCGGTCGGGCTTCATGCAGTCGTTGACCGCATTGCCCTCCTTCAGGAACTCCGGATTGGAAACCACGTCGAACGCGACCTCCACGCCGCGCTCCTGCAGCGCCGCCTCGATCTCCGTGCGCACCCGATCGGCCGTGCCGACCGGCACGGTGGACTTGTCCACCACCACGACGTAGCCGGTGATGTGTTCGCCGATGCTGCGCGCCACGCTGAGCACGTATGAAAGGTCTGCACTGCCGTCCTCGTCGGGCGGGGTGCCCACCGCGATGAAAATCGTGTCGCCGTGCGCGACCGCCGCCTTCGCGTCGGTGGTGAACGCAAGCCGGCCCGCTTCATGGTTGCGCTTCACAAGCGGTTCCAGCCCCGGTTCGAAGATCGGGATCTCGCCGCGTTCCAGCCGCGCGACCTTGTCCGCATCCACGTCCACGCACAGCACGTGGTTGCCCATCTCGGCCAGACACGTGCCGGTCACGAGGCCGACGTAACCGGTGCCGAAGATGGTGACTTTCATGCAGGGTTCCGGGTCGGGAGAAAGAGCGCAATTCTAGCAGCCGCTTGAACCCCCCTTCACTCTGCGAAGGAAGAACGGGCTCAGAAGAACGGGGTCAGGTTCACTTTCCGATGTCATCCAGCAGCTCATCAGCGCTCGGGAAAGTGAACCTGACCCCGTTCTTCACAGCCGGTCCAGCACGGCGCGCAAATCATCCGGCAGCGGCGCGGAGAACCCGTATGCACGCTCGCCGAGATCGAATTCGAAACGCGCGGCGTGGAGGAACATCCGCTTCAATCCCAGCTTCCGCAAAGGCTGGTCCGCCTTCCGGTCGCCATACTTCGGGTCGCCCGCCAGCGGATGCCCCGCGTGCGCGGCGTGGACGCGAATCTGGTGGGTGCGCCCGGTCGCAAGCGTGGCTTCGACCAGGCTGGCGCCGCGATATCGCTCGACTTCCCGGAAGAACGTCAAGGCCGGCTTGCCGGCATCGTCCACCCGCACCATCCGCTCGCCGCCGGCCAGCACCGACTTGCGCAACGGCGCATTGACGTCGAACTTGGCCCGCGCGAGGTTGCCGGTCATCAGGCACAGGTATTGCTTTTTCGTCGCGCCATCGCGGATCGCCGCCTGCACTCCGGTCAGGCCCTTGCGCGTGCGCGCGAACACCAAAACCCCCGAGGTGTCGCGGTCGAGCCGGTGCGCCAGCTCGAGGTGGTCCTTCGGCCGCGCCGCGCGCAGCAGTTCGATCGCCCCGAACGCGATCCCGCTGCCGCCGTGGCTGGCGATGCCGGCCGGCTTGTCGATGACGAGGAAGTCGCGATCCTCGAAGATCACCGCCTGTCGAAGTTCATCCAGCATACCGGCCGGCGGCGGGCCGGGCGGTTCCCGACCGGCCGTCCTGACCGGCGGAATCCGGAGGCGATCGCCCTCGGCAAGGCGCGTATCCGGCTTCGCGCGCTTGCCGTTGACGCGCACCTGCCCGGTCCGCAGCAGGCGGTAGATATGCGTCTTCGGTACGCCCTTCAGCAGCGCCGCGAGGCAGTTGTCCACCCGCTGCCCGTCCCGCTCCGGTCCGACCTCGATGGTTCGCACCGCCGTGAAGTCCTTGGCCGAAGTTGCCGTCCCCATTGGAAAAATCCCTTTGCGATGATAGGATTGCCGCGCGCCACGCAGGCTCTTGCCCCGCCCGGGCAAACCTGCTCCAGTTCGCTGCGCAGACATGGCCGCCGCCTGCCATTCCCGACCGGGAGCAGCCGGCGCCCTGCCATCGTAACGTTCGGGATCGATGTTTGCCCACCGTCGACAAGACGGCCGGGGACGCCGGGACGCAAACAATTCGATCATCACCAGCCGGGGCCGAACATCGGGTCCGGCAACTGCCGCCAGGCGCGGCACGCCATCCGGCCGGCCGCCCTGCGAGGCGCCGCCGGGGACGCGCCGTCGCGCCGGCGACCTGAAGGAA
>DASUKQ010000163.1:0-7567 GCA_036278635.1 Rhodanobacteraceae bacterium
AGCGCGAATACCAGCGCGGCGCCGACCAACAGGGCACCGCCGAATGCGGCGGCGAGGATGCGGCGCTGGATCTCGCGTTGCAGGATGCGCAGGTGTTCGAGTTCGTGCTCGCCCACCTGCAGCGGGCCGTTGCCTTGCGCGAGTTGTTCCAATGCGCGTTGGATCGTTTCGGGAATCAGCGGTGCGATCCGCAACCATTCCGGTATCCGCTTGCGCATTTCCTTCAGCGCGTGGCGCATGCTGTAACGATCGGCGAGGATCCGCTTCAACACCGGCTGCGCCACCGACCAGATATCGATGTCGGGGTCGAGCTGGCGGCCCAGTCCCTCGACGTTGAGGAGGGTTTTCTGAAGCAGGATCAATTGTGGTTGCAGGGTCAGTTCGAACTTGCGCGCGACCCCGAACAGTTTCGCCACCACTTCCGCCAGCGAGATTTCCGACAACGGCCGGGTGAAATACGGCTCGCACACCGTGCGCACCGCGGCCTCGAGTTCATCGACGCGGATCTCGCGCGGCATCCAGCCGGCGGCGATGTGCAGTTCGGCGATGCGGTGGTAGTTGCGCTCGAACATCGCGATGAAGTTTTCTGCCAACCAGTATTGGTCCTCTTCCGGCAGCGAGCCCATGATTCCGAAGTCGAGCGCGATGAAGCGCGGGTTGCGCGTGCGCGTGGGGTCGACCCAGATGTTGCCCGGGTGCGCATCGGCGTGGAAGAAGTTGTCGCGAAACACCTGTTCGTAGAACAGCCGCACGCCTTTTTCGGCGAGCTTGCGACGGTCGATCCCGGCCTTGTCCAGCGCGGCCACTTCGTCGGCGGGGATGCCGTGCACGCGTTCCATTGTCAGCACCTTCTCGCCGCTGTGCGACCAGAACACCTCGGGTACGTACAGGTCGTCGGAGTTCTCGAAGTTGCGACGCAGCAGGCTGGCGTTGGCGCCCTCGTTCTGCAGGTTCAGCTCGTTGTGCAGGGTCTTGGCGACCTCGTTGAACATGTCGCGCGGACGGATCTTCTCCGCCTGCGGGTGCCAGCGCTGCACCATCCACGCCAGTGCGTCCAGCAGTTCGAGGTTGTGGCGGATGTTCTTCGCCACATTCGGGCGCAACACCTTGACCACCACTTCGCGCCCCCCGACAGGTGTTGCGGCCGCAGGCCGCTCATTGTCTCCCTCTCCCTCCGGGTACTGCTGCCGTCCATGGCCAAAAGCTCCGTGGTGCCCCGAAGGGGCGGGTGAGGGTCCGAAACCGCCAAACATCGCACCGCGCGAACGCGAACCCTCACCCCGGCGCTGCGCGCTCGGGCTACGCCCGCCTCTCCCGGCGGGAGAGGCGGGCGAAGGGAGCAGCATCCTTGCCGCGTGCACCTGCGCGACCGACGCCGAGGCGAGCGGTGTTTCGTCGAAGCTCGCGTACAGTTCACCGATCGGCTTGCCCAGCGACTGCTCGACGATCTCGCGGGCCTCGCTGCCGGGAAACGGTGTGACCTGGTCCTGCAGGTGGGCGAGTTCGTCGGCGACGTCCTCGGGGATCAGGTCGCGGCGGGTGGACAAGACCTGGCCGGCCTTGACCCAGATCGGCCCCAGTTCGGTCAGCGCGGCGCGCAGGCGGGCACCGCGCGGCAACGCGGCAATTGCCCTGCGCGGCCGCGGCAACACGATGCGAAGCCAGCGCAGCAACCGCAACGCATGGTGTTCGTCGATCAGGTCGTCGACGCGATAACGCACCAGGACCGCGGCGACGTGCAGCACCCGCGGCAACAGGCGCAGCCGGGTCACGGCTTCCCGTCCAGGTGGCGGATGCGCGCGGCCAGCCGTTCGGTGCGTTCGCGCAACTGGTCGACGTCGTCCAGGAAGGCATTCATCTCGGGATGCGGGACCGTGACGCGGGCCTCGTCGCGCAGCCAGTCGATGGTGTCGTCGCGGAAATGACGTGCGCCCTCGCCAATCCATCGCGCGCCGTCGCGCAACGCACGGGCGATCGTGGTGCCGACGACGTCGCCGAACACTGCCGCGAACGCGGCCTCGAAGTCGGGCCGGTAGCCGCGCGCGAGTTTCTGGACCTGGCGTGCGAGCTCGGCATCGCCGGCGATTTCGATCTTGCCGGGAGGACGCATGTCGCCGTCACGACCCAGCACCATCGCCAGCAGCGAACCGGGGGTTGCCTTGACTTCGAAATCGCTGGCGCTGCCGTCATTGCCGGCGTTCGGTGGCGGCTCGATCTGAAGCGTGCTGTTGCGCGCCGCGATCGCGAACGCCACTTCCGGTCCCTGGAGGCGCACGCCGATCCGGCGGCCTTCCAGCCTGCCGATTTCCGCGCGGGTATCCGGGTCCAGCGCGACCAGTCGGTTCAGGGCCAGCGTGAGGGCGAGGCCGCCCAGCTTGCGCAGCGGGTGGGGAATCCAGGCGTTGGCTTCGCGTTCGGGCATCCCGGAATTGTAACGTGGGCCCGTGAACCGGGTGCCCGGCATTGCATGGGAGCGGCCCCGCCGCTAGTCTGCGCGGACTCCGTCGGGGAGTAGCCGGCTTCGGCCACGCCGAAGGGCCTGCGTCAACATGCTCGACCAGCCGGTCGTGGCGCAGGCGATCCGCGGGATCGGCGAGACCGACAGTCCACACGTGAAGTACCCGGGCCGGGACGCACGTGCGGATTGTCGTGCAAGCCCCGGCCCGGAGAATCCCTTGCAGGCCTTCCTCGTTTCGCCGTTCCTGATTTCCCTGGGCGCGGTCGCGCTGGCCGAGATCGGCGACAAGACGCAATTGCTGTCGCTGGTGCTGGCGGCAAAGTTTCGCAGGCCCTGGCCGATCTGCGCGGGCATCCTCATCGCGTCGCTGACCAGCCATGCCATTGCGGCCGAGCTCGGCGCGTGGCTGGCGCACTGGATGACCCCCGGCGTGCAACGCTGGCTGATCGGACTTTCGTTCCTGGTCGTCGCCGCGTGGGCGATGTTGCCTGAAAAGGAAGAACGGATGGACGCGCCACCGCGGCATGGGCATGGCGTGTTCGTGGCGTCGCTGGTCGCGTTCTTCCTGGCCGAACTGGGCGACCGTACGCAAATCGCGACGGTCGTGCTCGGTGCAAGTTACCAGCCGCTCTGGCAGGTCATCGCCGGCAGCACCGCGGGGATGTTGATCGCCAACGTGCCGGTCGTCTGGCTCGGCGCACGTTTTGCGCAGCGGCTGCCATTGCGTGCCACGCGCCTGGGCGCGGCCGTGCTGTTCGCCGCGCTCGGATTGTGGATCCTGCTGCGTTGAACAACGAACGCGCTCAAATTCCCCCCGGGAAGCCGAGTTGCCGCCACGCTTCATACACCGCAATCGCGACAGCGTTGGAGAGATTGAGGCTGCGGTTGTCGGGTTGCATCGGCAGGCACAGGCGCTGCGCTTCGGGGATGGCCTGCAAAACGCCGCCGGGCAACCCGCTGGTTTCGCGCCCGAACAGCAGCGCATCGCCATCGGCGAAACGCGTGTCCGTGTAGCGGTGCGTCGCATGGCTGGTGAATGCAAACACGCGCGGTTGTCGGAGCGCCGCAAGGCACGCCGGCAAATCGTCGTGCGCCATCACATTGACGAACTCGTGATAGTCCAGCCCGGCGCGGCGCAATTTGGCGTGGTCGAGATCGAAGCCGAGCGGCCGGACAAGGTGCAGCGATGCGCCCGCGTTGGCGCACAACCGGATCGCGTTGCCGGTGTTGGGGGGAATTTCTGGCTGGTACAGGATGACGTGCAGCACCCCCGCATTATCGCCGCGGATTGCGCGCACCAAGGGATGCGTTCGACGCGTCGGCCCCGAACGTGGACGACACAGGCAAAAGACGCGTGCCTTGCCGCCGTGGCTGGATCAGTGGAGGCTGATCAGGACGATGCCGCATACCACGGCGGCCACCGTCATGACGAACATGCTCCGTATCAGGATCGCTTCGGCTTTCATGGTCCCCTGTTCCATTGATGTCGAGGCTGGGCGCCCCGGCATGGAATGCGAAGCATCGTCCGTGCCCCGCCCGCACGGGAAGCGCCGGGATGGGGGAATCCGGGCGCGGGGCGGATCTGAAATGTGATCGACGTCACGCTTCCGCGGACCGCGTGGCGCCTCAGGTCAACGAACCCGCGGTCCTACCAGGGCAGTTCGGCCCCGTCGTAGGCCAGGAACTTGCCGGCTTCCTGCGTTCCCGCGCGCTCGATCAGGCCGAGCAAGGCGTGTGCCGAATCGGCCGCGGACAGCGTCGCGCCCGTGCCGCCCATTTCGGTTTTCAGCCAGCCGGGATGCGCGGCCAGCACCACGATGCCGCGTGGCCCGAGTTCGGCGGCCAGCCGTTTTGTCGCCATGTTGAGCGCAGCCTTGCTCATCGCGTAACTCATCGTGCGGAAGCTGGCCGATTGCGCGATCGAGGCGATTTGCGAGCTGATGCACAGCACCCGCGGCTTGTTCCCCAGCGCCAGCAGCGGCGCCAGCGCCTGGGTGATCAACAGCGGTGCGCTGGCGTTGACCGCGAAGCTTTCGGCCAGCGCCTCGGCCCTGACGTTCCCGAAACGTTCGCCCGACACCAGCACGCCGGCATTGTTGATCAGCAGGTCGACGCGTTGCAGGTGTTTCGCTGCCGCCTGCGGCAGCGCGGCGATGGCATCCGGGTCCGCGACATCGAGCCGGTGGACCGCCAACTGCTCGCCGTGCGCGGCGCGCAGCGCAGCGAGGACATTGGCGCCCGCGGGATCGCGGCAGCAGGCCAGCACGCGCGCGCCGCGGTCCAGCAGTTCGGAAACAAAGGCCAACCCGAGCCCGCGATTGGCGCCGGTGACGAGGCAGCGTTGCATGGCGTTTTCCGTGCTTGGCCAGAGTGTAAACCCCGCGGCCCCGCGCGGGCTGTTCCGCCGATTGCTTTGTCGCAGGACTCCGGCTACGGTTTTCCGACAATCAAACAAACAGTCCGGGGAGGACTCCATCATGCGCACGCACGGGTTGGCGTGGTTCGCAGTGCTTGGCTTCACGCTGTTCGCCGGAGCGGCCCAGGCCGCCAATGCAGGCAACAACATCGATATTCCCTACACCCGCTTCACCCTGCCCAATGGGTTGACCGTCGTGGTCAGCGAAGACCACAAGGCGCCGATCGTGGCGGTCAGCGTGTGGTACCACGTGGGCTCGGGTTACGAGCCTGAAGGCAAGACCGGCTTTGCGCACCTGTTCGAGCACCTCATGTTCCAGGGCTCGGAAAACCACAAGGACGAATACTTCCGTCCGTTCGAACGGGTCGGCGCCACCGGAATGAACGGCACCACCTGGCTGGATCGCACCAATTACTTCGAAACCGTGCCAACCACCGCGCTCGACATGGCGTTGTGGATGGAATCCGACCGCATGGGCCATCTGCTGGGCGCGATCGGGCAACCGCAGCTGGACGAGCAGCGCGGCGTGGTCCAGAACGAAAAGCGCCAGCGCGAGAACCAGCCCTACGGGCGCGCCTTCGAAGACATCCAGGTCAACGCATTTCCGGCCAACCATCCCTATCACCACACCACGATCGGTTCGATGGCGGATCTGAACGCGGCCTCGCTCGGCACCGTCAAGCAGTGGTTCAAGGATTACTACGGCGCGGCCAACACCACGCTGGTGCTGGTGGGCGACATCACGCCCGCCGAGGCGCGCGCGAAGGCGATGGAGTATTTCGGAGACATCCCTGCCGGCCCGAGGGTGCCGCGGCCGCAAGCGTGGGTCGCCGCGCGCGATGCGTCCACCTCCGGGACGATGACCGACAACGTCGCCCAGACCCGCATCTACCGCGAATGGAACACCCCCGGGCTCGATGCGAATGGCAACGATCGCCTGATGCTGGACCTGGCCGCCGACGTACTGGGCGGCAGCAAGATCTCGCGCCTGTACCAGCGGCTGGTTTACAAGGACAAGCTCGCCGACGATGTGTCGGTCGGCAACCTGGACTTCGAACTGGCCAGCATGACGCTG
The DNA here is from genome assembly GCA_036278635.1 of Rhodanobacteraceae bacterium. Classification (GTDB taxonomy): domain Bacteria; phylum Pseudomonadota; class Gammaproteobacteria; order Xanthomonadales; family Rhodanobacteraceae; genus 66-474. The sequence continues at coordinate 5,950 of DASUKQ010000163.1, forward strand.
CTGCAGGTCGACGTGAAGAAGGGCGTCGATCCGAAGAAGGTCGAGGCCGCTATCGCGGATGAATGGTCGAAATTCCTGAAGGACGGTCCAACCGCGGACGAGCTGCAACGCGTCAAGACCACCTACCAGGCCTCGACCATCCGCGGACTGGAACGGATCGGTGGTTTTTCCGGCAAGGCGGTGACGTTGGCCGAAGGGCAGGTCTACCGTGACGATCCCGGTGCATGGAAAGAGGATTACGACGTGGTCATGGCCGCGACCCCGGAGGCGGTGAAGGCCGCGGCAGACAAATGGCTGTCGAAGGGTGACTACACGCTGACGGTGGTGCCGGGCAAGGTCGAGGCCACGGACGCCGCGACCCTCGCCGGTCGCGCCGCGATCCCCGGCAAGCCCGCGGACGTGCTCTCGCCCGCAGGCGACTACAAGGTCACCCGGAGCGACGTCGACCGCAGCAAGGGCGTGCCCCAGGTGGCGACATTCCCCGACCTCACCTTCCCGACCCTGCAACACGGCAAGCTCGGGAACGGCATCAAGGTCGTGCTGGCCGAACGCCATTCGATTCCGGTGGTGCAGGTCGAGGCGCTGTTCGACGCGGGCTACGCCGCCGACCAGGGTCGCAAGCTCGGCACTTCCAGCTTCACGATGGGCATGCTGGACGAAGGCACGAAAACCCTCGATTCGGTCGAAATCGCCAAGCGCAAGCAGCGGCTCGGCGCCGAGATCGCCAGTGGTTGCGATCTCGACACCTGCAACGTATGGCTGAGCGCGCTCGATGCCAACCTCGCCGATTCGCTGGCGTTGTACGCCGACATCGTGCGCAACCCCGCGTTTCGCGCTGCGGACGTTTCCCGGTTGCGTGGACAGTGGCTGGCCGGGATCGCACAGGAGAAGACCCAGCCGACCACGCTGGCGCTGCGGCTGTTGCCGCCGATCCTGTACGGCAAAGGCAACGCCTACGCGATGCCGTTCACGGGCTCGGGCACCGAGGCTTCGATCAAGGCATTGACCACGGAAGACATGCATGGCTTCGTGCACGACTGGATCCGGCCGGACAACGTCACCCTCCTGGTCGCGGGCGATACCACGCTGGATGCGATCATCCCGCAGCTGGAAAAGGCGTTCGGCGACTGGCAGGCACCGGCGACGCCCGTCCCGGCCAAGAACCTCGCCAAGGTCGACTATCCCGCCCAACCGAACGTGTACCTGGTGAACCGTCCGGGCGCGCAGCAATCCGTGATCATCGCGGGCCTCGTCGCGCCATCGACCAAGGCCTCCAACCACCTCGAAATCGGCACCATGAACGGGGCGTTCGGCGGGACGTTCACTTCGCGCCTCAACATGAACCTGCGCGAGGACAAACACTGGGCGTACGGCGCCGGCAGTTTCAGTCCCAATGCAATCGGCCAGCGACCGTTCCTGATGTACGCGCCGGTGCAGACCGACAAGACCGCGCCCTCCGCGGAAGAGATGCTGAAGGAAGCGCGCGCGGTGATCGGTGACAGGCCGCTCACCGACAAGGAGATCCAGAAGGTCAAGGACAACGACATCCGCAAGATGCCGGGCCAGTACGAAACCGCGCAATCGGTGTTGAACGCCCTCGAAGGGATCGTCAAATACG
>DASUKQ010000164.1:0-3251 GCA_036278635.1 Rhodanobacteraceae bacterium
CAGCGATGGCATGGTTGTCCGTGATCCCCGGATCGGATCGGGATGGGTTTCGATTCCGGGAATTGTCGCGGCGCGCGCGCCTCAATGCACGCGTTAGGCTACGATCCTCTGAAAAATAGTGCCTTGCAATCCACCATGGCTGTCGCGCGATTTTCCGCAACATGTAATCGCCGCCCGTATCCGCCGAATGATCCGGAAGAAGGCCCGCATCCGCGCGGCGCGCGGAGGGCGTCGGCCGCGTCGGTGGAAAGCGGGCCCGGGGAGCGACGGTGATCGGCGACGCGGCGGCATTCTCGAAAATCGGCGCACGCCAGGCGAACGAGGACAGCTACGCCTGCTGGTGGGCGGGCGGCACGTTTTTCGCCGCCGTGGCGGACGGGCTAGGCGGAATGGGCGGCGGTGATCACGCGTCGCGCTACGTCGTGGATTACATGAAAACCCACGCGGTGCGCCCGGACATCGGTGCGGCGGAACTGGTCGAGCTGGTGCGGGAGAGCCATCGCGGGCTGCAGGCGTTGCAGCAGCGAAGCGTCGAAGATCGTTCGATGGCGACCACGCTGGTCGTGATGGGCCTGCGCGGCGGCGAGCTGATAGCCGCGCACTGCGGGGATTCGCGGCTTTACATGGTGGGGCGCGACGGCGTCGAGCAGTTGACCGAGGATCATTCCGAAGCGCAGCGCCTGTTCAACGAGGGCCGACTCACGGTGGTCGGCCTTTCGAGCTATCCGCGCAAATACATCCTGGAAAGCGCCATCGGCATTCCGGGCCAGCCGGTGGTGCAGGAGATCCGCCGCGACGTGAAAGCGGGCGACTGGTTGGTGCTGGCCACCGACGGCGCGTATGCCCTGCTCGAACCGTATGACTTGTCGGATGTCGCGCGGGACGCCCGCAAGCCGCGGCAATTTTCCGACGCCTGCCTCGGGCTCATCGAGGCGCGCGGTCCGCGGGACAACTACACCATGATCGTCGTGCGGGCGGGTGGGAGTCGCCTGTCACACGCGTTGAAACGACCATTCCAGCGGCCGAAGGCGGCCGGCAACGCATCGCATTCCGAGTAGCAATCTGGTCATCATTGGCATTGTTTCCCGAACAGGGAATCCATGCGACACGCGTCCCGCAATCGCGCCCGCCTGCATTCGTCAGCGCGGCACGCGATAGCCACCCGGCACGCCCTTCGGCGACAACGTGAGTTGCCAGAGCTGGTCGCGGCGCGTGCGGAAGGTCGCGGCCGAGCCGCAGATGTAGTAGCGCCACATGCGGCGGAAGCGTTCGTCGTAGCGCGGATTGTTTGCTGTGAGTTCCGGCCAGGCGGCGTCGAAGTTGGCCAACCACGCCATCAGCGTCTTGTCGTAATCGGTGCCGAAGTTGTGCCAGTCCTCGACCACGAACAGGTTTTCGAGCGCGGGCGTCACCTGCGAGGCGGCCGGGATCATCGAGTTGGGGAAGATGTATTTCTCGATCCACGGGTCCGGACGGCTGGGCGAACCGTTGGTGCCGATGCAGTGCAGCACCGACAGGCCTTCGTCCTTCAGGCAGCGATTGCAGACTTCGAAATACGTCCGGTAGTTCTTCCAGCCGACGTGTTCGAACATGCCGATCGAATACACCGCGTCGAATTTTTCTTCGGCGTCGCGGTAATCCTGCAGGCGGATTTCGACGGGCAGACCCTTGCAAAGTTCACGCGCGAATTGCGCCTGCTGTTCCGACACCGTGACGCCGACACCCGACACGCCGTATTTCTCCGCAGCATATTTCAGCGCTTCGCCCCAGCCGCAACCGATGTCGAGCACCTTCATGCCGGGTTTCAGTTGCAGCTTGCGGCAGACGAGGTCGAGCTTGGCTTCCTCGGCGTCGTCCAGATTGGTCGCATCTTTCCAATAGCCGCAGGAATACACCAGCCGCTTGCCCAGCATCTTCGCGAACAGGTCGTTGCCGATGTCGTAATGGGCCTTGCCAATCTTGAACGCCTTGCGCCCGCGCTGCATGTTGAGAAAGCGCGCGCGCAGGTGGGCGCGCAGCGCGTCGAAGTCGCGCAGCTGCTCGTCGAGGTGTGCGCCCAATACGTGAAAAAAAAACTGATCCAGTGACGGCGTATCCCACCAGCCGTCCATGTACGCCTCGCCGAGGCCCAGTGAGCCATGCGCAAAAGCGCGCGCAAACACGCGCTCGTCACTGACCCTGAGGTCCCAAGGGCGATCGCCATCGATGCGCACGTCGGCGTGCACGAGCAGGTTTTGCGCCTTCTCCCGCAGGGCCAGGTCATGGCGCGACAAATGCGCGGGTTCGGTGGTGGTCGCTAGATCGTTCATCACACGCTCCTTGGCGAAGACCTGAGACTCCACAACAGCGGGCATGCCGCGAGTTGCAGCACCAGCGCGGCGATCACCGTGTAGAGCGGGTTGACATCGTACAACACACCGAGCAGCACGCTGCCGGCGAACCACGCGGTGCCGTAGATGGCGTTGAACACGCCCATGACCGTGGCACGGCGATCGCGCGGGATGCGTTGTGCCACGGCGGCGCGGAACAGCGAATCGTGCGCGCCGAAACCGATGCCCCACAACGCCATGCCCGCGAGCGCGGCCCACGGCCCACCGAGGAATACCAGCGGTGCATACAGCGCGGGAATCAACGTGACCCACAACAGCACCGACAAGCCTTGCTTGTCGAACAGCTTGCCCATCACCAGTGCGGTAAGGCCGCCTGCCAAGCTGGCCACCGCGTACAGCGTCGGCACCACGTCATTCGACACGATGTGGTCGCGCGCGAGGTGGAAGGCGATCAGCGCGAAGTCGGAATAGCCCGCCGCGATCAGTGCAGTCGCGACGAGGAAAATCTTCAGGTCGCGCAGCGCGCGGGCGTCGTCCAGTTCCGGTGCGGGGCGGGGGTCGAGATCCTGTGGTTGCGGGAACTTGATGCGTGCAATCGCGAGCGTTGCGAGTGCACCGATTGCCGGAAGCAGCAGCCACGCGAACGCGTGTCGGTAACCGCCGTGCAGGAACAACACCAGCGCCGCGATCAGCGGACCCAGCACTGCGCCGGTGGAATCCAGCGCCTCGTGCAGGCCGAAGGCCCAGCCCGCGCCACCCATGTCCTTTGCGGCGTACGAGAGCATCGCGTCGCGCGCCGGCGTGCGCAGCGCCTTGCCGCTGCGTTCCAGGATCACCAGCCCGGCCGCGACTGGCCAATTGCCCGCGAGTGCAAGGGCAGGGACCGCGAGCAGGTTGATCGCGTAACCGACGATGGTGATC
>DASUKQ010000165.1:0-70139 GCA_036278635.1 Rhodanobacteraceae bacterium
CGCGGCTGCATCATCTTGTCCTTCGCGGCGAGGTTCACCCACAGCTGAAAGCCGCGCATCAGGCCATGCTCCTGCTCGGGCATTTCCGAGTGCACGATGCCGCGGCCCGCGGTCATCCATTGCACGCCGCCGGATTCCAGCAGCCCGGAATTGCCGTGGTTGTCGCGATGGCGCATGCGGCCGTCCAGCATGTAGGTGACGGTTTCGAAACCGCGATGCGGATGGTCGGGGAAGCCCGCGATGTAGTCAGTGGCCGAATCCGAGCCGAACTCGTCCAGCAGCAGGAACGGATCCAGCGAATCCAGCATCGGCTGGCCGATCACGCGGGTCAACTTGACACCAGCGCCGTCGCTGGTCGGGATGCCGCGTACGCGGCGGGTGATGGCACGGGAAGACATGGCTTGCCTCGGGGTCCGTTGGATTCCAACAAGATGCGCCTTTTCGCGGACAAAACCAATGCCCATGCAGCGAACGCAGTGTTCACCGGGCGGGACGCGTCAACCGGTCCAGCGGAACGCGCGCCGCAATTCCGCTTCGCCGTTTTCGGGATACCAGCGGCCGTGCGCGAGGATCACCCGCCGCGGATGCCAGGCCATGATCCGCTGGAAGCCCTCGCGCGCAAGCCGCTTGCGGCCCGTGAAGGTCATGCGCATGTCCAGCGGCGCCTTGCCGTCCGGGTCGAGCACGCCGCCCAGCCACGCGAGCAGGCGCATGCCGCGGGTGAGTTTGTCGCGTTCGAAATTTTCGATGAGGTCGGCAAGCACCAGCGTTGCGCTGGCGCGGTGGAAGAACACGAACTCCTCGATCACCCGGCTGCCGCGGAAGCGCAATTGGTCGAGGTCATCCGCCCACGCGCGCGGTGGCGCATCGGCGAGATCCGTGTCGAACGCGACCTCGAGGTGCTGCCCGGCCGCGCGCTCACGCACGCCTGGCGATGCCCAGGTGGTCGCGTCCGGGTAGCGGCGCTTCCAGGCCGCGATGGAGGCGTAATGCAGAAGGTTGGGCGAGACCAGGTGGCGCACCGGACCCAGCGCGTCGATTTGGCGGAACAGGGTTTCGTCCGGCGCGACCGGTGAATGACACCACAAGCTGCCGTCATGCAATCGCACGAGCGTCATGCGCGTCGGGAACGGCATGCCGCCGCCGAGCGGCGTCGCCATCCGCGCTTCCGGACCATCCGCGATCCAGACGTCCGGCGCGACCGGCTTCAGCGTGTTGAGTGGCTCGTACAGTCCCTTGCCGGACATGAAATCCCTGCCCTCCTCGAACCGAAATGTCGAAACGGCTATGGGTGGGCAGTCAGGGCAGGAATGCCCGAGGTGACGTCTGCGATCTGCGCAACTGCCATGCAACCGCGACACCCGACCAGGCAGCGTTCAAGGACGGACGCACGAGTTGATGAGAAGTCAGGCATGGGTGCCGCGGTGATCTTGACGAGCCCGATGCGCATTTACTTGCAGGCGCATCCAACGAAGCCGCGATCATGCATGATCGCAAGACTCAGTGCACCCAGCGGCCGCCGCGTCTCGCCGGCGCACTCGAGAATGCGCTGGACGACGCGCCGCCGCCGGCGGTGCGCTCGCGCTCCGTGGGCGGACGCACGCGCCAGTAATGCGCGACGGCTTCCACCGCATCGGGAATCTGCGCGAGGCAGGCTTCGTACTCGTTGTCGTCGAGCTTGGCGATCGGCACGTCGGCGGACAGCACGCCTTCGTCCACCGCGAGCGCCATGATCGGCGAAAGCATTTCCAGCAACTCGCCATCCTCGGCCAGGCGCGATTCCCAGATCGGTGCGCGCAGGTCGATGCCGCGGCTGAAGCCCTCGCACCAGCCGGCCGCGGTCAGGTCGCTGTGCACCGGCAATTCGGCGTCGACCTCGCCCAGCACCGGTTCGTACATCTCGCCCTCGAGCTCGACGGGAATCGAGTCGTTGAGCTTGGCGAGCAACGCCAGCACCGCCGCGCCCTGTTCGGGATCCTCGAAGGGCGCGTGCAGCACCTCGGGCAACCATTCCTCGGGTAGCGCCGGATCGGGACCGATCGCCAACGCCGTCAACATTCCGTGCACGCCATCGAGCAGCATCGTCGCGTCGGAATCCGGCGCGTGGCCGCGCAGGTAGTGGTCGAGCACTTCCAGTTCGGTATCGTCGATGATTTCTCGCGGAGCGGGAGTTGCATCCATGCCTTGCATCATCGGGGCACATTGCGCGGTTCGCAAGCATCGCCCGCACGGACGCGGCCGGCAGTGCCACCGTGAACGGCCGGAAGTCGTCCTGCCGGTGACCCGGGCCGCGAACGCCTGTTGCTCGCCGCAGGCAGCCGGTCGCCTGCGTCAAGCCGCTGCGCGTTCGTCGAGGTCGAGGATCACGGGGGTGTGGTCGGAGGGCCGCTCCCAGGTACGCGGGGTGCGGTCGATCGACACCGCGGTCATGGATTCCCGCAATGCCCCGCTCGCCAGGATCAGGTCGATGCGCAGGCCCAGGTTGCGCCGGAACGCGGCTTGCCGGTAATCCCACCAACTGAAATGCCCGGGGTCCTCGACGAAGGCCCGGAAGGAGTCGACGAAACCGAGGTTCAGGATCGTGCCGAGCGCCGCGCGTTCGGGCTCGGAGCACAGGATCTGGCCGCGCCACGCGTCCGGGTCGTGCACGTCGCGATCGTCGGGCGCGATGTTGAAATCACCGAGCACGACCACCTTGCCGTGACGCTGCAATTCCGCGCGCAGGTATTCCGTGACCATGGCCAGCCATTCGAGCTTCCAGATGTACTTTTCACTCCCGACGCTTTGCCCGTTGACCACGTACAGGTTGACGATGCGCACGCCGCCGACCGTCGCGGCCAGCACGCGACGCTGCGGGTCGCCGAATCCGGGTACGCCTGCGACGACGTCGGTGAGGGGACCGCGCGCGAGGATCGCGACGCCGTTGTAGGTCTTCTGCCCCGAGAACGCCGCCTGATAGCCCAGCGCCTCGATCGCTTCGCGAGGAAACTTGTCGTCGCCGAGCTTGGTTTCCTGCAGCGCCAGCACGTCCGGCTGCGCCCCGCGGCACCACTGCTCGACGTGCGGCAGCCGCACCTTCAGCGAATTGACATTCCACGAGGCGATGCGCATCGGTGCATTGTAATCAATCCGCGCCAACCCCAGTCATTGGGTACACCCGACTGGAGCCCGCCCATGCTTGCCACCGACCTGCTGTTGCTCGCCCTCGACGACGACCATGGCAACGTGCTGTCGCAGGCCTCGATAGGCCTGGACTATGGCCTCGCCGGGGCGTTGGTGATGGATCTGGCGCTGCAGGGCGACGTCGACGTGGATGACGATCGCGTCACCGCGGCCCGCACGTCCAGCGACGACCCGTTGCTGGGCGATGCGCTGCGCGTCATCGCGGCCACGCCCGGCAAGAGCGTGTCGTACTGGGTCCGGCACCTGTCGGGCGCGCTCGGCGGCCTGCGCCAGCGGCTGCTGGATCGACTGGTGGCGCAGGGCACCCTGGAGAAACGCGAAAAGCGCGTGCTGTTGCTGTTCCACTGGAACGTGTACCCGGAGAAGGACGCACGCGTGGAGCACGACATCCGCACGCGGCTGGACGCCACCCTGCTGTACGGCGAAACGCCGGATGCGCAAACCGCCTGCCTGATCCACCTCGCGGCGGCCTGCCGGGTCATCGATGCGATCTATCCGCGCGACCGGCGCGACGCGGTCAAGGCGCGCATCGACGAAATCGGCGACGCGGGCAGCGCCGGCGCGAATGCCGTGGCAAGCCGGGTGGCGCAAGCCGAAACCGCGGCGGTGACCGCCGCGACGATGGCCGCGATCATGGCCTCGACGATCGCGGCCACAAGCGCTGCGACCACGGCCGCGTGTTCGGCCAGTTCGGTCGCCTGCACCTGAATCACCTGCGTCTGAATCGCCTGCACGCAGGCTCCTACGGGAGCTACTTCGTAGGAGCCTGCGTGCAGGCGACGAGACCGTAGGATTTCAGCAAGGCATCCGACTCCGGGGGCCGCCCACGGAACGCAATGAAGCTTTCCAGCGCCGGACGACTCGCGCCCACGCCGAGCACCTCGTCGCGGAAACGCGTGCCGATGTCGGCGTCGATCACGCCTGCGCCCTCGTCGGCATGCTCCTCGAACGCGCCGAACGCATCGGCCGAGAGCACCTCGGCCCACAGATAGCTGTAATAGCCCGCCGCGTAACCGCCCGCGAAGATGTGGGTGAACGCGTGCGGGAAACGCTGCCACGCCGGCGGGTGCAGCACCGCCGCCTCGCGCCGCGCCGCTTCCAGCGTTTCCATCACCCGCGCGCCGCGCCCGGGCTCGTAGCGCAGGTGCAACAGGAAATCGAACAGGGCGAATTCCAGTTGCCGCACCAGGAACATGCCGGCCTGGAAATGCCGTGCGGCCAGCATCTTCTCGAACAGTTCTTCGGGCAGGGCCTCGCCGCTCGACCAGTGCTTCGCGAACAGATCCAGTGCTTGCCGGTTCCAGCAGAAGTTCTCCATGAACTGGCTGGGCATCTCCACCGCATCCCATTCCACGCCGTCGATTCCACCGATCGAGGGAAGGTCGATGCGGGTCAGCAAATGGTGCAGGCCGTGTCCGAATTCGTGGAAGATGGTGAGTACGTCGTCGTGCGTCAGCAACGACGGATGCCCGCCCGCGGGCGGCGCGAAGTTGCAGGTGAGGAACGCGATCGGCAACTGCAACGCGTCGCCGTCCCGGAAACGCGCGCGGCACACGTCCATCCAGGCGCCGCCACGCTTGCCGTTGCGTGCGTACAAGTCGAGATACACGCCCGCGATCACCGCGCCGCTGGCGTCGCGTACCTCGCAATAGCGCACGTCCGGGTGCCACACGTCGACCCGCTCGCGCGCGGGTTCCACGGTGATGCCGTACAACTTGCCGGCCACCGCGAACAAGCCGCTGAGGACCGCCGGCAACGGGAAGTACGCCTTGATCCGCTCCTCGTCCAGTGCGTAGCGCGAACGCCGCAATTTTTCCGACGCCCAGGCGACATCCCAGCTTTCCAGTGTTTCCAGCCCGAGTTCGCTGCGCGCGAATTCACGCAGTTCCTCGAGTTCGCGTTGCGCGACCGGCTTGGCACGCGCGATCAGGTCGCGCAGGAACGCAAGCACTTCGTCCGGCGTCGCCGCCATCTTGGTAGCCAGCGATTCTTCCGCGGCGTTTGCGAAGCCGAGCAGCTGCGCGGCCTCGTGGCGAAGTGCCACGATTTTCTCGATGCGCGCGGAGTTGTCGAACTTGCCGGCGTCCGGGCCCTGGTCCGAGGCACGCGTCTGATACGCCCAGTAGACGCGTTCGCGCAGGCCGCGGTTGTCGGCGTACGTCAACACGGCCTGCACGGATGGCTGCTTCAACGTCACCAGGTATCCGTCGAGATCGCGCTCGCGCGCGTATTCGCGCAGCACCGCGCGACCGGATTCGGGGATGCCGGCGAGGTCGCGTTCGTCGTCGATGCGCTCGCGCCAGGATTCGCTCGCATCCAGCACGGCGTTGGAAAATCCGGTGGTGAGCCTGGACAGTTCGTTGACGATTTCCCGAAAGCGCGAGCGCGCTGGCTCTTCCAGCGCGACGCCGGACAACCGGAAGTCGCGCAACGCGTGCTCGACCAGCGCACGTTCGGGGCGGGAACGCCGGGCGAAGCCGGCGCCGTCGGCGACCGCCTGTACCGCCGCGTACAGATCCCGGTTCTGGCCCAGCGCGGTTTCGAAGTCGGTGATTTTCTCCAGCGCGGCATCGTACGCGGCGCGCAGTTCCCGGGTGTCCGCGACCGCGTGCAGGTGCGACACCGGCGCCCAGGCCCGCGCGAGCCGCTGGTCGAGGCGCTCCTGCTCCAGCATCACGTGATCGAAATCGCGCGGCGTTCCGGGTGCGACCAAAACATCGATGCCGGACTGGTAGTCGGCCAGGACCGCCTCGATCGCCGGCACCACGTCGGTGGCGCGGATGCGCGAAAACGCCGGCAGTTGTGTCTCGTCGAGCAGGGAGTTGTCGGGTGGCATCGCTGGCTCCGTCGTGATTCCACAGCGTGGCGTTGCCGCACGCCGAAATCAAGTTAGCATCGCGGCATGGGCACAACCCCGGCCACGGATTTGCGCGGGCTGCTGACGGGCACCACGGTATTCGGCCACCTGAAAGGGCGTGAGCTGGACGCCCTGCTCGAAGAGATGGCCTGGTTCCTGCTGCCCGGTGGCGCACCGCTGTACGAGCGCGGCGAGGACTCCGATTCCCTGTTCCTGCTGAAGTCCGGCAGTCTCGGCCTGTTCGGCACGCCTTTGATCGGGGGGCCGCCCCGTCTGCTGGGGATCATCCCCGCCGGCGAAACCGTGGGCGAAATCGGCCTGATCGCCGGCGAGACCCGTACCCACAGTGTGCGCGCCTTGCGCGACTCGGAACTGTTGCGCTTGTCGCGGGACGGCTTCGACAAACTCGTCGCGCGGCATCCGCAGGCAATGCTGGGCGCGGCGCGGGTTGCGGTACGGCGCCTGCTGCGCGATCCCCACGACGAGACCACCAGCTCCCCGCGCACGTTCGCGGTGCTGCCTTTCGACCACGACGTCGACCTGCATCGATTCTCCGAAGCATTGCAGCACAAGCTGTTGGCGTGGGGCGACTGCCTGGTGATCGATGCAAGCCTCGGACAGACGCGCGCCACCGACTGGTTCACCGAACGTGAATCCGAACACCGCTTCGTGCTGTACCTCGGCGACGGCGATCCGTCGTGGCGGCGGCTGTGCCAGCGCCAGGCCGATGCCTTGTTGCTCGTGGTCGGGGCCGAACGCACTGCACAGGATTGGCCCTATCCGATCGGCAACCCGCTCCGGACAAGCGGACGGGATCCGCCGGGCCACGATGACGCCGTCGACAGCACCCATCACCGACCGCGTCACCTGATCCTGCACCACCCGCCCGGGAAGTTCATCTATGGCGCCGCGCGCGCATGGCGAGCTCGGCTCGGTTCCGCGGAACTGCAACACCACCACTGGCGGCATGATGGCGACGTGTCGCGCATCGCCCGACTGCTGTCGGGCAACGGTACCGGACTGGTGCTTTCGGGCGGAGGCGCGCGCGGGTTCGCGCAGATCGGCGTGGTCCAGGCGCTGCGGGGAACCGGCATCAGCGTGGACACGGTGGTCGGCACCAGCATCGGCGCGATCATCGGCGCCGGGATCGCCTATGAATGGGACGACGGCAAGCTGCGCGCGGCGTGCCGGCGCGCGCTGGTGGACGGCAAGCCGCTCGGCGACTGGACGCTGCCGCTGATCGCGCTGACCCGCGGCGCGCGCACCACCATGCTGCTGCGCGAGGCATTCGGGGAAATCGACATCGAGGATCTTCCAATCCCGTTCGCCTGCGTATCGGCCGATCTCACGCTTGGCGTCACCGCGGTGCACCGGGAAGGACGGCTGTGGCGGTGGCTGCGTGCGTCGAGCGCGGTGCCCGGCATCCTGCCGCCGCTGTTCCACGACCAGCACGTGTACGTGGACGGCGCGGTGATCAACAATCTGCCGACCGACGTGCTGGCCGAGGACGCTCCCGGCCGCCTGATCGCCGTCGACATCGGCGCCGACGACACCCTGCGCGCGGAGATCGACGAGTCCGCATCGCCGCCGTGGCCGACCCTGTGGGCACAACGCCGCACCCATCCCCGCCGTCCCGGCGCGTTCGCGATCCTGATCCGTGCCGGCATGGTTAACTCGGAAAGCGGCAGCGCGCGGCGACGCGAACTGGCCGACCTGGTCCTGCGCCCGGACATGCATGAAGTCGGGATGTTCGACTGGCAGAAGTTCGACCGGGCGATCGAGATCGGCTACCGCACCACGCGGGACGCGGTGCGCGAACCCGCCGCGGGAACCGCCAAGGAGTGAACCAACCCGGCAGACGCTGCGTGCGCCCGGCGGTATCCACGACCCGATGCAATCGTTACGATGCACCGATCGTGACCCACGAGGACGAAGTGCAATGACCAACCTGCGGACGTATCGTGGCGTGTCGCCGAAACTCGGTGCGCGCGTGTATGTCGATCCAGCCGCGAGCGTGATCGGTGACGTGGCACTGGATGACGACGTGTCGATCTGGCCGGGGGCGGCGGTGCGCGGCGACGTGGAAAAAATCCGCATCGGCGCGCGCACCAACGTGCAGGACGGTGCGGTATTGCACGTGACCCACGACGGTCCGTATTCGCCCGGCGGATTTCCCTGCACCGTCGGCAGCGATGTCACCATCGGCCACGCGGCCGTGGTGCACGCGTGCACCGTCGAGGACTGCTGCCTGATCGGCATGCACGCGACCGTGCTGGATGGCGCAGTGGTCAAACGCCACGGTTTCGTCGGCGCCGGCGCACTGGTCGCGCCGGGCAAGGTGGTCGGCGAAGGCGAACTCTGGATTGGCAACCCGGCACGTTGCGTGCGCCGCCTGAGTGACAGCGAGATCGAGGCATTGCATTACTCCGCCAACCATTACGTCGAATTGAAGGACGAATACCTCGCCATGGTTTTGTAGGAGCGCGCCTGCGCGTGATAAAGCACACCATGGTTTTGTAGGAGCGCGCCTGCGCGCGATCGTTTGCCGCGAGATGCCGGTCGCCGGCAGGCCGGCTCCCACAAGAGCAACGTTCGTGAACGGTTCTTCGCAGGAGCGCGCCCTGCGCGCGATCGTTTGTCGCGAGATGCCGGTCGCCGGCAGAGACCAGCTCCTGCAAGAGCAAAGTTCGTGAACAGCTCTTCGTAGGAGCGCGCCTGCGCGCGACCAGGGGCTCCGACTCGTGGACGGCGCTTTCACGCCCGGACGCGTTCCTGGGACCGATCGCGCAATGAGCGCAACGCGGCGTCGACATCGGGGTGTATGCCATGCCAGCGTTCGAAGGACGCGGCAGCGGTTTCGACCAGCATCCCCAGGCCATCGAACGCGGATGCGCAACCCGCCCGGTGCGTCCACGCCAGAAACGCATCCGCAGCCCGACCATAACTCAAGTCGTAGGCGTCCGTGCGCGGATCCGCAAGCGATTCCGGCAACGCCAGATCGGCGTGATGCAGGCCCGCCGACGTCGCGTTCACGATCAGGTCGAACGGCGCGCAACGATCCAATGTGTTCCAACGCAAGACGCGCACCCTTTCCGGCGACGTCAACGCATCGGCAAGTGAGCCCGCGCGTTCAAACGTTCGGTTGGCGATGGCCAGCGTGCGCACGTCCGCATCCCGCAACGCGAACGCCGCCGCGCGCGCGGCTCCGCCGGCACCCAGCAACAATACGTTGCGGCCGCGCGGATCGATCCCGCAGCGCGAGCACAAATCGGCAAGCATCCCCGCGCCGTCGTTGCTGTCGGCCTCGAGGCGACCGTCTGGGAACCCCGTCAGCACGTTTGCCACGCCCAGGGGTTCGGCCGCCGCGGTGCGCACGTCCGCAAGATCGAACGCCGCCGCCTTGTGCGGCAGGGTGATGTTGGCGCCGCGCCCGCCCTGCGCGAAAAACGCGCGCACGGCATCTGCAAATCCGGCGGACGCGGTGTCGAGCGCGAGGTATTCCTGTTCGATGCCCGTCTGTGCCGCGAACAACGCATGCAGGCGCGGCGACAGCGAATGCGCGACCGGGTGGCCGAATACGGCGTAACGAGGGAGAGACATGTCGGGGAGATCGGGGACTCGGGACTTGGACTCGGGACTTGGACTCGGGACTCGGGACTCGGGACTCGGGACCCGGGACCCGGGACCCGGGGAGAGCGTAACAACGAACGCCGCAGCCCGCCGAATCCATGCGGGTCCGGTGCGTCGTCGCAAGCTTTGAGACGCGGCGGATACAGGCTGGGATCGACTCTCCTCAGCCCGAGCAGACCATGTCCAATCTTACTTTTGTCCTCCGTGATGCACCCCGATCCGTCGTCTTTCGCCGCAGTCGCGGGCAGCCCGCACGCCACCCGGCCGCGGCAGACGCGCCGTATCGGTATGACCGTCGCAACGCTGCCCTGCCCCGTCGTCGCAGCAGCTCACCGAACGCGGCGCCCGATCCGGTAACCCTCGCCGCCGCAACATGGCTCGCTTGCGGCATCGTGCTGCTGGGACTGACGCCCCTGCCCCTTCGCGATGCCACCCTCGGCTGGTCACCGGCATTCTGGCTGCTCGTGGCGCCCGCCATCCTGTTGCTCGCAAGATACATGTTTAGGGAGCAGTCGTCGTTGCATTCGGAGCAGCCGTGGTGAACAGTCAAGCCACGGAGCTCTTGGCCATGGATGGCAGCTTTGATGGCCGTTCTGATGTTCGCGGCCACCAGAGTGCCAATTGGTATAAGTGGGGTTGAGCGAAACGGCGTTCAGGGGCGATCGCAAAAGCTGCGGTGATCAGTCAGGCGGCGGCACCCCCGGCCCTGGATGGCGGTTCTCGATGGCCATCCTGACGGTCGCGACCAGCGCAGCGCCAATGGGCAGGATGAGGTTCAGCGATACCCCGATGGGGGGCGCTCGCAATCATGTCGCGGCGCCGCTGCGCTTGGCCTCCATCCGCCGCAGCAACTCGGCCATGATGCGTCGGTAAAGCTCGACGCCCAACTCTGCATCCTCGACCCCGGCATCGATCGATGGGTTGTCGTTGACCTCGATCAACAGCGCGCGTTCGCGCGTCTGCTTGATGTCAACGCCGTACAGACCGTTGCCGATCGCCGCGGTACCTCGCAATGCGAGCCGGATCACGTCGTGCGGCACGTCGTCCAGGTCCAGGCACTCGAACCCGCCCGAACGCGCACTGCCGCGGGCGCTGTGGTTGTAGATCTGCCAGTGTCCGCGCGACATGAAGTATTTGCACGCATACAACGGTTTGCGATTGAGCACGCCGATCCGCCAGTCGTACTCGGTGTACAGGAATTCCTGCGCAATCAGCAGCGCCGTGCTCTGGAACAGGCGCTGCGCGGCCTCGGTCAGTTGCTTCTCGTCGTCCACCTTGACCACGCCCCGCGAGAACGACCCATCCGGGATCTTGAGCACGACGGGGAAGCCGAGTTTTTCCGGCAGCTCGCGCAACTGTTTGGCGTCTTCGCGGTACAGCACCTCCGAGCGCGGAACCGCGAGCTTCTTCGAACGCAGCAAATCGTTCAGATAAATCTTGTTGGTGCAACGCAGGATCGAAGTCGGGTCGTCGATCACCACCATGCCCTCGCGCTCGGCCTTGTGCGCGAAGCGATAGGTGTGGTCGTCCGGCGCGGTGGTTTCGCGGATGAACAGGCCGTCGTATTCGGCCAGGCGCGGGTAGTCGTGCTTCGTAATGGGGTCGACCTCGATGTCGAGCTCGCGACCGGCCGCGACGAAGTGCTTGAGCGCGCGCGAATTCGAGGGCGGCATCGCCTCGTTCGGGTCGACCAGCATCGCCAGGTCGTAGCGGTATTGCCTGCGGGTGCGCGGCTTGCGCCACAGGCGTTTGGAAAAGGTGTCGAGCGCCTGCGCGAACGCGTCCTCCTGGGCGTCATCCAGGGTGTGCAAGCCGACCGGCTTGATCGCGCTGATCTGCCACACGCGGTCGCGCTCGAACTCGATCCGGAGCAGCGGGCAGGGAAATGTCTCGAACACCTGTCGCGCGAGATCCTGCAACGCCGGATACGAGGTGACACCGAAATACACCAGGATTCCGAGGTCGGTGGTGTCCTGCCCCCCGGCGGGCAGGAAATGCGCGAGTTTCTGGTTCAAATCCTCGACGTCGAGGTTGTACAACGCGCGCTTGCGCAGGTCATTGATGGTGCGCACCGAGGGAATCACGCGGTGGCCGCGGGCCTCGCCCAGCAGCGAGACGTAGTGGCCGATCCCGAGGTACTTGTAGCTGCGGCACAGGTTGATCACGTGGGTGCGCTCGTCGCCGCCGATCGGCTCGCGCAGGTATTGCATCGCGGTGACCACGTTGTCGGACGGGTAGTACGAACCCCAGTCCGAGGCCTTTTCGACAACGATGACGAGCCGACTCATCGAACACTTCCTGATTGGTACCTGTCGGACAGCAAGCGACTTCCGATGGTCCGCGCAGTGTCGGGACGCCCGGGCCGGAACGCAAGGGGACCCCGCCGAACCTTCGAGCTTGCGCGAGGCATGGGCAGACGCCTACGCTGCGACCATGGTTGTCCACGTTCGCGACCAACCCCGGCATGCGACGCCCTCCGATCTCGACAGCCTGCTGGCCCTCGAGCAGCGGACGTTCACGGGCGACCGCATCAGCCGAAGGCAATGGCGGCGGCATCTCGCCAGCACCAGCGCAAGCGTGCTGGTGGCCGGACCACCCGGCGACGTGTCTGCGGCAGCCGTGGTGTTTTACCGCGCCAATTCGCCCGGCGCACGCCTGTATTCGCTCGCAGTACGCGAGGACAGCCGCCGCGCCGGGTTGGGCGGAACGCTGCTCGCGGCGGCCGAAGCCGACGCCCGCGGGCGCGGGCGCATGGCAATGCGGCTCGAAGTCGGCGTGGACAACCGGTCCGCCATCGCGCTCTACGAGCGCTGCGGGTACCACCGACTGGCGCGCCTGCCGGCTTTTTATGAGGACGGTGCGGATGCCTGGCGTTATGCAAAACGGCTGACGACTGTCACCCGGTAAACCGGTGACATCCGGGACATGCGGTTCGCGTCGTGGCCGTCGATACTGGCTTGGCAAATCACGAGGTTGGCGCAACGGACGCGCAGCATGTCAAGGACACTTGACACACGCCGGCGCCGCGTTTATCTTGGGTGTCAAGCGAACTTGACAAGGAGTCCATCCGATGAACCGAATCCTGCTGGCTTCACTGTGCGCCGCGCTGTTCGGCATGGCCGTCCCGGCGACTGCCGCAACCCTGCCCACCGCAACGACCGCCCCGTCCACCGCACGGGCGGCGAAGCCACTCCCGCCGCCTCGCGAAACCCCGGCGATCAAGCACATCCTCGAGGCCATGAGCAATGCCTCGACCTGGGGACACCCCGACCTCTTCGGCGAATTTGCCGGGATGAAGCGCCTGTTCAAGGGCGACTATGCAGGCGCACTGAAGTACTTCAAGTATGGCGCCCGCTATGCGGACAAGTTTTCCCAGTACAGCATCGGCATGATGTACCTCAAAGGGCGCGGCGTGCAGCGCGATCCCGCCACGGGCTGCGCGTGGCTCGCGCTCGCGGCCGAACGCAAATATCCCAAGTTCGTCGAGGCACACGACTACCTGTGCGCCGGATTGACCTTCGCACAACGCGCGCAGTCCGCAGCCGTACTCGACAAATTGTTGCCCGTGTACGGCGACAAGGTTGCCAAACGGCGCATGAAGGTGGAACTGGAGCACGACCGGACCGAACTGACCGGCTCGCACGTCGGATACGACTTCGGCGTCCAGACGGCCACCGCCCTCGATCCGTCGGGCCACGCGCGAAGCGGGAACCGTTGCGACGAACCGATTCTCTATCTGGGCGGGGTGGGCATCCCCTCCAGTTGCGGCAAGTTCAATCCGGCGCTGCTGAATCCGTCGAAATACTTCGCCGCGCGCGATGCGCAATTCACGGGCACGGTCACGGTCGGCGCGTTGCAACCCGACGACGCGGCCGCACCGGCCTCCGCGTCCAGCGCGAACCCCTGAACGGGGCGGCGGCGGGCCATGGACGGCCCGCGCGGACGGGGAGCGTCGGGCGGAGGACTCGCGATGCCGCCGCGGCCGTATACTCGACCCTTTCCACACTGGATCGCGCGCATGCGCCGTCATCCCGTTGTCGCGACGCTGCTGTTGTTCGGTGCGGGGCTGCTCGCCGGTTGCGGGCAGAAGGGCCCGCTGTTCTTGCCGAAGCCGAACGTCGAGACGCCGGCGTCCGCACCTTCGACTCCTTCGCCGGCGGCTTCCGCTGCATTGCCGGCCGGTGCCGCGTCGGCGGCCACGCCGGCGTCGGCAACCCGCGGCCGTTGACCGCGCCCGGAAGCCCCGTGGGATTGCGCGTCACCAAGATGCACGGCCTCGGCAACGACTTCGTCGTGCTCGATGCGCGCGCCGCGGCGCAGTTGCCGGATCCCGCCATGGTTCGCGCCATGGGCGACCGCCACACCGGGATCGGCTTCGACCAGTTGCTGGTGATCGAGCGACCGCGCGATACGGCGTGTGTCGCCGCCTACTCGATCCGCAATGCCGACGGCTCGTTCGCCGAACAATGCGGCAACGGCGCGCGCTGCATCGGCGCCTGGTTGCACCGCGACGGGGCGATCGCGATCGGCGACGAAGCGAAACTGCAAAGCCCCGCCGGTCCGATCGGCATGCGCCTGATCGATCCGGCCACCGTTGCCGTGGAGATGGGCGAACCCGAATTCGACCCCGCGCGAATCCCGTTCGACGCCCCCGCCGAAGCCGACACGTACCCGCTCGACGTCGAGGGCGAGCACATCGAAATTTCCATGGTGTCGATGGGCAACCCGCATGCGGTGCTGGAAGTCGACGACGTCGGGGATGCGTGCGTGGATCGCCTCGGCCCGCGCATCACCCTGCACCCGCGTTTTCCCCGGGGCGTCAACGCCGGTTTCGCGCAAGTGCTGGATGCGCGCAACATCCGCCTGCGCGTGCACGAACGTGGCGCGGGATGGACGCTGGCTTGCGGCAGCGGCGCCGGGGCGGCGGTTGCCGCACTGCGTCGTCGGGGTCGCGTCGGAGAAGAGGTCCGCGTGGAACTGCCCGGCGGCGCGTTGCAGATCGAGTGGCACGGCGCCGGACACGCGCTCTGGATGACCGGGCCCGCGGCGTTCGTCTTCGACGGGACCTGGCTCGGCGACTGATGCACGGAACCTCCCGGCGGGAAGTTGCGCGCGCCGACGTGATTCACCACACTTCCCCCATGCCACCGGAAGCCGCCATGCCCGACCTGACCCTGAAGCAAGGCCTCGAAGCGATGGACGTCGCCGAGTACCTGCGCCAGCATCCACGCATCCTGGAAAATTTTCCGGACGTGGCGGCGGAACTGGTGATCCCGCGCGAGGACGGCCCGGCGGCATCGCTGGCCGCCTACCAACTCGAAACGTTGCGCGCGCGCAACCACGAACTCAACCAGCGGCTGGCGGAACTGGTCGCCATCGCCACCGACAACGAACAGTTGATGGTGCGCGTGCACACCCTCACGGTCGGCCTGCTGCGCGACGACAACCTGGCGGACACCTGCCGCAGTTTCGTCGGCGCGCTCAACGAAGACTTCCATACCGACCTGGTGCGGTTGGTGCTGTTCCGCGACGGCGCCGGGCTGCCGCGCGCCGACTGGCTGATCGCGGTGCCACAAGGCGCCGCGGCGCTGCCGGTGTTTGCCGATTTCCTGGCCCGCGGCGAACCTGCGTGCGGGCGGCTCGCACAGCAAAAACTCGATCGCCTGTTCGGCGCCGAAGCGACCAAGGTGCAGTCGGCGGCGCTGCTCAGGATCGGCAGCCAGGGCATGCTCGCGATCGGCAGCGAAGACCCCAACCGTTTCCATCCCGGCATCGGGACGATCTTCCTGAAGCTGATCGCGCAGGCGCTCGACGCCGCGATCTCGCGGTTCCCGGCCGAATGAGATGCCGCCAGGCCTTGCCGTCGATACCGCAAGATTCCTCGAATACCTCAAGGTCGAGCGGCGCTATTCACCCGGCACGCTGCGCAACTACACCCACGCACTGGACGCCCTGACCCGCTTCGCCGGCGGACTTGCGCTGCGCGACTGGAACGAGCTGCGCAGCGAACAATTGCAGACGTTCATCGCGGCCGAGCACCGCCGCGGCCTGGAGCCGCCCTCGCTTCGTGCGATGCTGTCGGCGTTCCGCAGCTTCTTCCGTTTTCTCGCGCGCGACGGCAAGCTCCGCAACAATCCCGCCGCCGGCGTGCGCTCGCCCAAGGTGCGTCGCAAGCTGCCGGAAGTGCTGGACGTGGACGAGGCCGCGACGCTGGTCGAGGTCAAGCCGGGCGATCCGCTGGCGCTGCGCGATCACGCGATGCTGGAGTTGCTGTACTCGAGCGGCCTGCGCGTATCGGAACTGTGCGGCGTGCGCTGGCGCGACCTTGATCCCGAGCAGGGCCTGTTGCGCGTCACCGGCAAGGGCAACAAGACCCGCATCGTGCCGGTCGGGCGGGTGGCGTTGTCTGCGCTCGATGCGTTGCGCAACGCGCAGGCGGCCGGCGCGGACGAACCGGTCCTGCGCGGTCGCGGCGATCACGCGCTCACGCCCGGCGCGGTGCGCGCCGCGATCAAGCGCCGCGCGCGCTCACAGGGCGTGTGGAAACGGGTGTACCCGCACCTCCTCCGGCATTCCTGCGCGAGCCACCTGCTGGAATCCTCGGGCAACCTGCGCGCGGTGCAGGAACTGCTGGGCCACGCCGACATCGGCACCACCCAGATCTACACCCACCTCGATTTCCAGCACCTGGCCAAGGTCTACGACGCCGCCCATCCGCGCGCGAAACGCAAGTAGGAGCCTGCGTGCAGGCGACCTTGTCATGGGTTCGCTAGCACGCCGGGTCGCGAGCACGCTCGCTCCTGCAGCGCTTGTCCCGTCCACGCGAGAACCGTAGGAGCCTGCGTGGAGGCGACCTGTCACACCACATAACCGAAACGTTCGATCCACGGACGCAAGATCGGCAGTACCGGTTCGAACTGCTCGAGATAATCCCTCCAGTGCCCCACGGCCGCGTTGCTCACGGGTTGCGTGACCTGCGCGTAGCTTGGCGTGTCGATGAACCGCTTTGCTCCTGCGTGCCGAGCAAAGTCCAGCATCGGCGCAGCGTCCTCGACATCCAGGTATTCCCCGAGCCGTGCGACGGATCCCTCGAAATCCGCGACGACCGACTCGTAGCGCCACTCCAGCATCTTCGGCGCGAACACGTCAAGGTGTCCGCAACATTGTTCGAATGCCTGCGCGTACCCGCGTGCCAGGCGCGGCAACGATGAGCACATGACCATGAAGGCCGGCGAGCGGAACGACTGCATGCTGCAACTGAGCAACACATCGCACGGATGCCGCAGGCACAGGATGATGCGGGCCGCGGGGTACAACCGCAGGATCATCGGCAGGCACAGCATGTTGAGTGGATTCTTGTCCACCAGTCGTCGCTGGCCGAGGTCCGGCAGCACGCGACGAACCAACCCGTCGTAGACGGCGCGCAACTGGTCCGCGTCGTCCTGGGCGAGGTCGGCGAGATCGTCCGGATAGCGCTGGCCCGCGTGCTCCATGCGCTCGATCAGGTTGTAAACGTGGCCGCGCTCACCCATCGACCGGAAATCCGGGTGGGCATCGAGCATCTGTTCCAGCAAGGTCGTTCCCGAGCGCGGAAAACCGATTACGAACACCGGGCTGTGCCGGGATGAAGGCCCCGCCAGGGGCTTCCATGCGGCGAAGCCGTTTGCATCGACCGATTTCGCCGCCATCGGCAATGGCTGGCTGTCGGGCGCCAACAGTTCCGGCGCGACCTCGCGGACCAGTTCCCTCTGTGCCGCGTGGGCCAGTTCGACGGTTTGCCACGCATCGTGGCGGCGCGCTTGGCGATCGAGCGCCACGGCCAGGCCGAAGGCCGCGGCGGCCCGAACCTCGGCGTCCCCGGCCGCGTCCAGCACGCGCCGGTAAAGCGCGGCCGCATCGGCATGGCGGCCTTCGCGCATGGCCACCACGGCATGGGCGCGCCAGCCCTCGACGCGCGCCTGCTCCGCGCCGACCGGCAATGCATCCAGCCCGGCCAGGGGCAACTGTCGCAGCTCGCGTTGCGCATCCCCGAGAAGATTGTTCCGCTCGTACAACGCAACGCGCTGCGCCGTGATGCGAAGCCGCAACGGGTCGGCGGCCGACGATTCGGGCAGGCGGGCTTGCACCAGCACCCCCAGCGCCTCTTCCAACCGGCCCTGCGCGGACAGCATCGCGGCCAGCACCAGGGCCTGCGCGGCCGGCTGCGGCGGCCAGTCGCCGGCCTGCTCCAGCATGGCTTCCTCGCCGTCGCTGTCGCCGCACATGTGGCAGGCGTGGGCGGCCCGCAACCGCGCCTCGACATGCTGCGGCGCGAGTTGTACCGCGTCCAGCAACGCTTCGCGCGCCTGCGGCCAACGCCTCTGCCCGATGTAAAGCAGCCCGAGGTTGAAATGTACGTCGGCGTCCCGGGGCGCCAGCGATTTCGCCGTCAGCAGCGCATGCTCCGCGGCCACGGGGTCGCCGGCGTGGCGACACGCGACGCCAAGATTGTTCCAGTATGCGGAGACGTCCGGCCGCATCCGCGACAACCGTTCGAACGTGGCCATCGCCTGCGCGTGACGCCCGGTCTGCTGCTGCGACATGCCCAGCAACGCGAGAACCTGTTCATCGCCCGCGGCCTCCGCGTGAGCGCGCCCGGCGAGCGCGATGACCTGCTCGAAACGGCCGGCCTGCCATGCATCCACCATGGACTTGGCAAGTTCGGTGGCCGAGGCCGACATGCAAGCGCGATCCGTTGCCCGGGCGTTCCAGTGTAACCACGAAGGGCGCCGCGCTGGCGGCGCCCTCGTCCATGGCGTGGCCTCCCGGATTTCCCCGGGAAGGGAGGTTCAGAACCTCAGCGTCGCCCGCGCCCAGTAGTAGCGACCCATCGTTTCGTACGTCGCGGTATCGGTGTTGACCTGGCCGTTCTGGTAATACAACGGCGGCCGCCGGTCGCTGATGTTGTCGACGCCCACGTCGAACCGCGTGTGGATCGTCGGCACCGCGACCCCGAGCTGCAGATCGCTGTAGACCACCGAAGCCATCGGCAGGCTGGCGTTGGTCGCGGCGTCGGCCTGCAGCGCGGTCACCGAGCTGATGTAGCGCGTCCGCCACTGCGCATCCCAGTTGCCGAGGGCCCAGTTGATCGTCGCGGCGGCGCGCCAGCGGGAGATGTTGCCGAACTGCGGGCTCAGCGTGCCGGCGTACTCGATGGTCTCCTCGCCCGGCTGGCCGGGGGTCGCGCTGTTCTTGAAGGTGGACGTGTACGACGTGTCGAGGCCGACCTTGAAATCGCCCGGGTTCACGCTGCCGAAGTTGAAGTGCGGAATCTTGTAGTTGATCGTGAAATCGATGCCGCTGGTGCTCAGGGAGCCGAGGTTGACCACCGGCGTGTCGATGACGAACACCTGGCCCGGGTTCCGGGTGGTGGTGTCCTGGCGGTGGATGAATGCGCAGAACGGACTGGCGTTGTTGTCGAAGCACGCATTGACGACCGTGCGCCCGTCGATCGGCACCAGCGTGTCGTACAAATAGATGTGCCAGAAATCGAGGCTGGTGTTCAGACCGGGCAGCCAGGCCGGGTCATAGACCAACCCGAAATCGACGGACTTGCCGTGTTCGGGCTTGAGGTTGGCGCCGACGACCCTGGCGCCCGAGTAGAACGTGTTGACCTGCGCGACGTCGTTGCCGTTCCAGTTGACCGGCACGTACTGGCAAGCGGCGGCGTGTGCCGCAAGCTCCGCCGCCGTGAGATGGACGCAGGGATCGTTCAGGGCGGGCTGGACCAGGGAACGTCCGTTGTACAACTGGTCGAGGTTGGGGGCGCGGAACACTTCCGAGATCGTGCCGCGAACCAGCAGGTCCTGGATCGGCCGCCATTCGATCGCGATCTTCTTGTTGGTGGTCGAACCCGCGCTGGCGTAGTCGGATGCGCGGATCCCCAGGTCGACGTTCAGCGAATATGCGCCGGGCACGTTGGACAACAGCGGGATCAGGGTTTCGGCAAACAGCTCCTTGACGTTGTCGCTGCCGCGACCGGGCGAACCGCAGGCTTCCTGCAGGATCGCGCAAGTGGTCGTCACCGGATCCAGCACCGCGAACGGGTCCACGGTGTAGTTCATCGTTTGCTTGCGGTACAGGCCGCCGACCGAGAGTTGCATCGGTCCGGCCGGCAAGGACCACAGTTCGCCGTCGGCGCCGAACTGGATTTGCCGCAGCGATTCGAACTTCTCGTAGGTCGCGGTGAGGGCGCCCGCCGATAGCGCCTCGCCGTTGTTGGCCTGGTCGAAAATATTGACGCCCCGGTCGATGGCCGCCTGCAAATCGGGGATCGACAATTCGTTCTCGTCGCGCTGGGTGCGTGCGGTGTGGCCGTAATTGAGGGTGACGTTCCAGTTCCAGCTGCTGTCGCCGAAGCGCCCGCGCAAGCCGCCGATCGCCTGTCCGGTGCTGGTGGTGTAGGGATGGATGCGGGTCCCCGCGCCGGTGAGGCGGGTCTGGAAGGTGTAGCCGCTGTCCGGGTCGCCGGGCAGCACGTTCTGGCTGAAGGTGACGCCGAACGGGTTGAAGGGCGCCGAGGACGGGATGATCAGGCCGTCGCCGGTCCCCACCGGCGCGGCGGCGTCCTGCCCGGCCGAATTGGTGTGGTTGTAGAAGACATCGAGGAAGGCCGTGACGTTGTCGGTCAGGTTGTAGCTGCCGAGGATGAAGCCGTCGGTGCGTTTCTGTTCGACCTGGATGTAGTTGAACGCCGCATAGTTGAACGTGTCGTCCGGGTTCCGGCACCGGTAGTCGTCCAGGCTCGTGCCGTCACCACTTGCCAGCGTGACCTGGCCGGTGGCGGGGCAATCGAACCTGCCGGCCAGCGAATCCGGGATCTGCATCCTGCCGGCGGGGATCGAGCTGGACCCTGCAACGACCACCTGTCCGCCCGAAAGGTACAACTGCGCCTTCGAGAAATCGCGCCGGGTGGCGGGCACGGCGTTGTATTTGTTGTAGTCGATGCCGCCGGCAAGGCTGTACTTGTCCGTCGAGCGCCCCATCGTCAGGCTGAAGCCGTGCCGCTGGCCATCGCCGTGGCTGGAAATGCCGTCGTTCAACGTCACTTCGGCGCCGTTGAAATCGTTGCGCAGGATGAAATTGACCACGCCGCCCACCGCATCGGAGCCGTAGGTGGTCGAAGCGCCTTCGGCGAGGACGTCCACGCGCTCGATCATCGCTTGCGGAATCAGGTTCATGTCCGCATTGAGCATCCGCTGGCCATTGATCAACACCAGCGTGCGGCCGGTGCCCAGGCCACGCAGCGACACCCGCGAGGCGCCGTCGCCGCCTTCGGTCAGCGGGGACGCCACGCCGCCGCCATTGGAATTGTTCTGCGTGTTGGTCGCGTTGCCGCGAATGCTGGGCAGTTGCTGCAGCACGTCGCCCAGCGTCGGCTTGCCGGTGTTGGCGATGTCCTGGCGATCGATCATGACCACCGGGCTGGCCGTCTCGAGGTCGACACGCCGGATCAGCGAGCCGGTGACCACCACCGCCTTGAGGGTTTTGGGCTGGCTGTCGGCCTGGTTCTGGTCGGTCTGGTTCTGGCTGGCCGCCGCCTGGTTCTGGTTGTTCGACGTCTGCTGCGCCTGGGCCAGACCTGCGCCGGCGACAAGGCCCGCGGTCAATCCAACTCGCACGGCCAGCGACAAACGCTTCATTTTGTGGTTCATGGTTTTTCCCGGCAAATGTGGAACAACGCAAGCGCGTCCACTGGCTGGGATGTACCGATTCCCCGGTGCAACACATCCAAATGTACCGCGCGCCAACCCCCCGTCGTGCCGCTAACAGCGATTTAACGATACTCTTGGCGAATACTTCCCGCAATGGCCCCCGACCCGCCTGCAATACCGCCGGGGAAGTGTCCCCCGTCCCGGCCCGCTTGCGATTGCCGCGCCCGGCCCCCACCTTGGCGGCAGTCTCCCGCGTCAAGAGGTGCCCATGGAATCGTTCCACGCCACCACCATCCTGTCCGTGCGCAAGAATGGCAAGGTCGTGCTCGGCGGTGACGGCCAGGTCACGCTGGGCAACACCGTGGTCAAGGCCAACGCCCGGAAGATCCGCCGGCTCGGCAAGAACTCCGACGTACTCGCGGGGTTCGCCGGCGCGACCGCCGACGCCTTCACCCTGTTCGAGCTGTTCGAGGACAAGCTGGCCAAGCACAACGGCCAGTTGACCCGGTCGGCCGTGGAACTGGCCAAGGAATGGCGCACCGACCGCAGGCTGGGGCGGCTCGAAGCGATGCTGGCGGTGGCGGACAAGGACGCATCACTGCTGATTTCCGGCAACGGCGACGTACTGGAACCCGAACACGGCCTGATCGCGATCGGTTCCGGCGGCCCCTTCGCGCAAGCCGCGGCCAAGGCGCTGCTCGACAATTCCGATCTCGATGCGCGGCAGATCGTCGAAACCGCCCTCGGGATCGCCGGCGACATCTGCATCTACACCAACCACAACGTCACGATCGAGGAACTCGGAACCGGGGACCCGGGACCGGGGACCCGTACGCCATGATCGGCCATCGCCCGGCAGCCGACACCCGTTCTTCGCCGACACCACGAACAGCCCACACCTCTGCTTTTGATCTTCCCGGGTCCCCGATCCCGGGTCCCCGGTTCCGGACTTACTTATGAGCGAACTCACTCCCCGCGAAATCGTCAACGAACTCGATCGCTTCGTCATCGGCCAACACGACGCCAAGCGCGCGGTCGCGATTGCGCTGCGCGACCGCTGGCGGCGGATGCAACTCGATCCCGCCTTCCGCAACGAAGTGACGCCCAAGAACATCCTGATGATCGGGCCGACCGGCGTCGGCAAGACCGAGATCGCGCGCCGCCTCGCGACGCTCGCGAAGGCGCCGTTCGTCAAGATCGAGGCGACCAAGTTCACCGAGGTCGGCTACGTCGGAAAGGATGTCGATTCGATCGTGCGCGACCTCGCCGACTTTGCCTACAAGCTGACCCGCGACCAGGCCAAGGAACGCGTGAAGTCGCAGGCCGAAGAGCATGCCGACGAACGCATCCTCGATGCCCTGCTGCCGCGCCGGCAGCACGGCGACGCCTGGGACCAGCAAACCGAATCCGATACCGCGCGGATCGAACAGGATTCGTCCACCCGCACGAAGCTGCGCAGGCAACTGCGCGAAGGCGCACTGGACGATCGCGAAATCGAGCTGGAATTTTCCGCAAATGTCGGCGTCGAGATCATGGCGCCACCCGGCATGGAGGAAATGTCGCAGCAGTTGCGTTCGATGTTCCAGAACCTCGGCGGCAACAAGACGCAAAAGCGGAAATTGACGATCAAGGCCGCGCGGCCCCTGCTGATCGACGAGGAAGCCGGCAAGCTGCTCAACGACGACGAACTGCGGGCGCAGGCCATCGAGAACTGCGAGCAGAACGGCATCGTGTTCATCGACGAAATCGACAAGGTCGCGCAGCGCAGCGACTGGGGCAACGGCGCGGGCGTTTCGCGCGAGGGCGTACAGCGCGACCTGCTGCCCCTCGTCGAAGGCTCGACCGTGTCGACCAAATACGGGCCGGTCAAGACCGACCACGTGCTGTTCATCGCCTCGGGCGCCTTCTCGATGGCCAAGCCGTCCGACCTGATCCCCGAACTCCAGGGCCGACTGCCAATCCGAGTCGAGCTGTCGGCGCTGTCGGTCGATGACTTCAAGCGGATCCTCGAGGAGCCGAACAACGCGTTGACCAAACAGTACGCGGCAATGCTGGGCACCGAGGGCGTGACCCTGGAATTCACGGACGAGGGCATTGCCCGGCTGGCCGAGGTGGCCTTCAACGTGAACGAAAGCACCGAGAACATCGGGGCCCGGCGCCTGCAGACCGTGATGGAGCGGCTGCTGGAAACCATTTCGTTCGAAGCGGCGGACAAAAGCGGCGAAAAGTACGTGATCGACGCCGAATACGTAGACAAAAGCCTCAAAGATCTCGCATCGGACGAAGATCTGTCGCGCTATATCCTGTGAGGAATTCTGGAATCGGGCCGGGTTTGCCGTGCCCGGCTACAATGACGCCATGGGCAAGGTTCTGAAATTCAAGTCCAGCAGTCCGCGCCCGAAACTCCGTGGCGCCCTGCAACGCGGCGAGTTGGTGCGGGTGTGGCGCAGCGACCTCGAAGACGGCAGCTTCTGCGGCTACCTCGCCGGCATCGGTCGCGAGTGGCTGCTGATGTGGGTCGTCGGCGACCAGATCGGCTTCGACGGCATGTACGCGATGCGCCTGGCCGACATCACCGAGGTCGAGGCCCCGGACGGCCATCACGTCTTCATGGAAAAGGCACTGGCGGTCCGCAACATCCATCCACGCCTGCCGCACAATTTTCCACTCGACGACATCAACCAGGTGGTGCGCGCCACGGCCGAATATGCGGCGGTGATGTGCGTGCACGTCGACACCGAGGACGAGCACGAAGTCTGCTATATCGGCCGGCCGCTCGGAATCGAGGACGATGGATTCACGTTGCAGGAGATCACTCCGGACGCCGAATGGTTGCGCGAGCCGTCATTTTTCGGTTGGGACGAGATTTCCACCGTGAGTTTCGACGAACCGTACGCCCAGGTGCTGCTGGATGTCGCCGGACAGCCGCCGCGGATCGACTTTGCGGGATCGGGCTTCGGATCGGTGCACTGAGAGCCGTGAATCGGGAATCGGGGATCGGGAAAGCGCAACACTCGAAACTTCCACCCCCTTCCGCAGGAAGGGGGTCACGCGCTGCAGGCGCGCGGGGGGATGTGCTCTGCCTTGCTGACTCGCATCAGCCCCCCTTCCGTCGTGCACCGATAACATCGTCGGCATGACCGCCCCCAAACCCACCGACATCATCCTGCACAAGAAATCGCGCACGCTGGAAGTCGCTTTCGATTCCGGCGAAGCGTTCGTCCTGCCCGCCGAATACCTGCGTGTGTACTCGCCCAGCGCCGAGGTGCAAGGCCACGGTCCCGGCCAGCAGGTGCTGGTTGCGGGCAAACGCGAGGTCGGGGTCATGGAACTGGAACCGGTCGGCAATTACGCGGTGGCGCTGCGCTTCACCGACGGCCACGCCACCGGGATCTATTCGTGGGAGGTGCTGCACGAGCTCGGCGTCAAGCAGGCACAGAACTGGCAGTCCTACCTCGACGCGCTGGAAAAGAACGGCTTGTCGCGCGACCCGTCGTCGTTGTATGGCCATGCCGTACCCCTGCGCGGACCGAAGCCGCGGCAGGAAACGTAGGTTGGGCTGAGCGCTCTTTGCGAAGCCCAACGCTCGTTGCGGAAACGTTGGGCTTCCGCCGATGAAGCCGGCGTCAACCCAACCTACCAGCGCTGTCGAGCAACGCCGCGCGACGTTCCAGACTTGCCTTCGGCCAGTATTTTTCGCGTTCGTAGTACTCGTGCATCACTGGCACGTTGTCCGGCAGGATCACCCACGGCTGCTTCGACATCGTGAAGATGTGGATGTCGGGTGGCAAGCGATCGGGATCGTCGAGCGTACCGACCCGCACGAAGGCGAACAGCGGACCTGCGCCGGGGTAATGGCTCCACAGCGCGACGCGGCAACGCGGGCAGCGTGCGAAGTCCTGGCCCTTGCCGCTCGCGGAGGGCGTCATGACCATTTCGGGTTCGCCGTGCAGCCGCTCGACGCACGCGGTCTCGATCAATGCGTTCAACGCGAATGCACTGCCCGATTCGCGCTGGCACCAGCGGCAGTGGCAGCAATGCACGAACAACGGCGCGCGCGCGAGCCGGTAACGGATGAACCAGCAATCGCAGCCCCCGTCGAAAGTTTCGGATCGCGTCATCGTTGTTTCGACTTCGGCATTGATCGCACGGCGAGCATCGCGTGGCCAAGACCGGGGTCAGCGTTCGCCTTCCACTGCCACCGTTGGGCGCCGGCAAGTACTGAAAAGGGGACAGTGCCCCGCAGCAATGCACTCTGGCGCGGTTCCCGCGACGGGGAAAGTCTCATTCGACAGCGAACAACGCGTTCAAGTCATCCTCGTCGAACTTCAGCTTGTCGCGGGTGCCGCCGCCTTCGAGCACGGCCTGCGCCAGCTCGGCCTTGCGCGCCTTCAGGTCCTCGATGCGTTCCTCGACGGTGTCGGCACAAATCAGCCGATACACGAACACCGGCTTGTCCTGGCCGATGCGGTGGGCGCGGTCCGACGCCTGCGTCTCCGCCGCGGGATTCCACCACGGATCGTAGTGGATCACCGTATCGGCGGCGGTGAGGTTGAGGCCCACGCCGCCGGCCTTCAGCGACAGCAGGAACAGCGGTACCTCGCCGTCCTGGAACTTGCGCACCGGTTCGGCGCGGTCGCGGGTATCCCCGGTCAACGTGACGTACTGCAGGTGACGCCGATTCAATTCGCGCGCGATCAGTGCCAGCATCTCGGTGAACTGGCTGAACAACAGCACCCGCCGACCTTCGCTTAGCAGGGCGGGCACCATTTCCATCAGCAGCTCCATCTTGGCGGACTCGCGCACGCCGTGGGCGGCTTCGAGTTTGACGAGGCGCGGGTCGCAACAGGTCTGGCGCAGCTTCAACAGCGCGTCCAGCACGATGATGCCGCTGTGTTCGATGCCGCGCTGGCGTACCACCTCGCGCACCTCTTCGCCCAGTGAAACGCGCAAGGCGTCGTACAGTTCGCGTTGCTTCCCCGACAACACCACCCGGCGCGCGATCTCGGTCTTTTCGGGAAGCTCGGCGACCACCTGCGCCTTCGTGCGGCGCAGGATGAAAGGCGCAATGCGGTGGTTCAGGCGCGCCTGGGAATCGGCGTCGGCCTGGCGTTCGATCGGAATGCGATAGTGGCGACGGAACGAGCCTTCGTCGCCCAGCAATCCCGGCACCGCGAGATCGACCTGCGACCACAATTCGCCCAGATGATTTTCCAGCGGCGTGCCGGTCATGCACACCCGCCGCTTGGCGCCTATGGAGAGCAGCGCACGCCGCGCCTGGGTGCGCGGATTCTTGACCTGCTGCGCCTCGTCCAGCACCACCAGCGCAAAGGGTTGTTCGCGCAGCACCGACAGGTCGCGCGGCAGCAGCGCATAGCTGGTGAGGATCACGTCGTTGCCAGCCAGGCGGTCGAAGCTCTTGACGCGTTCGGGCCCGTGCAATGTCAGGATCTTCAACGAGGGCGCGAAGCGTTCGGTTTCGGCCTGCCAGTTCGGGATCAGGCTGGTGGGCGCCACCACCAGCGCAGGTTGCGTCAGCGCCGAGTTCTGCTTGAGCGCGAGAATGTGCGCAAGCATCTGCACAGTCTTGCCGAGCCCCATGTCGTCGGCCAGCACTCCACCGAGTCCCGCGCTTGCCAACGCGTTGAGCCAGCGCAGGCCCTCACGCTGGTAAGGCCGCAACTCGGCATTCAGGCCTTCGGGCACGGCATCGGAAGCATGCTCCGACGCTTCGCGCAGGCGCGTGGTGAACCCGGTCAGGTCTTTCGGTGCATCGAGCTTGCCGTTCTTCGGCAAGGCTTCGCCGAACTCCTCCAACCGCCCGGCCTGCACGCGTGGCAGGCGCAGTTTGTCGCGCGGATGCGCGAGATATTCGGCAAGCGGCGCCAACAGCTTGCGCAACGTCGCCAGCGGCACGGCCACCCGGCGGCGGTCGTCGACCGGCGCGTACCAGATTGCGTCTTCGGTCTCGTTCTCGGGCGCCGTCAGCGACAACGTGTGTTCGGACAATGCCCGGGCGACGGTGGGCAGCAGGTTGACGCGCTTGCCTTCGACTTCGATGCCCATCTCGAACTCGAATGCCTCGCCGCCGTCGTCCGTGCGCGCGACGCCGTACCAGCGCGGCGGCCCTTCCAGCACCTCGAACGGAAAACTCGATGCGTACTCGACGGCGAATCCGTCGTGCTCGAGCTTCTCGCGCACGCCCAGCCAGCGCGCCGGCGTGTTGACCTCCAGCGCGCCGGCATAGCCCTTGCCCGGGAATACCCAGGCATCCTCGGGCAGCGTGTCGGCCATGTCCCACGGCAGGCCTTCGCAATCGACCGCGGGGGCCAGCCCGAATGCCTCGAGGCGTTCCATCGTCGCCAGTTCTTCGGCCCGCTTGCGGATGATCTCGACCAGCTTGCCACTGCGCACGCGACGCACGATCGCTTCACCGCCGCGGCCGGGCAGACGCTCGCCGCCGTAATCGAAGGCAAGCCGCGCGTAGGCGAGCGGCGGCGTGCCGGCGCCGATCCGCGCGTGGCGGGTCAGTGCCTGGAAGACCATCACGGGCTTGGGCGCCAGATCCGAGCGCTGGGCCGTGTCGAACGCCTGCGGCGCCGGCACGCGCGCCGCCCACGGTGATGCGGCCACGCGCTCGGCGAGGGCTTCCGCATACTCGGGCGCGAGCGGCGGCGCATCGATCAGCGCCACTTCCGCGGGACCCGCATCGAGTGGTCCGAGTTCGGCGCGTTCGGGGTCGAGATACCACAGGCCGCCGACCCGGACCACACGTTGGTGCGGCGGCAGTTCCGGCAGCAGGCGCTGGCGGCCATCCCGCTCGAGCTGCCAGGCCCATGCCAGCGGGCGCGGCTTGCCCAACGCAAGGCGCAAGCCGGCAACGCCGCCGAGCAGGCTCGGTGCGGAAGTCAGGAGATCGCGCAGCAAGGCATCGCTGAATGCACCGGACAGCTGGGCGTAACTGCGCCCCTTGCGCCGGGTTTGCGGCAGGCCCAGCACGCTCGCTGCGAGCCGGGTCCCGGCTTCCGGCAACCCCGCGTGCAACAGTTGCCGGGGATCGAGCGGCACCGCCCTTCCCAGCCGGCCCTTGGCCACGCGTTCCAGCAGCACGGGCGCAACCTCGATGCGCGCCAGCGGCGGCTCGTGCAGCATTTCCAGCAGGAACCCGAGCGTCGGCGCGTCGGATCTCGTCTCTGCGCCATCGGGACCGGACGACAGCAGGCGCACCCATTCTGCCGGCAACGGGGCGGCCGCGCGGCGCGACGCGGCGCGGGAAGTCGACGCTCCCTGATGATTGCTGTGGTGCTGCATCCGCAGTCGTTCCGGCGCTCAAAAGGCTCAAGCATAGCGCAGTCTGTGCGATCGTCGTACTTGTGCGTTCATCCGTGAACGCTGCTTCGTTCGATGGCACGCGAGGCTCGTGGGCATTGACGATTCGAAAGGCCCTGACTGTTTACAACAGCCGCTTCGAGCGGGGCCCCTCCTGAGATCGCTCAGCCGAACAGGGTTTCGGGGTATTCGGGCTTGCGTTCGCGTGCCAGCAGCGAATGCAGGGCGTCGGTGGGGGTCATTTCGCCACGCAGCACGGCCTGCACGTGCTGCGAAATCGGCAGGTCGAGATCGTGGCGACCAGCCAGACGCATCACCTCGTCGGCAGTCACCGTGCCCTCGACCACCTGGCCGATGTCGGCGAGTGCCTGCTGGAGCGGCACCCCGCGGCCGAGCGCCTGGCCGAAGCGGTAATTGCGCGACAGTTGACCGGTGCAGGTGAGGACCAGGTCGCCCAGGCCCGCGAGGCCCATCAAGGTTTGTGGCTGTGCGCCCAGCGCCGCACCGAGCCGCAGCATCTCGTTCATGCCGCGGGTGATCAGGCCGGCGCGCGCGTTGAGGCCAAGCTCCATGCCGTCGGCCACCCCGGTCGCCACCGCCAACACGTTCTTCATGGCGCCACCCAGTTCGGCCCCCAGCATGTCGTTGCCGGTGTAGGCGCGGAAGGTGTGGGTATGCAGCAGTTCGGCGACGCGATGGGCGAAGGCATCCCCACGGGAATGCACCGTGACCGCGGTCGGCATCCCGGCCGCCACTTCGCGCGCGAACGAAGGGCCGGTGACGATCGCCGCCGGGGCCGCCGGCAGGCGCTCGGCCACGAGTTCATGCAGGAACCGTCCGGTGCCCGGCTCGAAGCCTTTCGTCGCCCACGCAAAGCCGGCGTCATTCGGCAACAGGGGCGCCGCTTCGTCTAGCATCTGCCGAAAGGCGTGGCTCGGAACCGCCACCAGCGCCAGGTCGACGCCCTGCAGCGCCTCGCCCAGATCCGGTACGCAGGCCAGTTCCGCCGGCAACTCGAGGTCCGGCAGATAGCGCCGGTTGCGGCGGCTGGCGGCGATCTGCGCAAGCGCGTCGGCGTCGCGGCCCCACAATCGGGTCGTGACGCCATTGCCACACAACAACGCGGCCAGTGCGGTGCCCCACGAGCCGGCGCCGAGGACGGCAACCGTCGCGCGCGCAACCATGGCTCAGGCGTTCAGCGTCGGCTTGTCGCCGCCATCGACGGGTTGCCCCTGCTGCGCCTGCTGCTGTTGCTGGGCGTACAGCGCGTCGAAGTTGATCGGCTGCAACAGCAGCGGCGGGAAGCCGCCATTCAGGACCAGATCGGAAACAACCTGCCGCGCAAACGGGAACAGCACGTTCGGGCAATAGGTCGCCAGCACCGCCGAGAGATTCTCCTGATCGAAGCCGACGAAGGAAAACACGCCCGCCTGGTGAACTTCGGCCAGATACGCGGTGCGCTCGTTCAGGGTGCAGGTCACCGTTAGCGTCAGCACGATCTCGTAATTGTTGCCCTCGATCGCGGTGGCCTTGTGGCTCAGGTTGAGCTGGACCTGCGGCTGGCCCTCCTCCTGGAACACCTTTGGCGCATTCGGAACCTCGAACGACACGTCGCGGGCATAGATTTTCTGCAGCGACATCTGCATCTGGGGGGCGGCTTGGCCGTTGCTCTGGGCCGGGGTCTGCTCTGCCATGGTCTTGAAGCTCCACTCGGAAAGGTCAAAGGGTGGAGATTGTCCCACACCCTCGGCCTGCATGCACGTTCCGGATTGCCCGAACCCACTTCGCCTGCTACGCTAAGCGGCTGTCTTGAAGCCGGCCCGGTGATCCGGGCGTCCCGTCGCGCGACGCGGGGCCGTGCGGCAGTTCCGGCAGATCGCGCTGTACGAAGCCGGGCCGACCTTCCGCGGGCCACGCGGAACATCATGAGGAGAACCGCCATGGCACGCGTCTGCCAGGTTACCGGGAAAGGCACGACCACCGGCAACAACGTTTCGCACGCCAACAACAAGACCCGCCGCCGCTGGCTGCCCAACCTGCACGAGCGCCGGTTCTGGGTCGCAAGCGAGAACCGCTGGGTGAAACTGCGGGTGTCGGGCAAGGCCCTGCGTACCATCGACAAGAACGGCATCGACGCCGTGCTCGCGGATCTGCGGGCGAAAGGGCAAAAGGTCTAAGGAGAACTCCCATGGCAAGCAAACGCGACAAGATCCGGCTGATTTCCTCGGCCGGCACCGGCCACTTCTATACCACCGACAAGAACAAGAAGAACACCCCGGACAAGATGTCGGTCAAGAAATACGACCCCGTCGTCCGCAAGCACGTGATCTACAAGGAAGGCAAGATCAAGTGACGCATCGGCGCGCGCACGCAGTGCGCGCCTTTGCCGATGCGTCATCCCGGGGCAACGCGAAGCGTTGAACCCGGGATCCAGTTTCAAGCGCAAGGCCGCCGCAAGGCGGCCTTCCTTTTTGGCGTGTTCGCGTTTCGTGCGAACGCCTGTGCCATCGCGTCATCCCGGGGCCGCGCGAAGCGTTGAACCCGGGATCCAGTGCCTGCTCGTACAGAGCGCGCCGCGAGGCGGCCTTTTCTTTTGTTGGGCGGGGCGACGGCCCGCGATGGCCGCGACGGGGCGGAATGCGATTCGCCAGTCCCGGCCCGCCGCGCGTCGCGAGCGGTTTTTCCCCGCCTCACTGTGCCGCGTGCATGCGCTTGATGCGAACGACACTGCCGCCGGCGTAGGTCACAACGAAGGTTGCGCCGTCGTGCTCGTAGGACTTCACCGGAATCGGATGGCTGATTTTTTCGTCCTGCAATTCGAACCGATGCAGGGCCGCCTCCCTGCCGGCGGGAATCAGGGTGAGCGGCGGGCTGATCAGCATGAACTGGGTAAACCCCGTGGGAGTCGGAATGTCCGGCAGGCGCATCAGCCAGATGAAATACTTGTTTTCGTGCGTGATCCAGATCCGGTAATCGTTGTTGCCGACCGGGGTGAGCGCTCCCGTGTGGCCCCACACCCGAACCAGGTGCGCCCGGCTGCAGTCGGCCACCGCGCATTCCTGCAACACCAGGTATTCGTTGTCGTTCAAGCGAAGGGGCCGCACGCTGAGGATGTCGTCCTTGACCAAGGCACGCGCCGGGAACACTACGTCGGGCATGCGCGGATCGACCTTGAAATCGCCCGAAATCACGTAGCCCCCGTGGTGTTTGGTGTACGGAGTCCCGGTCACCGTGATGCCTGGCAGGGTGGTGGTGGTCTGTGCCGATGCGTGCGGAACGCCCGCGCACAGGCACAGCGCGAACAACGCGATGCCGGCACGTTGCGTCCTCATCTGCTGGAGACGTTGAGGCTCATGCCATCGGATCGTACTCCAACAGCGCTTCCCGACTGCCCCTTCCCGCGGGAAGAACGAGCCGGTGGTGGCGTCACGCTCCGCAGGCCTCCGCCATCGCATCTTCAAGCGAACGCGCCGGGTGTTCGCGCATCGCCGCAAGGATGGGGCTCGCGACCAGCGCCAGGTCGATCCCCGCCAGTGCGTACACCAGGTCGCCGCGGTGTGGCGCAAACGCGGAAATGCCCAGCAACAGTACCGTGACGAATGCCACCGAGGCCATCAATGCGGCGATAGTGACCAGCGACAACGTGCACGTCGTCGCGCTCCGTGCGACCGGCAACGCGGCGCACCAACCCAACCGCCATCGCTCCACGGCACCCAGCAATCGTTCGTGCGCGACGGCTGTGCGGCCGTCGCATGCGGCGATTTTTACGGCGGTTACGGGTGGCCGCCCGACGCGAGCAACGAGGTGGCCGCCAGGCCAACACGCCAGCAGCAACGCGGGAACGCCGACGATTCGCAGGAGCGCAACGGTCCCCGTGCGTCGCAGCACAAGCCAGTCGGCACGGATCGCGGGGTGCCACAAGGCGCTCATCGCCGCGGATTGTGTCACCACAACACGTGTGCAGCAAAAAAGCCCGCCTTGCGGGCGGGCTTTTTGCCGTGAGGCACTCCAACCGACGCGGTTGTCCAGCTACGCCCGCGCCACCGAATACCGCTTCAACCGGTGCGCGAATTCGATCAGCTTGCGGTTGCCGCTGGCTTCCGCCTCGCGGCACCATTGCTGCAATGCGGCCAGCGTGGATTCGGGCTTGCCGCGCTGTTCCATCAGCGCCGCAAGGCGCGCGCGATATTCCGCGATTTGCTTCAGGCGCGGGCGGTTCTCGACGACCGCCGCAAGGCGTGCCTTGCCGTTCTTGTCCAGCCAGCGGCCGCCATTGGCCAGGGCGCGGCGCAGTCGGCGACGGGGCATCGCGCCGAAACGGCGGGTGCCCTCGGCGGTCGATTGTTCGCGCACGGTCGGCTTGATGACCGTCTTGTAGTAGTCGGTCATGGCCTCGAAGCGATGCGTCAGCAACGCCTTCAGGGTGTCCATGTCGGGCAGCGACACGTTCGGGCGCACGTCCAGCGCCGGTGCCACCCGCAGCACCTTGGCCATACGAAGCTTTTCCAGTCCGCGGATCACCAGCCAGCCGATGTCAACCTCGAACTTGCGCAGCGCGAACTTCGCGGAACTCGGGAAGGCGTGGTGATTATTGTGCAGTTCCTCGCCGCCGACCCACACGCCCCACGGCGTGAGGTTCGTGGCCTTGTCGGCGGTTTCGAAGTTGCGATACCCCCACCAGTGCCCCAGGCCGTTGACGACGCCCGCGGCCCAGAACGGGATCCACGCCATCTGCAGCGCCCAGATCGCGCCCCCGATGACGCCGAACAGTGCGATGTCGATCACCGCCAGCAAAGTGATGCCGAGATACGGATGCGGTGTATAGAGGTGCCGTTCGATCCAGTCGTCGGGCGTGCCACGACCATACTTCTGGAGATCGGCTTCGTTGGCCGCAGCGTCGCGGTACAGCTCGGCACCCTCGAAGAACACCTTGCCGATGCCGGCGATCTGCGGGCTGTGGGGATCCTGCTCGGTCTCGCAATGTGCGTGGTGCTTGCGGTGCACCGCGACCCATTCCCTGGTCACCATGCCCGTGCCCAGCCAGTTCCAGAAGCGCAGGAAATGCGACACGACGGGATGGAAATCGACGCCGCGGTGGGCCTGGCTGCGATGCAGGAACAAGGTGACGGCAAAAATGGTGAGCTGGGTCGTGACCAGCAGGTACAGCAGCATCGTGAGCCAGCCAGCGTTCGCCAGGCCGTTCGAGGCGAAATTCAGGAAGGTGTCGAGCATCATGATCTCAGGGAGGGGATGGACGGGTCGGTTCGGTTCAAACCCGCAATGGCCAGTCTAGGGGATAAAACCCCCACCTGCCACAGGCTTGCCTAAACAATGTGATGGCCGCGACAATTCTTTCAATGGGCCGGGCCTTCGACGGGCGTGGCGTTCAGCTAACCAGGGCCGTTGACGCCAAATGACCGCAACCCCGGCATTGCTGCAACTCGACCGCGTCAGCCGCCGGCTGGGCGGGCGTGAAGTACTTCGGGACGTGTCGTTCGTCCTGCAGTGTGGCGAGGTGCTGGGCCTGCTGGGCGTGAACGGCGCCGGGAAGTCGACGACGCTCGCGATCATCGCCGGGGTGCTGGTCCACGATTCCGGCAGTGTGCTGATCGACGGACGCAGCGTGGCCGACGACCCCCGCCCGTTCAGCCATCGCATGGGCTGGGTTCCCGAAAGCGTGCCGCTGTGGCCGGAACTGACCGTCACCGAGGCGCTGGATGCTTCCGGACGGTTGCGCGGGCTTTCGCGCAGCCTGCGCCGGAGTGCGATCGAACGCGAATTGGCACGACTTGGACTGGAAAGCGTCGCAACACGGCTGTGCGGACAATTGTCCCTGGGTCTGAAGCGTCGCGTGGGCCTGGCCCAGGCACTGCTGCACGATCCCGACCTGCTGGTGCTGGATGAACCGGGCAACGGCCTCGACCCGGTGCAGACCGCGCAACTGCGCGAGCTGATCGGCAAACTTTCGCCCGGGCGCGGGATCATCCTGTCCAGCCACGAGTTGCCCGAGGTGGAAGCCATGTGCGGCCGGGTGGTGATCCTGCACGACGGCGTGGTGCGCCACGATGCGAAACTCGACGGCCAGCGCGGACGACTGGACGCGCAATTTCGGGCGATCGGCTGTCCGCCCGCAAGCGCCGCCGCATGAAGGCGTTGGCGATCGCACGCCTCGACCTGCATCGCCTTGCGGTGCGGCCGTTCGCGTGGACGCTGGCAGGGATCGCGCTGGCGATGATGGCGTGGCAATTCCTGCTGGGGCTGTCTGCGTTCATGCACGCGCAGCCGACCGTCCCCGGCGCTGTCGGCACGCTCGGCTTCACCGACAGCGTGGTCGGGCCGTATCTGCTGAATTACCTGCAACTGTGCCTGGTGATCGTTCCGCTGGTCACGATGCAGGCGCTGGCAGGCGAACGCGGCGCACAACGCCTCGCGCTGCTCGGCGCGACCGGTGCCTCGGGGGTCCAGATCGTCGTCGGCAAGTTTCTCGCGCGACTGGTGTTCCTGTGGCTGCTGCTGATCCTCGTCGCCAGCATGCCGCTGGTGCTCAGCGGCGCGACCCAGCTCGACTGGGGCCAGCTCGGCGCGGCCTTGATCGCATCGGCCTTGTGCGTCGCGGCATTGACCGCGATCGGCATCGCCTGCTCGGCGTTCGCCCGTGAACCCGCCCTGGCCGCGGCTGCCGCGCTGCTGATCGGTGAAGGGCTGTCGCTGATCGACGCCGGTGTGCGCATGACCGGCGCCGGCACGGGCTGGCTGGGTTACCTCGCGCTGCACACCCACCTTGCGCCAGCGCTGCGCGGGCTGATGCGCAGCGGGGACATCGTCTATTTCCTGTTGATCACCGCGCTGGCGTTGGCGCTCGCGGTTCGCCGCATCGGCGCGGAACGGGGGTACGGCTGATGCGTGCCGGGTGGCAGGCCTGGACGCACGCACTGCTGGTGGTGGTGATCGCGGTGTGCATTGCCGCATTGTCTGCACGTTTCGGATTCACCGCCGACTGGAGTGCCGGGGCGCGCGCAACCATCACGTCGCAGAGCCGGGCGTTGCTCGCGCAAGTGAAGGGACCACTCGAGGCGGTGGGCTACGCGCGGCCGGGCACGCTGCGCGCGAAGACCCGCCTGCTGGTCTCGCGCTACCAGCGCTTCAAGCCCGACCTCGCGCTGAAGTTCGTCGATCCCGACCTCGACCCGATCGCGACCCAGGACGCCGACATTACGACCGATGGCGAGATCGTGTTGCACTGGCACGGTCGCACCGAGCACGTCACGCAACTCGACGAGCCCGATTTCTCGGACGCGCTGGCACGCCTTGCGCGTGGCGGCACCCGGTTGGTTGCCTTCGTCACCGGCGACGGCGAACGCGACGCCACCGGCATGCACGCGGCCGACCTCGGTGAGTTCGTGGCGCGGATGACAAGTCGCGGCGTGCGCGCGCTCCCGCTGAACCTCGCCGAAGCCGCGCAGGTGCCCCGCAACGCCGATCTCGTGGTATTGGCGAGCCCGCAGGCGGCGTTGCTGCCGGGCTCGGCGAGGAAACTCGAGGACTACGTTGCCGACGGCGGCAATCTCCTGTGGCTGACGGAGCCCGGCGCCGACGACCTCGGCCTGGCGCCGCTGGCGCAAATGCTGGGGATCAAGCGCCTGCCCGGCACGTTGATCGACACGCAGGGCGCTGCGGCCGGCGGGCGCGACCCACGCATCATCGTCGCGACCCGGTACCCGGCACAGACGATCACCGATGGTTTCCAGGTGAATACCCTTTTCCCGCGCGCGGCGGTGCTGGCGTCGCTGACCGGCGCCGAATGGAACGTGCACCCGATCCTGCAATCGAGCGCGCAAAGCTGGAACCGAACCGCGCCCGTGGACTCCGCGCATCCCGCGTCCGGCCCGGGCGCGGGCGACCTGAAAGGCCCTCTCGGCTTCGGCTACGCGTTGAGCCGGTTGTCACCCACTCCCGCCAAAACCCGGCAACGCGTCGTCGTGATCGGCGATGGCGACTTTCTTTCAAACGCGTACCTCGCCGACGCCGGCAACCTTGCGTTCGGCGAGCGCATCGTCGACTGGCTGCTCGGTGACGATGCATTGGCGAGCGTGCCGCAACCCCTGCCCGATCGTACGCTCAAACCGACCCGCGCCGAACTCGGCGTGGTTACGTTCGGATACCTGATCGCGCTGCCGATCGTGCTGATCCTGATCGGTCTTGCGATCACCTGGCGCCGGCGTCGGCGGTGACCCGCGCAACCCGCAACCTCGGAATCCTCGCGCTGATCGCCGTGACGCTGGTCGCGACCGTGTTGTGGCAGGGGCGGCGCGCCTACGTGGCCAATCCGCCGGCGTTGACCGGACTTGCTCCGGACGCGGTGACGCGTGTCGGGCTCGATATTCCGCCGCTCGCGCCACACACTTTCGAGAAGCGCCATGGCGGCTGGTGGAGTGCGCAGCCTTCGAACGCGCGCGCCGACGACACCCGGGTGCAGCGCCTCGCCGATCTCGCCGCGACGCCGGTCGCGCGCTGGATCCCGGCCGCGGCGATCACGCCCGCCAAGGTCGGCCTGGCGCATCCATCGGCGACCCTGACCCTCGACGGCACGCGCCTCGAATACGGGGGCCTCACCGTGCTCGACGACCTGCGTTACGTGAAGGTCGGCGACAAAGTGGCCCTGGTGCCGCGACAATACAGTCCCGAAGTGATGTTGGCCAGGAACGGCAAAGGATGAAGTCGCAGGCCTGCGGCCCGCCATGAAGCGCGAAACCGGTTCGGCTTCCGGTCCGCACGATGCCCGCTTTACTCTTTGCAGCGCCGCATTGCGTCGCGACCTTGCCGTTAACTCATTCTCATGCCCGAACTCCCGGAAGTCGAAACCACCCGGCGCGGCATCGCACCGTTCGTGACCGGACGCGTGGTCGAACGCGTGCTGCTGCGCCGGCGCGACCTGCGCTGGCCGATTCCGCGCGCCGTCGCTGCGAAGTTGCCGGGCCAGCGCATCGAGGCGGTGGAACGCCGCGCCAAGTATCTGCTGCTGCACACGCAGGCCGGCAGCGCATTGCTCCACCTCGGGATGTCGGGCTCGCTGCGGCTCACCGATCCCGCACTGCCGCCGCGCAAACACGACCATTACGATCTGGTGTTCGACTCGGGCAAGGCACTGCGTTTCAACGATCCGCGCCGCTTCGGCTGCCTGCTGTGGCAGAAGCCCGGCGAAATCCATCCCTTGCTGCGCGGACTGGGTCCGGAGCCGCTGGCCGACGCGTTCGACGGCGACTGGTTGTGGGCGCGTTCACGAGGGCGCAGCGCAGCGGTGAAGACTTTCCTGATGGACCAGGCCACCGTGGTCGGCGTCGGCAACATCTACGCCAGCGAAGCGTTGTTCGCTGCGCGCGTGCATCCCAGGCGCGCCGCGGGTGCGGTATCGCGCGCGCGTTACGCACGCATCGCGGGCGAAATCCGGCGGGTCTTCGAGTACGCCATCACCCGGGGCGGCACGTCGCTGCGCGATTACCTCGCACCCGACGGCGCGCCCGGCTACTTCGAACGGGAACTCGTCGTGTATGGCCGCGCGGGCGAACCGTGCAAGGTGTGCGACACGCCGATCCGCGCGGCGGTGATCGGCCAACGGATGAGCTATTGGTGCCCGCACTGCCAGCATTGATGTGCGATCGTCCGTGATCGCGTCGTTACCGAACGATGGTGCGCACACTGGCATCACCGCATTTCAGACACCAGAACGGCCATCAGAGCCGCCGTCCATGGCCAAGAGCTCCCTGGCCTGACTTCTCACAACAGCCGCTCCGCTCGGAGATCCTGATGTCCGATAGAGCAGCAACGGCGCACAACCAATGACGATCGCACGCTCTTCCGAAAAGTCAGGCCATGGATGGCCGTTGTGGTGCTGCAAGCTTTCCAGTCCAGTCCACTCGAAACAGCTTCCCGGAAACCGCAGTCAGGGATGAGCGCACTCATAGCGCGTCGGCGTCGAGTTCACCCGTGCGGATGCGGATTACCTGATCCAGCGTCGAGATGAATATCTTGCCGTCTCCGATCTTGCCGGTGCGCGCGGCGTGGGTGATGGCCTCGACCGCGCGTTCGACCAGATTGTCCGGCAGCGCAATCTCCAGCTTCACCTTGGGCAGGAAATCAACCACATACTCGGCGCCCCGGTACAGCTCGGTATGGCCCTTCTGGCGACCGAAGCCCTT
The DNA here is from genome assembly GCA_036278635.1 of Rhodanobacteraceae bacterium. Taxonomy (GTDB): domain Bacteria; phylum Pseudomonadota; class Gammaproteobacteria; order Xanthomonadales; family Rhodanobacteraceae; genus 66-474. The sequence goes on from DASUKQ010000165.1 coordinate 38,889, forward strand.
GACTTCGGTGACCGTGATGCCGTTGACGCCCACTTCCGACAGCGCCTCGCGCACGTCGTCGAGCTTGAACGGCTTGATGATCGCAGTAATCAGCTTCATGGCCTTGATCTTACCGGAGAGAACGGAGCTGCAAAATCACCCCATCCGAAGCGGCTGTTGTGAGAAGTCAGGCCATGGATGGCCGTTCCGGACTTTCAAGCTGCCAAGCGCCGTCGTCTGCGCCATGGTTGAACGAAGCTGCGGTCATGGATGACCGCATAACTTTTTTGTAGGAAAATCCCTACACCACAACAAGGCATCCGCCGATGGTCGCGCCAATCCCGGCGGCGTAACCTGCGGATGCATCGAGGCAACGACATGATTGACGTGCACTCCATAGACCAACTCGCGCACCGGCTGGCTACCCTGGTTCCTCCGGGACTGGCGCAGGCGCGGGACGACATGGAAGCCAATTTTCGGGATGTGCTGGCGCATGGATTGCGCCGCCTCGATCTTGTCACCCGCGAGGAATTCGACGCCCAGCGCGCCGTCCTCGACCGGGCCCGCGAACAGGTTGCGCAATTGGAAGCGCGCGTGGTCGAACTGGAAGCTGCGCGCAAGGCATAGGGACCGCCCATCTCGCCAGGGGTGACGACGACGCTGGCCTCCTGGCCGGCGTTTTCGTCCGTGGATTCAGGGGGGAGAGCGGGTTGGAAACCATCGCGCGCGAAGGTCCCATTCGCGACCGCTGTTGCGGGAAGTCGGGCCAGGGACGGTCGTTCTGGCCTCTTCGCCCCGCCGGCGGCCCCCTTCGCCACACGTTCCCACGCGCAGCAATCATGGACGATCGCACGACATGAGCCTCGCCGTCGCACTGACCCGCGCTTCCGAAGGCGTGGTCGCGCCGCTGGTGACGGTGGAAGTGCATCTGTCCGGCGGCCTGCCCGGCACTTCGATCGTCGGCCTGCCGGAAGCCGCCGTGCGCGAGGCGCGCGATCGCGTACGGGTCGCAATCCAGAATACGCGATTCGAGTATCCCAACCGGCGCGTCACGGTGAACCTCGCGCCGGCCGAACTGCCCAAGGATGGCGGGCGCTTCGACCTCGCGATCGCGCTCGGCATCCTCGCGGCCGGCGGGCAGGTGCCGCGCGAGGCATTGAAGGGTTGCGAGTTCCTCGGCGAGCTGGCGCTGTCCGGCGAACTGCGCCCGGTACCGGGTGTGTTGCCCGCCCTGTTGCGCGCGCGCCACGGCAAACGTTGCGTGATCGTTCCCGCCGGGAATGCGCACGAAGCCTCGCTGCTCGCCGACGTGGACGTGCGGGTCGCCCGCACGCTGGCCGATGTCTGCGCGCACCTGCGTGGCGTCGACGCCCTGCCTGCACCCACCACCGACAAGCCCGACAGCGCTGTCGCCTATCCCGATCTCGCCGACGTGCGCGGGCAACGCCAGGCGCGACGCGCGCTCGAAATCGCCGCCGTGGGAGGGCATCACCTCTTGATGGTGGGCCCGCCCGGCACCGGCAAGTCGATGCTGGCGGCGCGTCTGCCGGGCATCCTGCCACCCATGACCGAAGCCGAAGCCATCGAGGCGTGCGCGGTGCGGTCGGTCGCGGGCGTGCCGGTCGACGCCATCGGCTGGCGGCAACGGCCTTATCGCGCGCCGCACCACACCGCCTCGGGTGTCGCACTGGTTGGCGGCGGCTCGCACCCGCGCCCCGGCGAGATCTCGCTCGCCCACAACGGCGTGCTGTTCCTCGACGAGCTGCCCGAATTCGACCGACGCGTACTCGAGGTGCTGCGCGAACCGCTGGAATCGGGCCGCATCGTGATTTCGCGCGCGGCGCACCAGGCCGAATTCCCCGCGCGCTTTCAACTGGTAGCGGCGATGAACCCCTGCCCCTGCGGCTACGCCGGCGACCCCGATGGCCGCTGCCGTTGCACGCCGGATCAGATCGCGCGTTATCGCGGGCGGATTTCCGGACCCCTGCTGGACCGGATCGACATCATGGTCGACGTGCCGCGCATGTCGCTGGTCGAACTGGACGTCGCGCGAAATCCACACGATGAGGATTCCGCGGCGGTGCACGCTCGCGTCACCGTCGCGCACGAGCGTGCCCTGCAGCGGGCCGGCAAACCCAATGCGGCGCTGGGCACCCGCGAACTCGAGCGCGATTGCGCACTGGGTGACGCCGAGCGCGTGCTGCTGCAACGCGCGATGGACAAACTGGGCATGTCCGCGCGTGCCTGGCACCGCGTGCTGCGTGTGGCACGCACCATCGCCGATCTCGCCGGCGACGAGCACATCGCACGCGAACACCTCGCTGAAGCGGTGCAGTACCGCCGCTGCACTCGCGACACGGCCTAGAGTCGCTGGGTCCCGGCTTGCGCCGGGATGACGGCAATTTGACCGCTCGTACGTGATGACACGATTTTACGAATCGTGCAGGGATGAAAGAGCTTCGCGAGCTTGCCGCGGAACGACATAAACACTTCGTCATCCCGGCGCAAGCCGGGACCCAGTGTCTTCATTCGGGAATCGTTCCCATGCAACCCTGCGCCTACATGCTCGCCAGTCGCCGCAACGGCACGCTGTACGTCGGAGTAACGTCCGATCTGCTCAAACGCGTGCACGAGCACAAGAGCGGCGCCATCAGCGGATTCACGCGCCGCTACCACGTCCATCAACTGGTCTGGTTTGAAGAACACGCGACCATGGAATCCGCAATTGCACGCGAGAAGGCCATCAAGGAATGGAAACGCAAGTGGAAGCTCGAATTGATCGAAAAGCAAAACCCGTACTGGCACGATCTGTACGGCGCGCTGTTTGATTGAGGCCTCGCTCAATCTTCCAGACGCAGAGGGGGAAGTCACTGGCTTCCGGATCGCGACTGCGTCGCGTCCGGAATGACGACAATTCGGCAATTGACGCAAACCTTGCGGTCCGACTTTGTGCGCGGGCAATAAGGCACTCGTCACTCCGGGCGTCGCAAAGCGACGATCCGGAACCCAGCAGCCCTGGATTTGGAAAGAACCGGGGCAATGCAGAAAGAGGTCAAGCGTCAGCCCACACCTTGTGCGCGGGATCGAACTCGACAGTGACGCGCTCTTTGGCACGCGCGCCGAAACCGCACACGCACAACGGGCCTTCGGCCATCGGCTCAAGGCCGAACGCCTGCTCGATCTCGACCTCGTTGATCGCGGCGGTGATGAAGGCGCCGAGGTTCATCTCGGTGGCGGTGAGGTAGAGGTTCTGCGAGATGTGGCCCATCTCCAGCAGGATCGCGCGGTAGATCTTGGGATGGTTGCGGTACTTCCACATCGAACGTGCGAAGCGCGCGGCCATCACCAGCAGCACCGGCGCATCGGCAAAATAGTCCTGGCCTGCCACCGCCGTCATCGCGAACGCGCGCGCATCGTCGGGCGACAGCGCGCGCAACAAATCCAGTGCGTGCGCTTCGACGGTGTAGTGGTACAGCCCCGGCGCCAGGCCTTCCGCCAGCTGCACGACCAGATACGCCTCGGTGGGATGCAGCCCGCCACCGGAGGGATGGTTCTTCTTGAGCGCGACCGCGCCGGGTGCAAGTTCTTCCATTCCGCGCACGCCGAACACGCGTTTCAGCAGGGCCGACAACTGCGCCGCGGAGACCGATTGCGCCAGATCGAAATTGCGGCAGGTCGCGCGGCGTTCCAGCAGATCATCCAGCGGGGTGCGTGCAGGTTCGTCCAGCGCCACGCGCGCAACAGCGTCCGCACGCCGGTGGAAATGCGGCGGCGGCGGGCCGAACGCCGCGACCATGTCGTCCACCGATTGCGGGCGCGATTCGCGCTGCGTTGCGGTGCTGTCGTCGTGCGACCAGCGCGAGAAGGCGTGCATCACGGCGCAATCGTCCTGCCAAGCCGCCTCGCGCAGCTGTCGATCGCGTCGTGTGCGCGGGGAGTCGTCTTCTTCAGCCAGCAGCAGCCCGTTCGCCAGCAGGCGATTGATGGCGGTTTCGCCCCACGCGCCACAGGCCTTCTCCCGCCGCACCCAATCGTCGGCGCTGACATGAACCAGGACCTGCATCTCCGCGTCATCTATTTCGACCGGATGATCAAGATGCGCCGCAAGAACTTCGACCACGACTTCGCGACCAACCGCTTCATCCCCAGCAAGCAACGCGGAGAAATCAACCGTCGCGTGTTCCGTCGTTCGAAACCGCAGCGACTGACAGCGACGCAGCCTTGAACCATTCTCCACCGGTAACCCCTGTCCAGTTGCAAGGTTCGGATATGCTAGCCGCGCCGCAAGCGCAGTACGCATTGTTCGCGGCACCATTCACACCCAAAGGGGCATCGACATGATCAAGGGCAAAGTCTCCAGCGAAACCGTCGGCAGGATCCTCGATCGCCTGTCGCAGGATCACGACTTTCGGGAGCACTTCATCGGCGATCCGGCTGGCGCGCTCAAGCCGTTCGGCATCGAGGTTGACGCCAGCAAGGTTCCCGCCGTGCGACGATTGCCCTCGAAGGATGAGATTGCGAAGGTCCGGGACAAGGCGAAAGGGATTGACGACCCCATCACGAAAGTTGGGCTTGCCGTTTTCCTGTTGAAGTAGGGCCCATCCAGTGCAAACGGCGCATCAATGGACGCTCGACGTCTCTTGATGCGCCGTGGCTTCCAACGACTGAAGCGCCAGCAAGTTGGGGATCAGTGCCGGTTCGTTTTCCAATTCCGCGATGGCTTGCCCGCGATGCGCCTCCAACCATTTTGCCTGTTGACGCGCGCCGTCCGCATCCTTGTCGGCCTCGTAGGCCAACATCAAGGCAACGTGGGTCTGGAAGTATTCGTGCCCGTCAACCAGCTTGGCAAGGCACGCGATTCGATCCTTGAGCGCGCTGATGTACTGCGTTTCGCAATCCGCGGTGTTCCACAGCGCGGCGCGGTCGTAATAACCATGATTCAACGCCAGCTCGCGTGAGCTGTCCAGCGCCTTGCGCGCCAGCGCAGGCTGATCGTTGCGTACCGCCAGCATGGCTGCCAGAGCCAGGTGGATCGCGGCACTGCCATCGACGGCCGGGCCAGTCTGCGCGATGCGTGTCGACTCGTCATTCACTATGTGCGTCAATTCCAACTTGGCGTCAGTTGTGCCTGTTGAGAAATCCAATGCCGCACGTGCCAGCGCGATCCGCGCACGCTGCGGTTTTGCAGTGGCCGGCGCCATGGCTTCGGCCTTGTCAAGCAACCCGCGCGCATCTGCATCCCTGCCCTGTTCGACCGCGACGGCCGCAAGACGCACCAGCTTCGCCGCCTCGATCGACGGAGGAATTCGTTTCGGCGCTGCATCAAGACGCGCCAGCACCGCTTTGTAGTCCCGCAGCGCGAGATCAAGGCCCACATCCTCGTAATGCGGGGCAAGCATTCCGAGCTTGCGGCCCTGCTCAAGATAGCCTCGCGCCATCTTGTAATCATTGCGCTCCATTTCGATCATCGCCAGCGAATACCAACTGAGGCCTCGCAGCGGATTGCGCGAGTGCGCAACTGCAAGGAAATGCGGAATCGCTTCCGAAAGTCTGTGCTCGTACCACCAAAACCCCAAGCCCACATTCTGCTGGGCGCCACTGTCGTCAGGATAGAGCTGTGTCAAAGCCTGCCAGTTGGATATCCATTTGTTGGCATCCGCGTACTGGCCGATCGTGGCATCCACGGTCAAGCGTTCGCGCGTGCTCAGGCGGTCGCGATTGGCTTCGGCCTTTTGGAGGCTTGCGTACGAAGCCGCGGGGTCATTCAGGAATGCGTTTTGCAGGGTTGCCACACGTGCCCAAGCCATCGCGAAATCAGGATCGATGGTGGTCGCCTGCCGCAGCAATGCCAAAGCTTCATTGATTTTGCCTTGTCCATACGCTGATTCGGCTTCTGCAAAGGCCCGCAACGCGTCGATATTGCTGGTCGTGATCTGCTGCAGTGGCATCGAGGTCTTCTGGATCGACGCCAACGATTCGCCCAGCCGCGAGCGCAGCTTGCCGAGCAACTTGTCGGTGGCCGGCAGGATCTGTTGCTCACCATCGGCCTGGGTGGAATCGCTGTACACGGTGACGCCGGTGTGCGGATCGATCACCTCGGCACTGATCTGGATGCGCCCGCCGACCTGCGCGAGACTGGGCAGGATCAAAGCGCGCGCGCCTTCGCGCATCGCGACGTCCGCGCCGATGGTGCGGTTGACCGGCGTGCCGACGGGTTTCTCCATGCGCTTTAGCGCATTGTCCACCTGCATGTCGGGGATCACGTTGACGTACTGCGACTGCTCCAGTCCGATCTTGAACGCGGCGTCCAGCGGCGTGCCGAGCTGTTGCTGGTTGGTGTGGTTCTGCACGTTGCCAACCACCACCCAGTCGCGCGCGGCAAACGCCAGCGTGGGCGGGCTCTGCAGCAGGAACCACGCGGAGACGCCGATGGCGATCGCCAGCATCGCCGCTTCGGCAGCCAGCGTCAGCGGCCGCCGCCACCATGGCAACACCCGCTTCGCGGTGCGGCCGGATTTCGGCGCGTGGAGCGGCGCGAGACCGACCTCGCCCGCTTCGACGATGGCCAGTGATTCGTGCAGGCCCTTGAAGCGGTAGCGTCCGTGGTTCTTCCATTGCACACGTTCGGCGGCGTCGTGGCCCAATTCCCCCTCGGCGCGATGCGCGATGCGGGCTGCGGCGGAGGACATCAGGATCTGCTGCGGCCGCGCCAGTTGCGCGAGGCGTGCGGCCACGGGCTTGACCAGACCTTCCACCTCGGTGGGCTTGGCGCCGCGCGCGACGTCTTCGGGTGCGTTTTCCCAGACGACCACGTCGCCCATGTGAATACCAACGCGCGCGCGCACCACGACTCCTTCGGCGGCCGAGAGGTGCTTCAGGCCGCGTTGGTAATCCAGCGCGAATGCCGCGGCCTGGATGGGGCGCTCGAACATCAGCAGGAAACCATCGGTCTTGTCGATCTCGCGGCCATGGTGCTGCTCGATGAGCGCACGCGCGAGGCGGTCGTGCTTGCGGATGATGTTGGCGGCGTTCTGGTCGCCCATGCGCTCGACCAGCGCGGTGGAATCGGCGATGTCGCACACCACCAGCGTACGCAATTGCGGGGTGGCCATGCGGCCCGGGCCGGGGGTCGTTTCCAGCTGGTGGATTTCGGCGGTCATGTTCGCTGCTCCGTTCGCGCTGAGCGTAGCGAGCACAGCGATCGGCGTCCTTCGACTCCGGCCCCGTCTTTTTCAAAGCCGGGGCCCACGCTCAGGACGAGCGGTTTCTCCATCCGCCCGGAAAAATCAACTCATCACGTGCGCGCCGTCACCGCCGGAACCTTTCACGTGGTACAGCGCGCAATCGGCCTCGCTGTACCACACCGACCACTCGCCATCCTCGCGGCACAGGCCACCGCCGACGCTGACGGACACCGTGAGGTCCGGCGCGGATTGCGGAAAGCGCAACCGGCGCACGCCCTCGGCGATGCGCAGGGCGCGCTCGGCCAGTTCGCGCTGGTCGTGGACCTGGGTGAGCAGTGCGAACTCGTCGCCACCCAGCCTGCACGGCAGGTCGGTCGCGCCGGCAGCGTCCTGGATTTCCGCCGCGATCGCGCGCAGCACCTCGTCGCCGGTCAGGTGACCGCTGGTGTCGTTGATCTGCTTGAAATGGTCGATGTCGATCAGCAGCAACCCGAAGCGGTGGTGGCGGTCGCGCATCTCGGGCGCTTTCTCGAGCAACTGGTAGAGGCCGCGCCGATTGCTCAACCCCGTCAGGTCGTCGGTACAAACCTGGTGGCGCGCCAGTTGCAACTGGTCGCGCGTCTGCCGCAGCGAGTCCAGGGTCTGCATCAGGTCTTCGTTGCGACGCTTGTAATTGGCAATCAACTGCCTCTCGCTGGCGACCAGATAGGTAAACGAGCGCAACATGAAATGTGCCATCTGCAACGGTTCGCGCCGCAGCAGGTCCTCGAAGGCATCCGGATCGATCAGGTGCACGACGCTCGGCTCGGCAGCGAGGGCGCTACCGGAACGTGCATGGTTGCCGACGAACAACGCCAGCTCACCGAAGTATTCGTCGGGACCGATCAACTTGTCGGGCAGGTCGCCGGCGAATTCGAGCAGCACGCGTCCGGACTCAATCACGAACATGCTGCGCCCGTATTCGCCGCGCCGGAACACGGCGCGACCTGCGTCCAGTTCCACGCGCCGTCCGGCGCCGGCGAACAACGCCATTTCTTCGGCCGACAGCTGCCGCGGCAGGCGCCCCAGCCTGGGCGCCTCGGGTTCCGGTTCCGAGAAAACTGCTGAAGCATCACTGGACACGACCACCCCCCTCCCGTCCACCGGATCATACCGCAGTGTGGAAGCCACCGCAGGTGAGCGGCTGCGGCCCGTCCATCGAGCACAACGGTTGTCCGCGGGGTGGTCGGAAACGCTGGTCGACCCGCGCGATACCCGTCTCCCCGGCGAAACCCGCAGGCGCGCGTCTTGCGGTCGGACATCGCGTCCGGAAGCCCGCGGCGTCGCGGACAGGTCCTTCGCGATTGCGGGATGACGGGTGGATCGGGTCGCGTCAGGCCGCACCGCGCCGGAACTGCGCCTCTTCGGTCGAGCCTTCCAGCGCCGAGAGCGAGGAACGCCCGCCTGCAATCGCCTGGTTGACCGCGTCGAAATAGCCGGCGCCGACCTCGCGCTGGTGACGCACCGCGCTGTAGCCGTCCTTTTCGGCGGCGAACTCGGCTTCCTGCAACTCGACGTAGGCCGCCATCTGGCGGGCCTTGTAACCGCGCGCCAACTGGAACATCGAATGGTTGAGGGCGTGGAAGCCGGCCAGCGTGATGAACTGGAACTTGTAGCCCATCTTCGCCAATTGCTGCTGGAAGGTGGCAATGGTGGGCTCGTCGAGGTGCTGTTTCCAGTTGAAGCTGGGCGAGCAGTTGTACGCCAGCAGCTTGTCCGGATGCTCCGCGTGGATCGCCTCGGCGAAGAGGCGCGCCTGTTCCAGGTCGGGCCGGGCGGTTTCGCACCACACCAGATCGGCATACGGCGCATAGGCGATGCCGCGCGCGATGGCCTGTTCGATGCCGGCGCGGGTCTGGAAGAAGCCTTCGACGGTACGCCCGCCGGTGCAGAATTCGCGGTCGCGCGGGTCGATGTCGGAAGTCAGGAGCCCCGCACCCATCGCGTCGGTGCGCGCGACGATCAGGGTCGGCACGCCGGACACGTCGGCGGCGAGGCGTGCGGCGATCAGTTTTTGCTCGGCCTCGGCCGTGGGCACCAGCACCTTGCCCCCCATGTGCCCGCACTTCTTGGCGGAGGCGAGCTGGTCTTCGAAATGCACGGCGGCAGCGCCGGCTTCGATCATGTGCTTCATCAATTCGTACGCGTTGAGCACGCCGCCGAATCCGGCCTCGGCGTCCGCCACGATCGGCGCCATCCAGTCGATGCCGTCATCGCCCTCGGCGTGGTGGATCTGGTCGGCGCGGCGCAGCGCGTTGTTGATCCGGCGCACCACTTCGGGCACCGCGTCGGCCGGGTACAGCGACTGGTCGGGATACGTCGTCCCGGCGGTGTTGGCGTCCGCGGCGACCTGCCACCCGGACAGGTAGATGGCCTTGAGTCCGGCCTTCACCTGCTGCACCGCCTGGTTGCCGGTGAGCGCGCCAAGCGCATTGATGTAGGGCTCGCGCTGCAGATCGCGCCACAATCGTTCCGCGCCATGGCGGGCGATGGAATGCTCGACGGCGAGGGTGCCGCGCAGGCGCACCACGTCTGCGGCGTCATAACCGCGCGTGACGCCGCGCCAGCGCGGGTGGTTGTTCCAGTCGAACCGGATTTGTTCGGCGGTGGGAAGCGAGGGGTGCCCGGTCATCGGGATTCTCCGTGTAGAGTGCAACCTGTGGATCCCGGGCTGCGCCGGGACGACGAGTTCAGATTTGCTCGTAGGCGGGCAGGGTCAGGAAATCGGCCAGGGTCGACGCGCCGACCAGTTCGCCCAACAACACCGCGGCGGCGGCGGCGCGCTCCGCACCCGGCAGCGTGCTTTCGTGCAGCACGTGGACGGCCGTGGTCAACGCGCGCTTGAACCGTGTCGGCGTGATCGGAGCACCGTCGTCGAAGGCGAGCCCGCCGTCATGATGCAGCCAGCACCACAACTGGGTGCGCGCGATCTCGGCGGTTGCGGCGTCTTCCATCAGGTGGTGGATCGGCACGCAACCCATCCCCGACAACCACGCCGCGGTGTAGCGCAATGCGACTTCGACGTTGTTGTCGAAGCCCGCGTGGGTGATGCTGCCGCCACACGGCGCGATCAACATGTCGCGGGTGACGTGCACGTCGGAGCGCTCGACGTGCAACTGGTTCGGGGTCGGCATGTGACGGTCGAAGACCTCGCGCGCGACTGCGACCAGCGCCGGATGCGCGACCCAGGTGCCGTCGTGGCCGTCCTCCACTTCGCGCAGCTTGTCGGCGCGGACCTTGGCGAGGGCTGCCTCGTTGGCCGCCGCGTCGCCCTTGATCGGAACCTGCGCGGCCATGCCGCCCATCGCGAAGGCGCCCCGCCGGTGGCAGGTCTTGACCAGGTAGCGCGAATAATTGCGCAGGAACGGCACCGTCATCGTCACCTGGCCGCGCTCGGGCAACACGCGGTCGGGGTGCGCACGCAGGGTTTTCAGATACGAGAAGATGTAGTCCCAGCGTCCGCAGTTGAGTCCGACCGCGCGCCGCCGCAGCGCGTACAGGATCTCGTCCATCTGGAACGCCGCGGGCAGGGTTTCGATCAGGACCGTGGTCCTGAACGTGCCGCGCGCGAGCCCGAGTTCGCGCTCGACATGCGCCATCACGTCCTCCCACAGCGCGGCCTCTTCCATCGACTGCAGTTTCGGCAGGTAGAAGTACGGGCCGAGATCCTTCGCCGCCAGCGCCCGCGCGTTGTGGAACGCGAACAGGGCGAAGTCGAACAGCGCGCCGGACAGCGGCTCGCCATCCACGCGAACGTGGTTTTCCGGAAGGTGCCAGCCGCGCGGGCGCACCATCAGCACCGCAATCCGAGGGTCGAGGCGGTACACGCGGCCGTCGTCGGCACGATGTTCGATGGTGCCGGCGACCGCGTCGCGCAGGTTGACCTGCCCGTCGAGCAGGTTGGTCCAGGTCGGGGTGGTGGAATCCTCGAAGTCGGCCATGAATACGTTGGCGCCGGAGTTCAGCGCGTTGATCACCATCTTGCGATCGACCGGCCCGGTGATCTCGACGCGGCGGTCGGCCAGCGCGGCCGGGATCGGCGCGACCGCCCATTCGGCCTGGCGGATCGCCCGGGTATCGGGGCGAAAATCGGGCAACCCGCCCTGGTCGTAGCGTGTTTGCAACCTGGCCCGTTCGGCCATCAGCGCCTGGCGCCGCGGTTCGAAGAGGCGGTGCAGGTCGACCAGCAGCGCCAGGACCCCGTCACCGAGCACCGCCTCGTGCTCCGCATGCGGCAGATCCCAAACCTCGATCTCCGTGTTTTCCTGCAAGGCTTCCATCGGTACGGCCATGGTGCGCTCCCGTGCGGTTGTCGAAAATCGAAGCTAGACGGGAGCCGTGCATTTGACAAAGCAAAGCTTTCAATCTATATAGTTGACAATGTCAACGTCTATTCCAAACTATTGAATCCACGCGTGCAATCATGGCTGAACGCCCCGTAAAAACCACTCGAAAGGGACCCGGCAAGCACGGCAGGCGCGGTGCAGACCAGTCGGGGAACCGGGCGCGCTTCTACTACAAGGGCAATCGCTACAAGCAACTGCGCGCCTTCGTCGCGATCGCCAAGCTCGGCACCCTCGCCCGCGCGGCGGAATCGCTGTTCCTGTCGGCCCCGTCGATCAGCCTGCAATTGCAGGCCCTGGAGCGCGAGCTGGGCACGCTGCTGGTCGAACGCGGCCGGCGCCGCGTCACCCTGACGCGTGCCGGGCAGGCGCTGTTCGAACAGGCCCGGCCCCTGGTGGAGGGCCTGGATGCCCTGGACGCGCAATTCCACGGCGCGCTGGCGGGACTCGGCGCCGGCGAACTCACCATCGCGGCCGGATCGTCCACGATCCAGTACCTGCTGCCGCCGCTGGTTGCGGGTTACCGCGAGAAATTTCCCGGCGTGCGCCTGCAGCTGGCCAACGTGACCGGCAAGGACGGCCTCGCCCTGTTGCGTTCCAACGCGGCGGACTTCGCGGTGGGCTCCATGCTGGATGTGCCGCACGACATCAGCTATCAGCCGTTCCGGCGCTACGATCCGATGTTGATCGTGCCGATCGGGCATCCGTTGGCCGACAAGCCCGACCTTCAGCTCGCGGACCTGTCGCCGCACGGCCTGATCCTCCCGCCGCATCGCCTGACGACCTACCGACTCGTCGATCTCGTCTTCCAGCAACGCAAGGTGCCCTACACCGTCGCGATCGAAGTCGGCGGCTGGGAAGTCATCAAGCAATATGTCGCGATGGGGCTCGGCATTTCCATCGTCACCGGCATCTGCCTGACCGACGCCGACAACCAGCGCCTGGTCGCACGCAACATGCGCGCGTGGTTCCCGCAGCGCAGCTACGGCGTGGTGATGCGCAAGGGCACGTACCTGTCGCCCGAGGCGCGCGGTTTCATCGACCAGATCAAGCCGGGCCTGCTCACCCACCGCGAACATGACGAGACGGGGGATTCGGAGCGTTGACGCACGGGTGGCGGCCCATGGCATGCATCCTGCTTGTCGATTGTCGCCATCATCAGGGGAGAACGGGCATGAAGCCACGCTGGTTGCTGCTGGTGCTGCTCGCGGCGCTGAGCTGCGGGTGCGTCACCCACATCCGTCCAACCGTCAATTACAACCCGCCACCGAGCGAACCGCTGTCGCATTTCCAGCACTTCATGCTGGCGCCGCTGAAGGTCTCGGGCGGGGCAGCGCATGAAGAGGCCGCGGTCAACAAGATTTCGCTCTACATGCGGCAACGCGTAGGCGGGACGCTCATGAGTTGGGAAAACCGCAACCAGAGCGGGCGCGTGCTCGAGGTCAAGCCTTGCATCGACCAGCTGAAGTTCGTGGGCGGTGGCACACGCTTTTTTGCCGGCGCGCTTGCTGGCAGTTCCGCCGTGCTGATGCACGTTGCACTGGTCGACGCGCAAACCGGACGCATGATCGCGAATCCAGAGTTCTACCAGCGCGCCGCTGCCTACGGCGGCGCCTGGAGCTTCGGTGGCACCGACAACGGCATGCTGGCCCGCATCGCGACCGTCGTGCAGCAATACCTGGACCGCAACTACCTGCGGGCGGTGGGTGGTCCGACCGGGCTCGACGGAACGGAGCAGGACTGACGCGCCGGGCGGAGACGCGATCCAGTCTTCCGCTACACCCCGCGGTGCTTGCCCCGATAGGGCGCGTAGAACGCGCGCAGCGCGGCGATGTCGGCATCCTTGTCGTCGCCGGGGTGGAACAACGGGCCCAGGCCGATCACCTTGCGCGGGTAATCGAAATAGCCCGGCAGGATAGGCACGCCGGCCTGGCGCGCGATGTGCCAGAAGCCGCTCTTCCACTTCGTGACCGGTTTGCGGGTGCCTTCCGGTTCGATACCGAGCCACAGTCGCTCGCGCGCGCGGAAGCGTTCGACCATCTGCTCGACCACATCGTGCGCGGCGCGGCGTTCGATCGGCAGACCGCCAAGGCGGCGCAAGGCGCCTCCCAGTGGCCAGCGGAACAACTCGCGCTTGGCCATGAAGGAAATGTCCGCGCCCAGCGCGACCTTGAACAGCAGGCCCCAGATGCCGTCCCACCACGACGAGTGCGGCGCAACGATCAGAACCAGTTTCGGGACGGCGGGCAATTCGCCTTCCAGGCGCCAGCCGCTCGCGCGCACCCACGCACGAAAAACATGCCGCCATGCGCGGTCGGGGTGCTGCGGCATGGCCGCGGGCAGCCGCGGCGGGAGCGACGACGCACCTGCCATCAATCGTCCCCGCCCGGGCGTGCGCGATCGCGTTTCACCGCCCCGCGCCGCTTCTTGCCCACCAGGCGTCGCTCCTTCGACGCGCGCGTCGGTCGGGTGGCGACACGTTTCTTCGGCGGCGCCAGGGCGGCCTGCAACAACTCGACGAGGCGTTCGCGCGCGTCCGCACGATTCCGCGACTGGTCGCGGAAACGCCGCGCCTGGATCACCAGTACCCCATCGTCGGTGAGCCGGCGGTCGTGGCGCGCCAGCACACGCGTCCGCACCACGTCCGGCAGCGAAGGTGAACGCGCGACATCAAATCGCAATTCCACCGCGCTTTCGGTGCGATTGACGTGTTGGCCGCCGGGGCCGTCCGCGCGCAGGAATCGCTCGGTCAATTCCGATTCGGGAATGTCGATGGAAGCGGAAATGCGCATCCGGCAAGGTTACGCGATAAATGTGCGATCGTCCGTGATCGCCGCACCACGGCCGCGCGAGCGGGCTGCAGGGTTCACGGTATACGCAGGCGAGAACGACCCTCGAAGCCACCGTGGTCCGACTTCCACGACAGCCGCTTCGCAAGACGTCATGCGGCGGGCCAGACGATCTCCAGATGCGTGTTGTTGAACGCCGGATCGTCCAGTGATCCTCCCCGCGTCAACCGCAAGCCGTCCGGCAGCCCATCGACATCCACTTTCGAGCCGTCGCCGAAACGCATTCCGCGCGCCTGCAGCTCGACCAGTCTTGCAGCCACGGCGCCGGCGCGCTGCATATCATCCTGCGGAACTTGCCGCACGCTGACATCGAGCCGCGCGAACTTGCGCATCCCCCGGGTCTTGATCCACGCGTGGTCCTTGTCGTCATCCTGGCGCAGGATCGCCACGTGGTTGCGCGGCACGGAGCATTCCGCGCCGCCATAACGCGCGCGCCAGTCGGCCGCGGAAAAGATTTCCAGGATCTGCGGATCGACGACCGCGACGCCACCCGCATCCAGCAGCGCCCCCACCACGCCCAGCGTGTCGCGCAGGTACGCGAGCGAATCCGCGTCCGGCAACTCGCCGCGCAGCATCAGGCATCCCGATGCCTTGCGCGCGGCCTCGAAAGCCGCGGGATTGCCGTCGCGCAGGATGTCGCCCAGGGCGCCGCGCAAGGGATGGCCATCCCAATGGGCAAGTGTCGCCTTCGGGATGCGTCGCATCTCCACCCCTCGCGGCAGGCCTGTGCTGCCGTGCGCCGACAGGTTCAGCTCGAGCTGTTCGGCGAAGTCCCCGAACACGAAGTACAGCAGCATCGCCTGCGCCTCGTCCCGCGACCAGTGCGGGCGCGTCCAGTCGGTTTCGGTCATGGAGAAGATTCCTCGGCGCGGTCGGAGTTGCAGCAGCATCCGCTGCACGCGACACGGTAACATCGTCGATCCGACAGGGTGCCGGGAACACCTTGTCAACACTGGCCTTGTCGGTGCCGGCCATGGATGGCCAGCCGCGGATCAAACACTCCGGGTGTTCGATCCGGCGAAGCCGGGTCGGGCATGTACCGGACCCGGCGTGTGGGAAAAGTGCAGGAAAGCACTTTTTCCAGAATCAACCAACTCCGGATTGCATCATGCTCAATCCCCAACAACGCGTCGCCGTGGAATACACCGACGGCCCCCTGCTGGTGCTGGCCGGCGCGGGATCGGGCAAGACGCGCGTGATCAGCGAGAAGATCGCGCATCTCGTGGCACGCGGAGAGGTCGCACCCTCGAAAATTGCGGCGATCACGTTCACCAACAAGGCTGCGCGCGAAATGCGCGAACGGGTCACGCGGCGCGTGAAGGGCGACGCCGCGGACGCGTTGTCGGTCTGCACGTTCCATGCGCTGGGCCTGAAATTCCTCCAGATCGAACACGCGCGCGCCGGACTGCGCCGCGGCTTTTCGGTGCTGGATGCCGACGACAGCGCGGGGCTGGTGAAGGAACTGGCGGGCGCGTCGGTGAAATCCGACAAGCTGTTCCAGTTGCGTTCGTTGCTGTCGCGCCTGAAAGGCGACGGCCTGACGCCCGACGCCGCCATCGAGGCCGCGCGCGCGCCGCGCGAACTGGAAGCCGCGCAGTTGTATGCCGCCTACCAGAAGCGCCTCGCGGCGTTCAACGCGGTGGATTTCGACGACCTGATCCGGCTGCCCGTCGCGGTGCTGCAACGCGACGAGGAGACGCGACTCGCGTGGCGCGAACGCATCCGCTACCTGTTGGTCGATGAATGCCAGGATACCAACGTCGCGCAATACGAAATGCTGAAGCTGCTGGCGGGCGAACGCGGCGCGTTCACGTGCGTGGGCGACGACGACCAGTCCATTTATGCGTGGCGTGGCGCCGATCCCGGCAACCTCGACAAGCTCGCGCGGGATTATCCGAAGCTGCGCGTGGTCAAGCTGGAGCAGAATTACCGCTGTGCCCAGCGCGTGTTGCGTGCCGCGAACGCATTGATTGCCCACAACCCGCACGCGCACCCGAAAAAGCTGTGGAGCGCCCATGGCGACGGCGAGCGAATCCGGGTGCTGGAGTGCCGCGACACCGACCACGAAGCCGAACGGGTCGCCTCGCAACTCCTGTACCTGCGCGAGATGCACAGGCTGGCCTGGTCCGACTGCGCGGTGCTGTATCGCGGCAACCACCAGGCGCGGCCGCTTGAAAAGGCGCTGCGGCTTGCGCGCGTACCGTACCACCTGACTGGTGCGCTGTCGTTCCTGGACCGCGCGGAAGTCAAGGACGTCCTGGGATACCTTCGCCTCGTCGCCAATCCCGACGACGATGCGGCGTTCCTGCGGGTGGTCAATGTGCCGCGCCGCGAGATCGGTGCGACCACCCTGGAAAAGCTGGGCGAACTTGCGCAATCGAAACGTCTTTCGCTGTTGCGCGCGGCGCACAGCCACGCGGTCCTGCAGCAACTTTCCTCGCGTCCCGCCGCGGCGCTCGCCGGTTTCGTCGATCTCATCCAGGCCTTGGCGCACGACTCGAAAGCACTCGGGGCGGCCGATCTCGTCGAAACCATCCTCAAGCGCACCCGTTACGTCGAGCACCTCGCACATACGGCAAAGGATCGTGCGTTGCAGGAACGCAGGCTCGGCAACGTGCACGAACTCACGGACTGGTTCCGCGCGATGGACGGCGGCAGGATCCGCGTGGGCGACCTCGCCGCGCAGCTCGCGTCGCTCGGCCATGTCGACAGGGACGATGGCGGCGATGCGGTGCGATTGATGACCCTGCACTCGGCGAAAGGGCTCGAATTCCGGTCGGTGCACATCGTAGGCTGCGAGGACGGCACCCTGCCGCACGATGGCGCCATCGACGAAGGGCGGCTCGAAGAGGAACGGCGCCTGCTGTACGTCGGCATCACCCGCGCCAGGGAACTGCTGCATCTGAGTTTCAGCGTGCAGGGACGCCGCTACGGACAAACATTCAAGCGCAAGCCCAGCCGGTTTCTCGATGAACTGCCTGCCTCAGAGCTGCACCGCGACGGCGACGATCCGGAAGCCGAGGCCGAAGCGCGCCGCGATGTCGCGGCCACGCAACTTGCCAAGATCGCGGCGATGCTGGGGTGATTTTCTTCCCCCTTCCAAGGGAAGGGAGATCGCGGGGGATGTGCCTTTTGCTTCGCGCAAGGTCCCGGCACGCCGTACGCCGGCATCCCCCGCGCGCGTCGCGCGCCCCTTCGTTCCGAAGGGGTGAATCTGCAATTGCTATCATCGCCCGCCATGCCTGCATTGCCGCCATTCCCGCGCAAACTGCTCGCGCCGCGCCATTGGCCGGCATGGGTCGGCATCGGTTTCATCCGGCTGCTGGTGCGGTTGCCGACGCACTGGATCCTTGCACTGGGCGCCGCGTTCAGTGCGACGATCTCGCCACTGATCCGCGACCGGCGCCACGTGATCGCGCGCAACTTGGAGCTGTGTTTTCCCGAACTCGATCCGCCACAACGCGATTTGTTGCGTCGCGAGGCGACCCGCGAGATGGGACGGATGCTGGGTGAGTTCGCGCTGGGCTGGTTCGCATCCGATGCCAGGCTCGCCCGCCTCGACGTTGCGGTCGAAGGACTGGAACACCTCGAGGCCGCGCACGCCGAAGGACGCGGGGTGTTGCTGGTCGGCGGGCATTTCTCGCACCTTGAATTGTGCGCGCGCCTGATTTCCCGGCGGATCCGCATCGCGGGGATGTACCGGCGCATGGATTCGGATGTATTCGAGTACACGGTGCTGCGCGCACGGCTGCGTTATGCCGAAACGATGTTCGACAAGGACCAGTTGCGCGCGACCGTGAAATACCTCAAGCGCGGCGGCGCCATCTGGTACGCCCCCGATCAGGACATGCGCGGCAAGGACACCGTATTCGCGCCGTTTTTCGGCATCCCGGCGTCCACGATCACCGCGACGCACCATCTGGCGCGGCTGTCGGGCGCCGCAGTGATGCCGTTCTTCCACCGACGCACCCCCGAAGGCGGCTACGCCCTGCGGCTGGAAGCGCCGCTCGCGGATTTTCCCACCGACGATGTCGTCGCCGACACCGCCCGCGTCAACGCCGCGATCGAACGCATGGTGCGCGAAGCCCCTGCGCAGTACCTGTGGGCGCACAAGCGGTTCAAGACCAGGCCGCCGGGGATGCCGCCGGTGTATGGCCGGGACTCGGTACCCGGGACCCGGGACCCGGGGAAGAGCTGAAAAAGCGGCGCCAAGCGAATCCGGGATTCTTGGCGTGACGCGGGCAAGACGCTGGTCGGCGCGCCCGATACGTTGCTTACGCGTGGCCGCTTTTCCGGGTCCCCGGTCCCGGGTCCCGGGTCCCGGCCCTACGCGCCTCATGCAACTTGGCGTATTTCAGGAACACGTAGTACGCGCCCAGCATGCTGGCGACGAAACCGGCCCAGCCTGAAAGAAAATAGCGCTTGAAGACGTACTGGCGCACAAAGAAGATTGGCGGGTACACCACCATCATCGGGCCGCTGAAGCGTTGCCTGCGCGCCAGCTTGTCGGCGACCATGCCGGACGAATAACGGTTGATCTTGTCGACGCGCGCGGCGATGTCGTCGTCGCCCAGGTTGACGAAATCGGCGCGGCGCAACGTTTCCACCGGCCCGTCCACCTCCACCGCGGCATGGACCGGCACCGCGTTCATGCGTCCGCGCCGGCGGTCGAACAGGCGCAAGTGTCCGTTGCGATGGCTCCACGGATGCTGCACGCTCCAGAACATCCGCTCGCGCCGCGGCAGGCGGAATCCCGCCACGCCGGGGTCCTCCAGCGCGTGTTCGATCACTTCGCGGGTCTCCGGCGACAACACCTCGTCGGCATCGAGATTGAGAATCCAGTCATGGGCCGCCATGTCGATGGCCCGCTGTTTCTGCGGACCATAATCGTCGAATGGGTGCACCGCCACCCGCGCGCCGTGGCGCCTCGCGATCTCCACCGTCGCGTCGGTCGAACCCGAGTCCAGCACCAAGATCTCGTCCGCGAAGTCGGCCGCGGCCAGACACCGTTCCAGCGTGTCGGCGTTGTTGTACGAGATGATGACCAGCGAAAATCTTTCACGCGCCATGCATCTTGCTCCCCGTGCGCACGTGCATCCGTGGCATCGAGACGGGCGTCTCCTCGGGCACGTCCGCGTACAACGCCGCGCACCACAACGCCAGCAGCCACCAGAACAACAACCCCCACCACGCCGAATAGAACGCAAGGTGGGTGTTCAACGGAAACACCGTGACCGCCAACGCGACGGTCACCGGGAATGCCCGCCGGCGCGCCTCGGCGCCCACGCGGCGCCACGCACGCAACGCCAGGCCCAGGGCAGCCAGCCATAGCGCAAGTCCGACAACGCCCGTATTGGTCAGGATTTCCAGCACGATCTGGTGCGGGTGGCAGGCGCCCGTGTCCTCGCCACACGCCTCGGCGCCGAGGAAATGATCGCCCGGTGACGCATACTGCGGGTACGCGTAGCGGAAATCGCGCACGCCGACGCCGTTCACCGGATGTGCCGCGACCATGTCCACCGCCACTCGCCAGATGTCGAGTCGTCCGCTCAGCGCCTGGTTCAATGTATGGGGGGTGTCGTTGAGGGCGGCGAGGGTGCGTTGCATGCGCGCATTGAAACGCGGCGAGGTCTGCCACGCCACGCCCATGGCGGCGGCGACCACCACGCACGCGCCCAGCACCCACGCGGCAAACCACGCGGGCCTGCGCGTGTCGAACCAGAAAAACGCCAGCAGCACCAGGCCGTAGGTGATCCAGGCCGCACGCGAGCCGGCCAGCAGGATCGGCCCCAACAGGAAGACCATCGCGACGACCAGGCCCGCGCGTCCGTACCGGCGGCGCGCGCCCCACAACACGAACGGCGACAACGAGGCCAGCACCGGACCGAGCTTGAGGTTGTCCGCACCGAAGATCCCCGAAATCCGCTGTGCCTGCGCGTGGCCGCCGAGGCTGAAGCCGGTCAACGCCTGCACCCACGCGTCCAGCGCCCACAGCGCGACGACCACGCCGGTGGCGAGGCACAACGCGGTCAGGCGCGATTCCCGCCGCACCGCGAAACAGGCGTACACGCCGAACGGCCCGAAGCGCAGGTACGCGGCGCTCTCGCTCCAGCTGCGCGCGGGTTCGATCGCATCCGGCGCCGAAATCAGCGCGGCCAGGAAATACGCCGCCCACAGCCACAGCAGCAAGCGCGCGCCCGGATGCCCGGCCAGAGCGTGGCGATCGCGCACGAACAGAAAAATCGCACCCAGCAGGCACAGCAAGGTGCCGAGTTCACTGGCCCGCCCGAACGGCAGCAGGAAGACCACCAGCCAGATCGGCGTCAGCGGCGATTGCAGGATCGCGGTGAGTTGGGCGCGCAGGGAAACCGTCACCACCGGGGCCATCGGACCAAAGCGCGCATCCTAACGCGCGTCGCCCCTCACGCGTCGCGCGGCGGAGCCGCGGCGAGTTCCTGATACAGCGCGAGTACGCTCGCCTGCATGTCGGCGAGGTGATAGCGCTGCAGCGGTGCGATCGGCGGCGCGCGGCCGAGCAATTCGGCAGCCCGGACGATCAGCTTGTCGACGTCGCCCACCGGTATCCGGCCCGCCGGATACAGTTCAGCCAGCAATTCGCCGACCCCGCCGTGGGCATACCCGAGCACGGGACGGCACAGCGACAACGCCTCGATCACGGTGCGACCGAAGCTTTCCGGCTTGTTGGAGAGCTGCAGGACGAGATCCGAGACCGCGAACACGTCGCGCACGTCGTTGCGGGGCGGCGAAAACGCCACGATGTCGGCGACCTTCCGGGTTTGCGCCAACTCCTGCATCTCGCGCAGATACGCCTCGCGCCCGCGTTCGGCGATGCCGAGCAGCAGCAGCCGCGCATCGATGCCGCGTTCGCGCAAGCCGTGGACCAGCGCGATCGCGTCGGCATGCCCCTTCAGCCGCGTGCCGCGACCCGGCAAGGTCAGCAACGGGGCTCCGGTGAGCTGAGGGTATTCCTCGAAGAATTGGGCACGCCAGGCCGCCTCGGGCCGATAGCCGTAAGCGAAGACTTCCGGATCGATCCCGCGTGGAATGACGGTGAGCTTCGTCGTATCCACCCGCGGGTAATGGCTCAACACGAAATCACGGACCGTCTGCGAAACCGCGATGATGCGGTCGCCGCGGGTCATGATGCCACTCCACATGCCGGGCGAGTTGAGCCCGTGCACCGTGGTGACGAAACGCGGGCGCGGCCGCATGCCGCGCAGCGCAAACCAGGCCAGCCACGCCGGCACCCGCGAGCGCACGTGCACGATGTCCGGGCCGATCCCGGCCAACATGCGGCGCAATGTGCCGATCCGCGTCAGGCTGCGCAGCGACTTGGAACCGATGTCCAGGGTGAGGTGTTCGCTGCCTTCGGCTTGCAGCCGCTCGACCAGCCGACCGCCACCGGAGATGACCACAGAGCGATGCCCCGCCGCGACCAACGCGCGCGCCACTTCCAGCGTCGAGCGTTCCGCGCCGCCGGTTTCCAGTGCCGGTAGCAGCTGGACGACGGTCAGACGGCGGACTGAGGCGGCGGGCTCGATCACGAATCCCTGCGGAAGGGCATCGGACATGCAGAAAGGCTTGCAAGAATCACGCCCGGCCACGCCGGTCGCACCACCCCGGACCCGAACGGGCGATTCAGATTTCGGAATGCTTCAGGACGAACGTGGACCCGCAATACGGACACAACGTTTCGCCGCCATCGTCGACGATCGGCAGGTAGATGCGCGGATGCGAATTCCACAGCGTCATTTCGGGCAACGGGCAGGCCAGCGGCAAGTCCGCCGCGGTCACTTCGTAGCGGCGCTTGGCGTTGGCGGGCTCACCCACGGGGAAGGAGGGAGACGGCAGCGAAGGCATGCTTCAAATCCACGGGATCGACCGGGCCAATTCTAGCGCACCGCACGGCCGGGCGATTTCCACCGCGGCGCAAGTCCGCGTCCAGCGGAACCGGCTCGACCACGGCCAGGCCACGCAGCGCGTCCGCGAGGCCAGCAAGCGTGACACGATCGGGACCCCGAGCGAATGCGATCGCCGCCCGTCATCGTCGTCCGGGACCGGCATCCGCGTGCGGCGACTCCCGCATAATCGTGGCACCGCCGTTGAGAACCGGACCCCCGATGCCCAACCCGCCACGCACCGCCTGGGTCATCAGCGACGGGGCTGCCGGCAACGAGCGCCAGGCGTTGGCGCTGGCGTCCGCGCTCGGCACCTCGGCGAGGGTCCTGTCGCTGCCGTTGCGGGCGCCATGGCAATGGGTCGCGCCGCGCCGTCTGCCCGGCGGACGACTGGCGCTGGTACCCCGCGACCGCGCGGCATTCGCTCCGCCATGGCCCGATGTGGCCATCGGCTGCGGGCGCAGCGCCGCGTTGTTGACCCGCATGTTGCGCGGCTTGTCGCGCGGCCATTGCTACACCGTGCAGATCCTCGATCCGCGCATCGACCCACGCCATTGGGATGCGGTGGTCGCACCCCGCCACGACCGCCTCGAAGTCCCGAACGTGCTGACCACGCTGGGCTCGCTCAATCAGGTCGACGATGGCTGGCTCGCGTCGGGGCGCGGGGCGTTTCCCGATTTTGCAACGCTGTCGCGTCCGCGCATCGCGCTGCTGGTCGGCGGGCCGCGCCGTGGCATCGAATTCGATGCGACGCTGTCGCGGCGGCTTGCCGGGATGGTGCGCGACCTCGCGGAAGGGGGCAGCGTGCTCGCCACCACGTCGCGCCGCACTCCGGCCGCTTTCACCGCGGCACTGCGTGACGAACTCGCGGATTTTCGCGGCATGTTCTGGGATGGCGAGGGCGCCAATCCCTACCCCGGCCTGCTCGGCTGGGCCGATCGCATCGTGGTGACGCCGGACTCGGTCAACATGCTGTCGGAGGCCTGCGCGACCGGCGTACCGGTCCACACCGCCACCACCACGCCATTGCCCGACAAGCTCGCGCGTTTCCATGCGGCGCTGCGCGGGCAAGGCTTGCTGACCGATCCGGATGAACCTCGCGGTGACGTGCCGCCGCTGCGCGAAACGCAGGCCATCGCAGCGGCACTGCGCAAACGCATGGCGGCACGCACGCCTTGACCATCCTGGGCGCTCCCTCGTGAAAATGGCCCGCAAGTCGGTCGCGCGCAAGCGCGCTCCCACGAAAGCGGCTCGGCAGGAGCGCGCCTGCGCGCGATTGGCTACCAACAATGCGACGCAAAGATCGTGCCGGTCGCCTGCAGGCAGGCTCCTGCACAAGCAAGCCGTGGCGTAACAATTCGCGTCCTGCGGTATTCGCCTTCCACCGCAGGAGCGCGCCTGCGCGCGATTGACTACCAACCATGCGACGCAAAGATCGTGCCGGTCGCCTGCAGGCAGGCTCCTGCACAAGCAAGCCGTGGCGTAACAATTCGCGTCCTGCGATATCCGCCTTCCACCGCAGGAGCGCGCCTGCGCGCACGGGAGAAGCGAAACGGATCCCACCCTACGCTGCGAAATCGAAACCCGCGCGGCGCGCGACATCCAGCACCTTGGCACAGCGCGCATCCAGCACGAGGTCCCGCGGCACCACCCGGTGCTGGCCGGCGAGCGTCGCCGACAGGGCGCGCGCAAGCAGCTCTGCGTGCGCAACGTGCAAGGCCTCCACGTCTTCGCCGGACAACACCCCGGCGCGCGCGCAGGCCGCAAGCAGACGCGGCGTGTCGCCATGGACGGCCAGATCGGGCTCCGCGTGCGCGTGGACCAGCACCAGCCCCTGCAGCAGGAACTGGATGTCCAGCAACGCACCGGCGCCCTGCTTGAGATCAAGGTAACCAGCATTGGAGCGGTCGCGCTGGCCCCGCCATTCCGCGCGCATCCGGCGCACGTCCGCGATCACCTGCGCAGGCGCACGCTCGCGCCGCATGATCTCACCGCGTTCGCGCGCGAAGGCCTCGCCCAACGCGACGTCGCCCGCCACCATGCGCGCGCGCACCAGCGCCTGTTGCTCCCAGGTCCAGGCGCGTTCGCGCTGGTAGGCGATGAACGCCGACAGGCTCGCGACCAGCAGCGATTTGCCGCCATCGGGGCGCAACCGGGTGTCGACTTCGTACAACCGTCCGCCGCGCGTCGACGCCGACAGCCAGTGCACCACCCGCTGTGCCAGTCGCGCGTACCAGCGCGCGCCGTCCAGCGGCCGTGCGCCATCACTGCTCGCCTCGCCGCGCGCGGGATCGTAGACGAACACGAGGTCGAGATCGGAATTGAAGCCGAGCTCCCCGCCGCCCAGGCTGCCGTAACCCAGTACCGCGATGCCGCTGCCTGCGCCCGGCGGGTGGCCATGTTGGGCGTCCAGCTCGCGCTCGGCGAGGTCCAGCACCGCGCCGACCACGGCGTCGGCGAGTTCCGCCAACGCACGCGCCGTCGCGATGGCATCGACATCGCCATCGCGGAACGCAAGTCCGGTGCGCATACGATAACTGCCACGCCATTCGGCGATCGCCGCGAGCACCGCCTCGGGATCCCCGCCCGCCTGCGCGGCCACGAGTTGCTGCCCGAGTTCCGCGCGCAGGTTCGCGACGCCGCGGGCGAGGTATTCCACGCGCGGCGCCAGCACGTCGTCGAGCAGCAGCGGCTGCGCGATCACGCGTTCGGCCAGGAATGCACTGTCCGCGCACAACGTCGCCACCCGTTCCCGCGCGGCGGGTTGTTCCTGCAGCAACGCGAGATACGCCGAACGCCTTGAGACCGCCTGCACCAGCCGGCACAGCCGGAGCAATGCGTCGGCGGGCTCGGAGGTCGCCGACGCCGCGTCGACGAGGTCCGGCATGAGGTGTTCGATGCGACGCGCCGAACGCGCACTGAGTCCGTGCAGTCCCGCGACCTGGCGCAGCGCATCCAGGCAAGGCTCTGGCGGCGCAAAACCCGCGACCGCCAAGGTTGCGTGGTCGAGGTTGCCTTCCCGGAGGCGTCGCCAGATTCGCGCTCCGTCGCGCTGCGACGCCTGGCTGCCGCGTGGGGGCTCGGCATCGTCGCGAGGCTGCAATACGTCCACGAAAATCGCCGAGACCCGCTCCCGCTGCCGGTTCAGTGCGACCGTCAGCGCCTGCCACCCCGGGTAATCCAGGGCCCCGGCGAGCCGTGCGCGGTCGGTCGCATCGACGAACAGGGTGTGGGTCTGGCGATCGCCGAACATCTGCAGACGGTTCTCCAGCCGCCGCAGGAACAGGTACGCCTCGCGCAGCGCGCGGGCCTGGCGCTGCGACAGATAGCCGCGTGCCGCGCAGGCCTCGAGCGCCGGCAGCAGGCCGCGGGCGCGCAGGCTGGCGTCGCGGCCGCCACGGATCAGTTGCTGCAACTGC
Organism: Rhodanobacteraceae bacterium; assembly: GCA_036278635.1. GTDB lineage: Bacteria > Pseudomonadota > Gammaproteobacteria > Xanthomonadales > Rhodanobacteraceae > 66-474. The sequence continues at coordinate 64,621 of DASUKQ010000165.1, forward strand.
ACCACGAATTCGATCTCGCGGATGCCGCCGGCGCCGAGTTTCAGGTCGTCGGCCAGGTCGCGACGCGCAACCTCCGCGTCGATCAGGGCCTTCATGTCGCGCAGCCCGGCCAGCGCGGTGTAATCGAAATAGCGCCGGTATACGAACGGCCGCAGGATCTCCAGAAGCCGCTTGCCTGCCGCGAGATCGCCCGCAACGGGTCGCGCCTTGATCCACGCGTAGCGCTCCCAGTCGCGCCCCTCGCGCTGGTAGTACTGTTCCATTGCCGCGAACGACGCCGCCACGGGACCAGCCTCGCCGAACGGCCGCAGCCGCAGGTCGACGCGCGCGGCGATGCCGTCGGCGGTCGCCTCGGTCATCAGCCGCACGAATTCGCGCGCGACCCGCGCAAAAAATTCGATGTTGTCCAGCGGGCGCGCACCATCGGTTGCGCCGCCTTCCGGGTACGCCAGCACCAGGTCGACGTCGGACGAGAAATTGAGTTCGCCGCCACCCAGCTTGCCGAGCGCCACGACCACCATCGCCTGTGGCTCGCCTTCGGCATTGCGCGGCGTGCCGTGCCGCGCGCGCGCAGCATTTTCGGCGTGCTGCAACGCCGCGCGGATCAGGATCTCGTACAGTGCGGTCGTGCCGGCCAGCGTGTCAGTCACCTCGTCGAGGCCATTGACGTCGCGGAACACCAGGCGCACCGACTCGGCGCGCCGGAACCGCCGCAACGCGGCGAGCACGTCGCCGGAGGGATCCCGCAACACGCCAGCGCGCGCTGTCGCCGGCGCCGGATCGCGCAGCCGCTCCAGCCCGTCGGCGGTCAACAAGCCGGGGTCCGCGCGCAACGCCTCGAATGCAAAATCGCTGGCCAGCAGCAGGCGGCGCACGCGCTCGCCGACCCCGGCGTCGTCGTGCATCACCACGCCGGCGGCGCGGCAATGCGCGGCCAACTCGGCATAACGTTCGGCAACGAGGTGTTCGATCGCGGGCGGCAGCGGCGGCATGCGGTCATTATGCGATCGTCCCTGGTCGCTGCGCCGCTCGACGCACAGGCAAGCAGAATCATCCACGGCTCGCGGCGCACCAGAACGGCCTTCCCTAGCCTGACTTCTCACAACAGCCGCTTCGAGCCAACATCGTGGCAGCGGGTGCGGCCGCCTGAAATCGTTCATCCGGGTTGGGGTACGCTCTTGCGTCGGCCTTCCGTCCACCGCCCGCATGGCTTCTCCAACAGCTCCCGACACGGCACGCCATTCCCCCGCCGCCCGCATTGCGGTCATCGTGGCGCTCGCGATCGCGTTCGTCCTGTGCACGGCGTGGTTCGATGGTGGCAAGGACATCGTGCCGTTGTCACTGTGGATGCACCCCGACTGGATGCCATGGTGGAACACCCCGCTGCGGATGTTCTGCAATGCGTTGCCGGGCCTGTTGCTGGCGGGCGTCCTGTTGGCGTGGACCCGCCGCGCGGGCTGGTCGTTCGTGCTCGCGTTCGGGATCCAGACACTGCTCTACGGCGTCAACACGATCAAGGTCCACAACCTCGCGATCCCGCTGATGCCCGCCGATTTCCGACTGCTCGGACAACTCGGGGCGGGGGTCGGCGAGCTGCTCTCGGGGTATCTGCCCCACGTTGCGCTGCTGCTGGTGGCGTTGCTCGTCGTCATCGTGATCCTGGTCTTCTGGTTCCGGGTCGAACCGCCGTTGTTGCCCCGACGTTCGCGTCCGTGGCGCGCCGGTTTCGCGGTCGTGCTGTTTGCGGCGCTGGTCACCCTGACGGCGGCGGTACCGTTCTGGAACGGGTTGTACAACCCCAAACTGCTGGGGATGCAGCCGTGGTCGCCGATGGCCACCCGACAGCACAACGGACTGATCGGCTCGTTGATGCTGTTCCACCTGCAATACGGCGCACAACACCGCAAGGCCAACGTGCCCGATGCGCTCGCGCTGATGGCCGAATACGAGCCGCAGATCGCCGCACGCACACGGGCGCCGGCCGCGGAGACGCAGAAACCCGACATCGTCGTGATCCTCTCCGAATCGTTTTTCGATCCGACGATCATGAACGGCTACCCGCCCGGCACGGACCTCACGCCGAACCTGCATCGCCTCGAACGGCACGGGGTTTCGGGATGGCTGCACGTGCCGACCTTCGGCGGCGGCACCATCCGCACCGAATTCGAAGTGCTGACCGGGTTGCCGCTTCGCTACTTCCCGGAAGTGCAGTTTCCGTACCTGCAGATCCACCGGAAGGAGATTCCGGGCATCGTGCGCACACTCGAGAAAATCGGATACAGGACACTGGCCGTGCACGGCAACAATCCGGGTTTCTGGAATCGCACCGAAGCCTTCAAGGAACTCGGGTTCGACAAGTTCATCTCGATCGCCGACTTTCCGCCCAACGACGATGCCGACGACGGCAAGTACATGTCGGACAAGGCGTTCACCGACGAGGTACTTCGCCAGTTGCCGGCTTCGGGGCCGCCGCGGTTCGTGCTCGGCATCAGCATCGAGGCGCACGGCCCGTACGACCAGAGCTACGGCATCGACAGCGCGGCACGTGACGCGATCCCGGTCCCGAAGGGCGTCACCGATTCACAGGCCAAACTGGAGCTGCAGAATTACATCTACCACATGCAGCACGCCGACCGGCAATTGGGTCGCCTCGTCGATACGCTTGCGCAGCGCAAACGCCGCACCCTGGTCGTGTTTTTCGGCGACCACCTGCCGGCGCTGGTCCCGGCGTTCCAGCAAGCCGGATTCACGAATGGTGAGGGTTTTCTGGAGCAGACGGTGCCCTACGTCCTGATCGATACCGCACACATGGATCATGCGACACGACAAAACGTGGCGGCATGGCAGTTGCCCGGGATGCTGCTCGACAAGGCCGACATCCGCGACCCGTGGTTCGTGTTGACACAGTTGGTCGGTCCGGAACTGGCGTCGCTGACCCGCGCCCCGGATGCACCCGTCGCTCCGGAAACCGCGCAACAAAAGCGACTCGACGAAGGCATGCGCAACGTCGCCGACCTGCGCCTGCATGACAAGCTGGACGCGCTCTGGCCCAGGGCGGCTGCGATGGCACGGCAACGTCCGTCACCCGAGACGCAGCCGGCGACCACGCACGCGTCGTCGCTGGCCGCCCACGGCGCCGGATGAATCAACGCGGGAGGTACCGCGCTGCCTTGCGGAGGCTTGCAACGACACGCTCACCGAGGCACCGGGGGGCGCTGTCCGGGCCAACGCACGCGGCAAGCATCCGCGCACGCACGCGCCAACGACGTCTGACGGGCGCGGTGCGACAATTTGCCGCATTGCCGGACACGCGGGCGTGCCTATCATGCGAATAATTATCACTTGCATGGAACACGAGCTTGTTCGTGGGGATACTCATGGCCGCGTCGGCGGCTTCCGGCGTTGCGTCCATGGCCCCGTCGCCGCAGACCCTGCCGACTGTCAACGTGGAAGCCGCGCCATTGCCGTCCGCACCCGTCGGCGTGAGCGTGCGCACGACGCGCAAGCAGTTGGCGAAGCAGAACATCGCCGACAGTGCGGCGGTGCTGCGTTACTTTCCCAACCTGCAAGTGCGCCAGCGCTACATCGGCGACCCCAATGCCATCATCAGCGGGCGCGATTCCGGCACCCTGCAGAGCGCACGCAGCCTGGTCTATGCCGACGGCCTGCTGCTTTCCAACTTCATGACCAATGGCTGGAACGGCGGGCCGCGCTGGGGAATGGTGGCGCCGCAGTCGATCGAGTCGGTGGAGGTGCTGTACGGGCCGTACTCCGCGCTATATCCGGGCAACTCGATCGGCAACACCGTGCTGATCCACACCCGGCTGCCGGATGGCTTCACCGCCGGCGCCGCTGCGCAGTTTCTCTCGCAGGACTACCACGACGATTACGGTGCGCGCAGCCGCTACGACGGGCATCGTCTCGCGGCACACCTGGGCGACCACAACGGACGCTGGCGCTGGCTGGTGTCGGTCGACCAGCTCGACAACCACGGCCAGCCGATGCAGTACGCCGTGGCCAGGGCCGGCGGCGACCCGGCCAACGCGGTCGCGGTGAACGGTGCCACGCTCGATCGCAACATCAACGGCAGTCCGCGCCTGATCTTCGGCGCCAACAGCATCGAGCACACCCGACAGGCGCAGGCAACGCTGCAGGCCAGCGTGGATCTCACCGACAACATCGAAGCGCGCTTCACCCTCGGCGGCTGGCACAACCGCGCGTTCGACGCCACCCGCAGTTTCCTTCGCGACGCCGCGGGTCAACCGGTGTGGGGCGGCACGATCCTGGCCGACGGCCGGACGTGGACGCTGCCTGCCAGCGGCCTCGCGCCGAGTGCGTTCGACCAGACCCACGTGTTGATCGGCGCCCAACTGGACGGTCGTTTCGACAATGGCTGGCACTGGGAAGCCGTCGCCAGCCACTACGATTTCCAGCGCGATCTGGAGCACGATGCCGCCGCCGCGCAAGCCGATGCCAGCACGCTCGCCGACATGAGCGGCTCCGGCTGGGACACGTTCGACCTGCGCACCTCGGGGCCCCTCGGCGAAAACAACACGCTGTACGCCGGCGCGCACCTCGACCGCTACCTGCTCGATTCGCACGTGTCCGCCACCCGCAACTGGCGCGGTGATGCAGGGGATGGCGGGCAGGTCAGCGCCTACGGCGGCCGCACGCAAACCCGAGCACTGTACGTGCAGGACATCTGGGACCTGGCACCGGCATGGAGCCTGGCGCTGGGTGCGCGCTGGGAACAGTGGCGTGCGTATCGTGGATCGCTCGCGAACGCCACCACTACCGTCGCCTACCCGAGCCGCCGGCGCAGCGACGTATCGCCCAAGGCCAGTCTCGAATGGCGCTTTGCCAGCGCCTGGCGCTTGCGGTTGTCATTCGGCAAGGCGGTGCGCTACCCGACCGTGGAGGAACTGTTCCAGGGGTCGTTGTCGAACAACACCATCGTCAACAACAACCCGAACCTCGAGCCCGAACGCGACTGGTCCACCGACCTCGACCTGGTGCGTGACCTGCCCAACGGTCAATGGCGGGTGTCGCTGTACCAGGATCGCTTCGCCGACACGTTGTACTCGCAAACCGACATCACGCTGCCGGTGCCGGTAACCAGCGTGCAGAACATCGATGCGGTGCGCATGCGCGGGATCGAAGGCGCCCTGCAACTGCGCGACGTATTCCCTGGCGTCGATCTCGACGCCAGCGTGGCATGGAACGATGCGGTGACCTTGCGCGACGCGCAATATCCGCTGGCCGACGGCAAGCGGTTTCCGCGCATCCCGCGGGTGCGGGCCAGCCTGTTCGCCAACTGGCGCTTTGCAACGGGGTGGGATGTGTCGCTGGGCGTGCGCCGTTCCGGGCGACAGTATTCCACCCTCGACAACAGCGATTTCGTGAACACCTACGGCGCGGTCAGCGCCTTCACCGTGGCGGACGCCAAGTTGCGCTGGCACTTTGCACGACAATGGACCGCGTCGCTGGGCGTGGACAACCTCACCAACGAACGTTACTGG
>DASUKQ010000166.1:0-41530 GCA_036278635.1 Rhodanobacteraceae bacterium
CGCACCAACCTGTTCGGCGCGATTTCGCGGGTCCGCCACACCATGATGATGGCGATCCACCGACACCTGACGGCGGAAGATTTCTACTGGGTCAACACACCGATCATCACGACCTCCGACGCGGAAGGCGCGGGCGACATGTTCCGGGTCTCGACGCTGGATCTCGCCAACCTGCCGCGCGACGAAAAGGGCGCGATCGACTTCAAGCAGGACTTCTTCGCGCGCGAGGCGTTCCTCACCGTGTCCGGCCAGTTGAACGTCGAGGCCTACTGCCTCGCGCTTTCGAAGGTGTACACCTTCGGACCGACCTTCCGCGCCGAGAACTCCAACACCCCGCGCCACTTGGCCGAGTTCTGGATGGTCGAGCCGGAAATCGCCTTCGCCGATCTCGACGACAATGCGGATTGCGCCGAAGCGTTCCTGAAAGGCATCTTCAAGGCCGTGCTGGAAGAACGCCCGGACGACATGGCGTTCTTCGCCGAACGCGTGCAGAAGGACGCCATGTCCCGTCTCGAAAAATTCATCGCTTCGCCCTTCGAACGGATCGACTACACCGACGCCATCGCGGCGTTGCAGAAATCCGGGCAGAAGTTCGAGTTCCCGGTCGAATGGGGCGTGGACCTGCAAACCGAACACGAACGCTGGCTGGCCGAGACCCATATCGGCCGGCCGGTGGTGGTGATGAACTACCCCGAGGAGATCAAGGCGTTCTACATGCGCCTGAACGACGACGGCAAGACCGTTGCGGCGATGGATGTGCTGGCACCCGGCATCGGCGAGATCATCGGTGGCGCGCAGCGCGAGGAGCGCCTGGATTACCTCGATCGCCGGATGCTGCAGTTCGGAATTGACGCCGGACACTACCAGTGGTACCGCGACCTGCGGCGTTACGGCACCGTCCCGCATTCGGGCTTCGGGCTCGGCTTCGAGCGGCTGCTGGTGTACGTGTGCGGGCTTTCCAACATCCGCGACGCCATTCCCTACCCCCGCACGCCGGGCCATGCCGAATTCTGAACCCGGGAGCCCCGGGAACCGCACCGGGGCGGGCGGGTCACACCACCGTCCGGTTGCCGCGCCAGGCGCGGCGGGCCCCGGAAACGCGACCCGCAGTCCGGTTTCAGCGCGCCACAACCTGTACACTGCATGAATCCTGTATCTCCGTCCGCCGCCAGGCCTACGCTCGACGGTTTGGCCCCAATCCGACCGCATCCTCGCCCGTGTTCCGCTTGCTCCGCATCCCCGTTTCCATCCTGGCCGCAATCCTGTTGGCTGGCTGTGCCCACTCAATCAAGCTGCCGCTGCTGGGCACGATCGACAACACACCCCCGCCGTCGCGCGACGCGGCGATGCAGCGCCTGGAAACCAAGCCACCTTGCTGCCACGCGTGGGCCGACCTGCCTTTCCACGACATTCTGCCCCGCGAGCCGCGCGAATTCACCGTCGACCGTTTCAGCCCCGTCGCGGTACTGGATGGGGAACACACCCACTTCCTGACGTTCGAATTGCCGAAGTTCAGGAAGTCTTACCGCGTGGTGTTCCAGACGCAGCCCAGCGCACGTCACCTCGGCAACAGCTTCCTGTTCGCGCCCACGGTCACGCTGCTGAACGCCAACTACGAGCCGATTTCCAGGACCGACGTGGCGCTGTGCGTGTACATCAACTGGCGCCCCAGCATGTCGGGCGGGTTCGGCGCGGTGACCATCGACAATCCCAACGCACAGTACCTAGTGGTCACGACCTCGAAAAAGCAGCTCGCCGCGACCACCTACTGGGCTCAGTCGCCAACCAGTTTCAGCGACGTCAACGTGCCCTCGGCATCGGCGTTTGCGAGCATCAAGCCCTCGACCCCGGTCACCCGCGGCAGCTTCAACGTTCCGCACGGCCCGGAAGGCACGCTGTACCTGGGCAAGATGACGCCCGCGTATGCCGACGCCGTGGACAACGGCTTGTGCGGCAAGCCCCAGCCGGGCGCCGGCCTGTTGCCGGAATTGCGCAACGCATTGCACAATCGGTAGGTATTTGCGTTCGCGGAGGTCGGAATGGATCTCGATTTGACCGGTCGTCACGCGCTGGTGTGTGGTGCGTCACAGGGCATCGGCCGTGCCTGCGCGGTGGAACTGGCGAAGCTCGGCGCCAACGTCACCGGACTCGCCCGCCGTGAAGACATCCTGAAGCAACTCGTCGATGAACTGCCTCGCATTCATCCATCGCAAACGCACGACTTCCTGGTCGTCGATGCGGGCGATACCGAAGATCTGCGCGCGGCGGCACAAAAGCTCGCCAAGGCAAGCCCGGTCCATATCCTCGTCAACAATTCCGGCGGTCCGCCGCCCGGACCCGCGCATGGCGCCGAAGTCGAAGCATTCCTGGACGCGTACCGCAAGCACCTCGTCGCCAACCACGTGCTGGCCGAAACCGTGATCCCCGGCATGCAGGCCGCGGGCTACGGCCGGATCGTCAACATCATCTCGACTTCGGTGAAGGAACCGATCCGCGGCCTCGGGGTTTCCAATACCACGCGCTGGGCGGTGGCGAGCTGGGCCAAGACGCTGGCCGGCGAACTCGCGCCATTCGGCATCACGGTCAACAACGTGCTGCCGGGTTCGACGAAAACACCCCGCATCGAGCAGATCGTCGCGACGCGCGCCGGGAAATCCGGCAACAGCATCGAGGACACCCAACGCGCGATGGAAGCGGAAATCCCGATGCGGCGCTTTGCCGATCCGTCCGAGATCGCCGCGGCGGTCGCGTTCCTCGCCTCCCCCGCCGCAGGCTACATCACCGGGATCAACGTGCCGGTGGACGGCGGGCGCACGCGTTCGCTTTGATCCGCATCCGCCATGGCGTGCGCTAAGATACAAGAGTGACGTAAAGCAGGCTTCGGCGCGCACGGGGGACCTGCCCGCGATGGCTCAACCCGGCTTCTTCGAGGAACTCAGGCGCCGCCATGTTTGGCGGGTGGCGGCAGCCTATGCCATCACCAGCTGGCTGCTGGTGCAGATCGCCACCCAGGTCTTTCCGATTTTCCACATGCCGGACTGGACCGCGCAGATCGTGGTGGTGCTGGTGGCACTCGGCTTCCCGATCGCAGTGATCTTCGCATGGGTGTACGAGATCACACCCGAGGGCATGCGTCGCACCGTGCCCGCCGATTCGCCCGATTCGCGACCTGAAGTCGCGAATCGCCAGATCGCCCGCAAGCTCAATACAGTGATCATCGCGATGCTGGTGCTGGCCGTGGCGCTGCTGGGCTGGCGATTGCTGGTAATGAGACGCACCGGAAATACGCCCGAGCCGAAAACCATCGCGCCGGCGCATACGCAAACTTCCATCAAGGCTATCGCGACGGCCGCCTCCAGACCCGCGCCCGCCGCATTCCGTCCGCCCGCCGACACGCTGGTGGTGCTGCCGTTCGCCAATCTGGGCGGCGATCCCAAACAGCAGTATTTCAGCGACGGCATCACGGAGGAACTCACCAACGCATTGGGCCAGAACACCGGCTTGCGCGTGATCGCGTGGGACACCGCATCGAAGTTCCGCAGCAGCCAGCAAACCGCCGCCGACATCGGCAAGCAGCTGGACGTCGCCAACGTGCTGACCGGCAAGATCCTGCGACAGGGCGACGAAGTGCGGGTGATCGTGGAACTGGTCAATACCCGGAACGGCTATCAGGTGTGGGCAAGCCACTACGATGATTCGCTGGTCAACATCTTTCAGGTGCAGGACAAGATTTCTGCAGCCATCGCCACCGCGCTGAAGGTGAAGTTTGCTGCCACGCCTACCAAGACGAAGGTCGACCCACAGGCCCTCGATCTAGTGCTGAAGGCGCGCTCGTTGACTGAAAAGAAACTCGCCGCAGCGCCCCTCGAGCAAGCCCGACGTTTGCTGCAACAAGCCATCGCGCTTGACCCGGATTACGCCGATGCGCATGCGCTGCTGGCACGCGTATGGTTCGACCTGACCCAGGTCTCCACGCTATCGCTCGAGGATGCGCTGCCCGCTGTCCGTGAGGAAGCGAATCGTGCATTGGCGCTCAACCCACGCAACGTGGATGCGCGGGTCGCACTCGGCAACGTGGCGATCGCGGAAGTCGACCATGCCACGGCGAAAACCGAGTTCGAACGCGCGCTGGCCATCGACCCCAGCTATGCGGTCGCGCATCTGGATTATGGCAACGTACTGCCGCCACAGCAGGCGTTGATGCAATATCAGAAAGCTGCGCGACTCGACCCCGAAAACGCCACCGCGCAGAACAACCTTGAGGTGGCGTATCAGAATCTGGACGAATACCGGCAAGCGCTGGCACCCGCGCTTGCATTGAGCCGGCTGACGCCTCACAGCGCGGACGCGGCGTTCGGCCTTGCGCTGACCTACGCCCTGCTGCACAGGAACGAGGATGCCGCAAAGGCGTTCGATGGGGTGCAACCCGATACGGAGCTAGGCAGGGCACTGGTCAACGCGGGCCGATTGGCCTATCGGTCCGTGCTCCATCCAGGGCTGCACGCACAGGCGCTTGCCACGATGGATACGCTGCACGAGCGCCCCGACGTCGACCCGACTTCGATGTACGACATGATCCAGCTTTATCTGGTGTTGGGACGGAACGACACCGCGCTGGACCTGCTACCGAAATTCTGCGCGAGCATTCCCGTTGGCTGCGACAATCTCGGCGCCTATCCGACATGGCTGCCGCTGCACGGCGATCCGAGGTTCGAGGCGCTGGTGAAAAAGTACGACACCACCTCGCAGCCATCCGCTTCGGCAACGCAGGCCTCGTCGGACCCATGACGCATTTACCCCCTCCCACCGGAAGGTGGCCGATGCGCCAGCATCGGGAGGATGTCATTGCAGGATGCACGGAACACCGCTACTCCTTCCTGCGAAAGCCCATCCCCCCCGATCCCGGAAGGGGGAAGGCGGGCATGCGCTAAGCTTGCGTGATGGAACCGGTCACCCTTGCCAATCTCATCGCCGGCGCGTTGCGCGCGCCGGCGGACGGCGCGTATCTGGACGTGTTCGAACCCGCCACCGGCAAGGTTTACGCGCGCTGTCCCGATTCCGATGCACGCGATGTGGAAACTGCGGTTGCCGCAGCCGAACGCGCGGCGCCGGCGTGGGCGGCGCTGCCGAATGGCGAACGCGCGCAACATCTGCACCGGCTCGCCGACGCGGTCGAAGCGCGGATCGACGACATTGCCCGCGAGGAATCGCGCGATTCGGGCAAGCCGGTGGCGCTGGCGCGCCGCGTGGACATCCCGCGAGCCGTCGCCAACCTGCGCTTCTTTGCCGAGGCGATCACGCAATGGCCGGGCGAATCGTTCGTGGACGCACGCGCGATCAACATCACCCTGCGCCAGCCGCTGGGCGTGGTGGGCTGCATTTCACCCTGGAACCTGCCGCTGTACCTGTTCACCTGGAAGATCGCGCCGGCGCTGGCGACGGGCAACGCGGTGGTCGCGAAACCTTCCGAAATCACCCCCTTCACGGCATTCCGGCTGTCCGAACTCGCGATCGAATGCGGCTTGCCACCCGGAGTATTGAACGTCGTCCATGGCTCTGGTCCGAAGGTTGGCGGGACCATTGTGGAGCATCCGAAAATCAAGGCCGTCTCGTTCACCGGCTCGACGCGCACCGGCGCGTACATCGCCGAGACCGCCGCCAGGCAGTTCAAGAAGGCGTCGCTGGAAATGGGGGGGAAGAATCCGGCGATCGTGTTCGCCGATGCGGATCTTTCGGATGCCAACCTCGACGCCATCGTGCGCTCGGGTTTTTCCAACCAGGGCGAGATTTGCCTGTGTGGTTCGCGGCTGCTGGTCGAGCGCTCGATCCATGACGATTTCAAGCACCGATATCTCGAAAGGGTGAAGGCCCTGCGCGTCGGCGACCCGAACGATGACTCGAGCGACCTCGGGGCCTTGGTGTCGGAGCCGCATTTCGACAAGGTCATGGGCTGCATCGCGCAGGCACGCGAAGAAGGCGGCACGGTGCTCATCGGCGGCGAAGCAGTGAGCGTGCCCGGGCGCTGCGCGGGTGGGCGGTTCGTCGCACCCACCGTGATCGAGGGACTGCCGCAGGACTGCGCGACCAACCGCGAGGAAATCTTCGGCCCGGTGGTGACACTGATTCCATTCGACACCGAAGACGAAGCCGTCGCCATCGCCAACGGCACCGACTACGGCCTGGCGGCGTCGCTGTGGACCCGCGACCTGGCCCGCGCCCATCGCGTGGCCGCGCTCATCGATTTTGGCATCGTGTGGGTCAACTGCTGGATGCTGCGCGACCTGCGCACGCCGTTCGGCGGCGTCAAGCACTCCGGCATGGGCCGCGAGGGCGGCGTCGATGCACTACGCTTTTTTACCGAGCCCAGGAATATTTGTATTGCGCGGTAGCCAGGGCGTCCGCTGCGCACATGCTGTTTTTCCTCCCCCTTCAAGGGGGAGGCCAGGTGGGGGATGGGTTGTGCACGCCTGGCATCCACAACATTGCGATTTGCATGAGTCTGGATACCATCCCCACACGAGCCCTCCCCTTGAAGGAGAGGGAGCGAAAGCAAAGGAACACGAATGCCGTCACCCCAGGAACTACTCGAAAACAACCGCCGCTGGTCGGAGGCGATCCGCGCGCAGGATCCGGGGTTCTTCACGAGACTGTCCAAGCAGCAGGCGCCGAAGTACCTGTGGATCGGCTGCTCGGATTCGCGGGTGCCGGCGAACCAGATCATCGACATGGAACCGGGTGAAGTGTTCGTGCACCGGAACGTGTCGAACCTCGTCCTGCATTCGGACCTGAACTGCCTTTCGGTGATGCAATTCGCGGTGGACGTATTGAAGGTTGAACATGTCATGGTCGTCGGCCACTACGGCTGCGGCGGCGTCGCGGCCACGCTGGAAGGCAAGCGACTCGGGCTGATCGACAACTGGCTGCGCCCTATCGGCGACATCATGGAGCGGCACCGCGCCGACATCGAAGCCACCGCTCCGGCGCAACGCCACGCCCGTCTTTGCGAACTCAACGTGATCGAGCAGGTCGCCAACGCCTGCCATACCACCATCGTGCGCGAAGCCTGGGATCGCGGGCAGAATCTCACCGTGCACGGCTGGTGCTATGGTCTGTCGGACGGCCGCATCAACGACCTCGGCATCGACGTGGCGCGATTCGAATCGCTGGATGGCACCTACGAACGCGCATTGGCGCCGCGCGGCACGATCGCTGCATGAACGCTTCGTCGGCAAGCGAAGCACCGCGGAAGGGATCGCCATGGCATTGCATGGACCCTGCCCGGAGATCCGCATGAACGCCACGAGGTCCTTGCGAAGCTGCTGCATCCTGGCATGCCTGGCACTCGGCTGCGCGCAGGCGGGCTACGCGCAGCTGCCTTCGGCATGGCGCGAGCAACAGATCGAGGCGATGACCAAATCCGACGCGATCATGAAACGTGCGAACGCGCGGCACGACCTGCTGGCCCAGTACCAGGTCATGCGCCACGCGTGGGCCGCCGACGGACACCCGGCGTTCCGCGCCATCTTCGGCCAGTACCTGTCCTGGTACCAGGGCTTCATCGGCGACTACAAGGATGCCGAGACGGCGTTTTCCATCGACCAGAAGCCGCTGCCGGACGATTTCCCCTCGCCCATGACGCAGCCCGGCTGGCACCCGGTTCCCGCGCTGGAGTACATCCCGAATCTGGCCAGGGGATACCGCGTGGTATTCCTCAACGAGGCCCACAACATCGCCTTGACACGCACCCTGAGCGTGCGCCTGCTGGAACCGCTGCGCAAGGAAGGCTTCAATGTCTTCGCCGTGGAAACGCTGTACCCCGCGGACATTGCAGCGTTGAACAAGCGCGGCTACCCGACCGCTGCCAGCGGGTTCTACGTGCGCGAGCCGATCTATGCGGAAATGGTGCGTACGGCGCTGAAACTGGGTTACAAGGTCATCGCCTACGAGGCCGATGCCAACCACACCGGCAACGCGCGCGAGGCCCAGCAGGCGGAACACCTCTGGGATGTGCTCAAGAAGGATCCGAACGCACGCCTGGTAGTCAACGCGGGCTACGCGCATATCCAGAAGACCGGCCAGTTCCTCGGTGCGCAATCGATGGCGCAGCATTTCATGAAGGACAGCGGCATCACGCCACTCTCGGTGGAGCAGACCACCCTGATCCCGCACCAGAATTCGGCGATGGACCACCCCGACTATGGCGCGATCGTCGATGCACTGCACCCGACACAACCCGTCGTCTTCATCAACAAGGACGGCAAACCGTGGTCGCTGCGGCCGGGATACGATGTCAGCGTGATCTTTCCGCAAGAACATTTCGTGCACGACCGCCCCACCTGGGCCAACCTGTGGGGCGCGCGCGTGCCGGTCATGGTCAACGGCAACGTCTGCCGTGACCACTGGCCATGCATGGTTGCGGCACGCTATGCCGACGAAGGCGACGATGCGATTCCGGCGGACCGCATGGTGCTGGATCCGGTGCCGTTGATGACCATCGGCGACATCAAGGTCACCAGCAGCAATTCCAGCACCCCGGTCGGCGAGTTGTACTTGCGCCCGGGCCAACGCTACCGCTTGACCATTACCGACGAACGCGGCCGCGTGATTGGCAACAACACGATCACGGTCGCGGCGTCCGCCAACCAGACTTCCGGGTCGATCCCGGACGACGTCCACGCGGCGTGCACTGCCACCATCCTGGCGCGGTCGCCGATGAAGGCGGTTCCGTGCAGCAGTACCGGAATGCACCCATGACCGACTCCGTCCGCACCGGAACCGCGCCCGCTCCGGTCGGCGCCTATCCGCACGCCCGCCGCGTAGGCGACCTGCTGTTCCTGTCCGGCATCGGCCCGCGCACGCCCGGCAGCGATGCGATCCCGGGGAACGTGTACAACCCGCGCGGCGCGCTGGTCGCCCACGATATCGCGGCGCAGACGCGGCAGGTGTTCGCCAACGTGCGCGCGGTGCTGGAAGCATCGGGGGCGCGCTGGGAAGACCTGGTCGACGTCACCGTGTTCCTCACCGACATGGCGCGCGACTTCAAGGGCTACAACGCGGTCTGGGGCGAACATTTTCCCGACCCATCGGCGGCGCCCTGCCGCACCACCCTCGGCATCACCGCGTTGCCGACAACGATCGCGATCGAATTGAAGTGCGTTGCCAGGCTCGGCACGCGCTGAGCCAACACCGGACGGAACCCGCGCGGCGGCTTCCGCCACGAACCGCCATGGCGTAAACGGCTTCGCCGGTCCCGCCCTGCGCGCAATCAGCGGCCCACGACGTGGCCGAGGCACGTCTCCAGCAAAGCCCGGATCACGTCCTGCACCGGCGCCGCGCGTTCGGACAGGTATTCGAAACTGTCCTCGTCCATGTAGGTGTACTGGGCAAGCTCGAGTTGCACCGCTTCGACCCCGGTCTCCGGCCGCCCGTAATGGCGGGTGATGTAGCCGCCCTTGAAACGACCGTTGACGACATGGGTGAACGCACTGCCGTCCGCGCGCTCGCGCAACACGCCGGCCAACCGCTCCTGCAGCGCGGCCGAACAACTCGCCCCATCGGCGGTTCCGAGGTTGAAATCCGGCAATTGCCCGTCGAAGAACATCGGCACCCGGACCCTGATCGAATGCCCGTCCCAGAGCACCACGCGCGGGTGCTGGCGCCTCATCCGCTCCACTTCGGTCCGCAGGGCGTCGTGATACGGCTGCCAGTACATTTCGCGGCGGAGCGCGACTTCCCGGGTACCGGGTTCGTCGCCATGGGCGTAGATTGGCTCGCCCGCAAACGTCGTGACCGGGACCAGCGCAGTTTCGCTGCGACCCGGGTAAAGCGCTTGCCCGGCTGGGTCGCGGTTCAGGTCGGCGACGTACCGCGACCAGCGGGGCACGATCACCGATGCCCCCAGCTCGCCCGCGAAATCGTACAACCGGCCAACGTGCCAGTCGGTATCCGGTACCCGCCGGCCGGCGGCGGTCATCCGGGCGGCGACGGCAGCCGGCAGCCCGGTGCCGTCGTGGGGCAGGCTCACCAGCAGCGGGGCGGTCCCCTGGCGGAGGGTATATTCCTGCATCCCCCGATTCTAGCGGCCCAGGAACCCACATACGAAGCGGCTGTTGTGAACAGTCAGGCCACGGAGCTCTTCGCCACGGATGGCGGCTCTGATGGCCGTTCTGATCCGGCAATATCCGGGCGTCCTTGTTGGCGCGTTCCGAATCGTCGAAGCGGCGACAAGGGACGATCGCAAAAATAACCGATTTGCAAAACCTTCAGGCACCTACCCTTAACCTTGCACGGTTTATCCAGCAGCGATCCGACCGGGAGAACCCTTGAATCAAATGGCCGCCGTCGAAGTGCGCCCGAGGCGCACGGGCGCCCTCGCCGTGGCGTTGCTGCTGGCGCTGCTGGTGGCCGCGCTGAATTTCGCACTGTGGGCGATAGCCGACCGCCCGACCAGCGTGGTGCCGTGGAACGGCCAGACCGACGGCTTCGCCTACAGCCCGTTCCAGCGCTACCAGAGCCCGCTGGCGGGCACTTTTCCGACCGACAAGGAAGTCGACGCCGACCTCGCGCTGATGGCAAAACATACCCGTCGCGTGCGTGTGTATTCGGTGCTGCAGTACCCCGAGATCCCCCGGCTGGCGATGAAACACCACCTCGACGTGATGGCCGGCGCATGGCTCGATCGCCGCAACGACAACAACCACCGTGAAATCGACGCGCTGATTGCGCAGGCGCGGCGCTGGCCGGACATCAAGCGCGTCGAGGTAGGCAACGAGGTACTGCTGCGCCACGACATGGAGCCCGAGAAGCTGATGGCCTACATCGACCGCGTGCGCGCCGCGGTCAACCAGCCGGTCTCGACCGCAGAACCGTGGCACATCTGGGAGAAATATCCCGAGCTCGCCCAACACGTCGACTTCATCACGGTCCACCTGCTGCCGTACTGGGAGGGCGTGCCGCGCAAGGATGCGATCGGCGATGTCCTGATGCGCTACCAGCACCTGCAGCAACTGTTCCCGGACAAGCACATCGTGATCGGCGAGGTCGGCTGGCCCTCCAACGGCGATCGCTTCGAATTTGCCAAACCGTCCACCGCGAACCAGGCGATCTTCCTGCGCGAGTGGTTCAACGTCGCGCGCGCGCGCCATATCGACTACTACATCATGGAAGCCATCGACCAGCCCTGGAAGGAGGGCCTGGGCGAAGGCCGTACCGGCGCCTACTGGGGAGTGTTCAACGCCGACCGGCAATTGAAGTTCCCGTTGACCGGCCCGGTGCTGGAAGATTCAACGTGGCCGTGGAAGGCTCTGGCTTCGGGGCTGCTTGCGCTGCTTCCCATGATGTGGTTCGCGTGGCAGTTTGCGCGCTTCAAGCTCGCCGGACGCTTCGCCTACCTGACGCTGATCCAGCTGGCGGCGGCGCTGGTCGTGTGGTCGGTGACGGTACCGTTCCAGTTCTACCTCGATGTCGTCGACTGGGGCATGCTGATCATCCTGTTCCCGGCGCAATTGGCGATCCTCGCGATCCTGCTGATCAACGGCTTCGAATTCGTCGAAGTGTTGTGGCGCAGGAAGTGGGTCCGGCATTTCGGCCTGCTCCAACCCGATCCGCCCGACAAGCAACCGTTCGTGTCGATCCACCTCGCCTGCTGCAACGAACCACCCGAAATGGTGATCGAAACGCTGGATTCGCTGGCCGCCCTCGACTACCGCAACTTCGAAGTGCTGGTGATCGACAACAACACCAAACGCGAGGAAGTCTGGAAACCTCTCGAGGCACATTGCGAACGACTCGGCGAGCGGTTCCGGTTTTTCCACCTGGATCCCTGGCCCGGGTTCAAGGCCGGTGCGCTCAACTACGGCCTGAAGCAGACCGATCCACGCGCCGATGTCATCGCGGTGGTCGATGCCGATTACGTGGTGCGCGAGGACTGGCTCGCGTCGCTGACCGGCTACTTCCACGACCGCAACGTCGCGGTGGTCCAGTGCCCGCAGGCACACCGCGACTTCCAGACCCATGCGTTCCGCCGCATGGCGAATTGGGAATTCGACGGCTTCTTCCGCATCGGCATGCATCACCGCAACGAGCGCAATGCGATCATCCAGCACGGCACCATGACGATGGTGCGACGGGTGGCGCTGGAAGGCACCGGCGGTTGGTCCGAATGGACGATCTGCGAGGACGCCGAACTAGGATTGCGCCTGATGCACGCGGGCTATGAAACCGTGTACGTCGACGAACTGATGGGCAAGGGCCTCACGCCCGCCGATTTCCGCGCCTACAAGAGCCAGCGCTACCGCTGGGCATTCGGCGCCATGCAGATCCTGCGCGGTCGCTGGGACTGGATGGTCCGCAAGGGGCCGCTTTCCGCGGGCCAGCGCTTCCACTTCCTGACCGGCTGGTTCTCGTGGTTCGCCGATGCGCTGCACATGGTGTTCACGCTGATGGCGCTCGCCTGGACCGCCGGCATGCTGCTGGCGCCGACGATCTTCAGCCTGCCGATGCGACTGTTCCTGATTCCGGTGATGGGTTTCTTCGTCGCCAAGGCACTGTTCGGCATCGTGCTGTATCGCGCGCGGGTGCCGTGTGGCTGGCGCGACACGCTGATGGCCTCGATCGCCAGCATGGGACTGTCCCACGCGATCGCACGCGGCATATGGATGGGGCTCATCAAGCAGAAGACCGACTTCGTGCGCACCGCCAAGAGCCGTCGCCTCGGGGGCGGCGCCGCGGGTGCGCTGGGGCCGGTGCGCGAGGAACTCATGATGTCGGTGGCGCTGATCCTCGCGATCATCGGGATGGCGATCAACTTCGGATCGCACTACATCGAGGGTGAGTTGTGGATGGTGATCCTCGGCGCGCAGGCCATCCCGTACCTGTCCGCGCTGGCCGGCGCGCTGGTGGCACATTATTCTCGCGAAAAACCGGAGGCGGCGCCGCAGCCAAAGCCGACGCCATCGCGAATCAGCCGGGCCGACGCCCCCGAAACGGTCGAGGCCCGCACCGCCACCACGTGAGGATCGACGTGCCAGCGCGACGCACTTGCCTCCCTGCCCGCCTACCCTTCAAACGGTGTTGCACGCTTGCGATGTTCGCGATCCTGGCGTGCGCCGGTCCACCTGCCGCGCACGCTGATACCCTGAAGGTGACGATCGGCGGTGTCGACGATGAACTCGCCGGTGCGATCCGCGCGCAGGTGTCGGCGAGCCAGTACGCGGGTCGCAAGGACGTCAGCGCGACCCAGGCGCGCGCGCTCGCGAACGACGCGACGCGGCAAGCCGCCACGGCACTGCAACCCTACGGCTACTACAACGCGACCGCCCAGGGCGACCTGAGCCGGCAAGGCGACAGCTGGACCTTGCATCTCCAGGTCACCCCGGGTCCGGCGACCATGGTTGCAACGCTCGATCTGCAGGTGCCCGACGTCGCCCTGGCGTTGCCGCCGGTTCGACACACGATGCGGGTATTCCATCCGCGCGTGGGAGAGCCGATGAACGATGCGGAATACGAGGCTTCCAAGGATGCGATCGGGACCGCGCTGCTGGAACACGGCTGGCTCGATGCCACGGCAACGGTGCATCGGGTCGAGGTCACGCGCGCCACGAACAGCGCGGCAATCCATCTGCACTATGCGGTGGGGGAGCGCTACAAACTCGGCGACGTCAGCTTCAACGGCTCGCAGTTCAAGCCGGGATTCCTGCAACGCTACGTACCCTGGCAGGCCGGCGACTGGTACTCGCAGGACAGCTTGCTCGCCCTGCAACAGGCGTTGAACGACGCCGATTATTTTTCGATCGTCACCGTGCAGCCCGAGGTGGACAAGGCCAGGGATCACGTGGTGCCGGTGAAAGTCGACGTCGCACCGGCCAAACGGACTGTATACACCGCCGGCATCTTCGTCGGCACCGACACCGGGCCCGGCGTGCGTGCCGGCGCTCGCCGGCGCTGGATCAATCGCAGCGGCCACACCCTGGATACGCAGCTGCTGGTCGCGCAACGCCTGAAAACCGCCCAGATCGTCTACGGGATCCCGCGCCCCGGCCGCGACCACGCCAGCTTCAACCTCGGCATCGGTTACCGCGACGAAAACACCAGGACATCGGTATCACGCATGTTTTCGCTGGCGGCCAACGAAACGCGCGACTGGCACGGGTTCGTGCGCACGATCGGCGTGCATCTGTTGAGCGGTACCTTCACGGTCGGCAACTCGAATCGCAACGTGGACATCCCGGGCGTCGAACATGGCCAGAGCACCCTGGTCTATCCCGAAATCGGCCTGACGAAAAAGGTCGCCGACAATCCGCTGTTCGTGCGCAGGGGTTATTCGATCAACCTGATCGGGCGCGCGGGGCCCGGCATCGACACCCAATTCGCCCAGGCGCTTGCCAACGTCGTGTGGATCCACGCCTTGGGGCGGCGGAACCGCCTGATCCTGCGTGGCGACGCCGGCATCACGGGCGCGGCGAATTTCAGCAACCTGCCACCGCAGCTGCGCTTCTACGCCGGAGGCGACCGTTCGATCCGTGGTTATGCGTACCAGGCCATCGGCCCGCGCAACAGCCATGGACTCGTCGTGGGCGGCCAGCGCCTGCTGGTCGGCAGCGCCACGTTCGAGCACTACTTCACGCGCGACTGGGGGATGGCGGCTTTCGTGGATTCCGGCGACGCCTTCGACGGCACCCATTTCCATGCCAACACTGGTGTCGGCCTGGGCCTGCGATGGCGCTCGCCGGTCGGCATGGTCCGCGTCGACGTCGGCGTGCCGGTCAACAATTCCTACTACCACGGTGCGCAGTTGCACATCGTGATCGGACCGGATCTGTGAGCATGACCCGCGCACGCAAGTGGATCCTCGGGATTGGCGTGGTCGCCTTCGTGCTCGTGATCGCGTTGGTCGTGGCGTTCGCATGGCTGATCCATACGCCATCCGGGCTGCGCTTCGCGCTCGACCGCGGGGTCGCCATGATGCAAGGCCAATTCGCCTACGCGAGCGCGAGCGGCACGCTTGCGGGCGAAACCACGATCAACGGGTTAAGCTATCACGACGACAGCGGCGACACGCTGCAAGTCAGGCGCGCCGTGGTCGAGTTGCAGCCCTGGGCGCTGCTGGGCGGAACCCTCCACATCCGGAAGGCGCGCATCGACGGCGTCGAATTCGACATGGCGCCAGCCGCGGCATCGAAACCATCGGGCGGCTTTTCGCTGCAGTCGCTCAAGCCACCGTTGACGATCGTGCTGGACGACGCAGTCGTCGCCCGGATGGACGCCCGCGAGGCCGGGCAGCCGATCTTCGCCGCCGACAGCCTCGCGATCGCAGGCGTGTGGAGCGCACATCGATTGAAACTCGATACGCTCGACCTGCGCGCGCCGAACGGACGCGTTGCCCTGCAAGGCACCCTCTCGCTCGCGCCGGGTTACCGCGGCAAGGGGCGCGCCAGCATCGACTGGACCCAGGACGACACCCACTACGTCGGCGAAATCACTTCCGCGTCCGACGGCAAGCGGGCCCAACTGCACGCCGAGCTGTCCGCACCGATCCGGCTCACGCTTGCCGCCGACGTCGCACTCGATCCCCGGCACGCCTGGACGCTGACCCTTGAGGTACCGCAGTTCGAGGCCCACGACCTGCCCACCCTGCCGTCCGCCCTGAAGACGGTTGCGCTGGACCTGCACGGCACCGGCAACGCACAAGGTGGCAAGCTGCAAGGCAAGCTGGTTGCCAATGACCACACCGTGTTGATCGACCCAGCGCAATTCCGCCATGACGGCAAGACACTGACCCTGGACCCGCTGCGATTGCGTTCACCCTCGATGCCGGGCGTCGCCACCGCGACCGGGGCGGTGCATCTCGACGCAGCCCCCATGACGGCGTCGCTCGACGTAGTCTGGCAGGACGTGCGGCTGCCCGCGGATCTCGTCGGACAGCCGCTGGACACCCACGGCAAGCTGCACCTCGACGGCAGCGCGGAGCGGTTCGGTCTGAAGGGCGCGCTCGCGATCGGCCCGCCGGGACGCCCGGCCAACGTGCAGGTCGATCTCTCGGGCACGCCGCAGGCCATCGAGTTGCACGCGCTGAAGCTGGTACAGAAAAACGGCGGACTCGACGCCCATGGGCGTATCGGCCTGCAACCCCGCACTTCCTGGAAACTCGACGCGACCGCAAGGCATCTCGACCCCGGCGCGATCCTCGCCGGCTGGAACGGTGCGCTCGACTTCAAACTGGCCACGCAGGGCGAGCTGAAGCCGGACGGCCCGCAAGCGACCTTGAAACTGACCGGGGTCGGCGGCAACCTGCGCGGCCGCAGCGTGGCCGGCAGCAAGGCGGACTTCCGGATCACGCCAACCAACCTCTTGGACGGCTCGTTGCTGCTGGCCGTGGGCCGCAGCCGACTTGCCGCGACAGGTCGGCACGGCAAGTCGACCGATGCAAGGGTGAATATCGACGTGGCCTCGCTGGGCGACTGGTTGCCGCAGGCCACCGGAAGCCTGCAAGGGCAGTTCACCCTCAAGGGCGTGTGGCCCAGGCTCGCGGTCACCGGGCAGATGCACGGCAACACCTTGAACGCGAACGGCATCGGGATCGACTCGCTGCAACTCAGCGCATCGATTCCGGACCTGGCCAGGCCCGGCGGCGATTTCGATCTTGCACTTACCGGCGTGCACGCATCCGGGCTGGATTTCGACAGCGTGCAACTGACCGGCTCCGGCACCGCCGCGTCGCACCACGTCTCGCTCGACGCCACGGGCAAACAACTCGGCGTTACCCTTGCGCTGAACGGGCGCTGGCAAGCAAGGGACCGGAGCTGGGCGGGCACGCTGAGCGACGTGCAACTGATGCCACAGGGCATGCCGGCATGGCGGCAGCAGCAACCGACCGCGATCATCTGGCGGCGCGGTGCAATGACGCTGTCGCAATTCTGCCTCAGCGCCGGCGCGCCGCACCTGTGCCTGTCCGGCGACCGCAGCGCACAGGGCACCCTCACGGCGCAATACGAGCTCCAGGGCTTGCCGCTGCAGATGCTGGCGTCGCTGGTCCCCGGCGCCGATCCGTTGCGTGCGTCGGGCACGATCGCCGGCTCCGGGAAAGTCGTGCGGGCCGCCAACGGCACGCTCGAGGGGAACGCCAGCCTGGCGATCGACGCCGGCACCATCGCGTTCGCGTCCAACGCCGACCAGCCGTTGCTGGCCTGGAGCCGCATCGACGCAACCGCCACGGCAAGTGGCGCAAGCCAGCGCGTACTCCTGGAAGGCGCGCTGAGTGATGGCGGTCATTTGAATGGCGACATCACGGTCAGTGGTGCCGACCATGCGCTGGCCGGAAGCATCGATGCCGACGTGCGCAACCTCGCGTTTCTCTCGGCGGTGACGACCGAGATCGCCAACGTGCAGGGCAACGTCGTCGGGCAGCTCGCGCTCGGCGGCACGTTGTCCGCGCCGCGGTTCCAGGGTCGCATCCAGACCCGGGGCTTCGCCGCCGAACTTCCGCGCGCCGGCCTGAAGCTGCACGACGGCGAGTTCGCCGTCGTGGGCGATCCCCAGGGGCACCTGACCCTCCAGGGCCAGGTGGCATCCGGCAAGGGCGTTCTCCACGTCGAGGGCTCGACCGGCCTTTCCGCGGATGCACCGCTTGCACTGTCGATCAAGGGCGACAACGTGCTCGTCGCGGACATCCCCGCCGCGCACGTGGTCGCATCGCCGGACCTGCATATCGCGCGTGCAGACGGATTGTTTACCCTGACCGGCACCGTCGCGATTCCCGCCGCGAAGGTCGCGGTCGAGAAATTGCCGGGACAAGGTCCGGCGCGGGCCTCGCCCGACGTGGTGATCGTCGATGAGCCGGCGGAGGCGAAGACCGCGCCGCTCGCGATGGACGCCGACATCACGGTGAAGTTCGGTGACGACGTCACGGTGCAGGGCTACGGTTTCGACGGCAAGGTGCACGGCCAGCTCGCGGTGCGCGTGCAGCCCGGCCGAATCGCCACCGGGCGCGGCGAAGTCCAGGTCAGCGGCAAGTACCAGGCCTACGGACAAAACCTCTCGATCGAACGCGGACGGTTGATGTTTGCCGGCACCCGGCTCGACAACCCCGGACTCGACATCCGCGCCGTCCGTTCGATCCGCACCGAGGACGTCACCGTGGGCCTGAGCATCCGCGGCACGGCGCAACGCCCGATCCTCACCGTGTTCTCGGATCCGGCGATGGAACAAGCCGAGGCGCTGTCGTACCTCGTCACCGGGCGTCCGTTGAACGCGTTGCAGAGCGGCGAAGGCGACACCCTCAACACCGCTGCACAGGCACTGGGCGGATTGGCCGGCGACCGCCTCGCCAAGTCGATCGGTTCGCGGATTGGTCTCGAAGCCGGCGTCTCCAGCAGCGAAGCACTGGGCGGATCGGCCTTCACCGCCGGCAAATATCTGTCGCCGCGGCTGTTCCTGAGCTACGGCGTCGGGCTGTTCACGCCGGGCCAGGTCATCACCCTGCGCTATACGCTGAACCGCTTCCTGCAGTTCGAGGCGGAAAACGCGACAACCGGCAACCGCGCAAGCCTGAACTACAAGATCGAGAAGTGACGCCACGACCCGCTGTTGCAAGACGCGTCCGCGATGCCGGCGCGGGTTGCCCGCTGGTACATTGCAAGGGTTGCCTCGCACGAGATCACGACGGGGACGGGAGACCTGCCCATCGAAGCATTGCCAAATTCGCCTGCCAACGACATTGCGAAAACCCCACCACCGAGGCGTCCCGGCATTTGGGGCGGGTTGGGCACGGTGGCGCTGTATTTCATCCTGCAACTCGGCCTGGGCGGCCTCCTTGCGGTGGCGATCGGTTACTGGCTGGCGTTGGACACCGGCCTCGAAGGCGGCTTGACCGATGTCCGGGCCATCACACACACGGCACTCGCCAGTCCGGACACCCGGGTCATCGTTGCCGTGGTCACGATCGCCGCGGCCGCCGCGGTCATGCTTGGCTTCGTGCGCCGGACCTGGCCGGCGCAGTGGTCGCGGGCCGACCTCCCCGGGTTCGGATTCGGCCGACCGCGCGCCGGCGGCGACTACGTGGCGGCGGTCGCGCTCGGCATCGGAATGGTGTTCGTGGGCGGTGTGATGACGCAGCTGCTCGCCCACGGCCACCCCGTGCAGCAGGACGTCTCGGTAATGGCGGGCAAGGTATCGCCCGGGATGCGCCTGCTGCTGGCCGTGCTCGTGGTCTGCGTGGCGCCGATCGTCGAGGAAGTGGTGTTTCGCGGCGTGTTGTTGTCCGGGCTGGCCAGCCGCATGCGGGTCGGCTGGGCGATCGTGGTCAGCGCCGTCATTTTCGGCTGCGTGCACCTGCCCGACTTCAAGTTCGCGTGGTATCCGGTCCCGGCACTCATCCTGATGGGCATGCTCCTGGCATGGCTGCGGGTGCGCACGGGCTCGCTGTGGCCCTCGATCACGCTGCACGCGACCAACAATTTCGTGGCAGCCATCATGTGGCTGCTCGTCGCACATCCCTGACGGCGGCAGCCCGCAGGCTGGCGCTGAGCACAGCGAAGCCCAACACAGACCCAGCGGCGCAGGAGTGCATCTGCAGGTTGGTGCTGAGCGCAGCGAAGCTCAACGCGTTCGACGCCTGTTGGGCTTCTCCCGGACCAAGTCCGGGATCAACCCAACCTGCCACTGCCGGCGTCCGTGAGCCGCAACCAACCAGACCCGTAGCCCGGATGAAACGAAGTGGAATCCGGGACCACGCTCAACCGGTCCCCGGATTTCGTTGCACTCCATCCGGGCTACGACGAGGATCGTTGTCAGTACCCGGCGGCTTCCCCGGCCGGATAACGCGGGTCGTTGACGGCCTCGAGCAACCCTGACTTAGGGTTCACCAGGATGGCTTCGACATCGCCCAGCGAGTGCACCGGGCGAATCCGGTAGCCCGCCGCTTCCAGTTCCTTCTGCACGGACGGCGTGAACGCGCCCGGTTCGGCGAACACCTGGTCCGGCCACCACTGCATGTGGATGCGCGGTGCGTAGATGGCCTGCTTGATGCCCATGCCGTACTCGACCACATTGAGGATGCTCTCCATCGTCGTCGAGATGATCGTGGACCCTCCCGGACTGCCGGTCACCATGAACAGCTTGCCATCGTGCGTGACGATGGTCGGGCTCATCGAACTCAGTGGACGCTTGCCGGGCTCGATGCGGTTGGCCTTGCCCTGCACCAGCCCGAACTGGTTCGGCACCCTGGGTTTGGACGTGAAGTCGTCCATCTCGTTGTTGAGGAAGAACCCGGTGTTGCCCGCGATCTGCTTGATGCCGAAATAACTGTTCACGGTAAACGTGACGGCCACGGCGTTGCCCTTGTCGTCGACCACGGAATAATGCGTGGTGTTTTTCGCCTGGTACGGACCGAGGCTGCCCTTGACCTCGGACGACGGCGTGGCCTTGACCGGGTGGATTCCGGCGCGCAACGTCGCCGCGTGTTGCGGGGAAAGCAGCTTGTCGATCGGGTTGTCGACGAACGCGGGATCGCCGAGATAGGTGTTGCGGTCGGCAAACGCGCGTCGCTCGGCTTCCACGAAATAATGCACGCTCTGCGTGGAATGGAAGCCCCACTTCGCGAACGGATACGGTTCGATGATCTGCAGGGTTTCGCAGATCGTCGTGCCGCCCGAGCTCGGCGGCGGCGCCGAATGAATCGTGTAGCCACGGTAACGGCACTCGATGGGTTTCTCCCACTGCACGGTGTAGTCCTTGAAATCCGCGAGGCTCAACAGGCCGTGGTTGGCCTTGCTGGCCTCCACCACCGCGGCGGCAATCGGACCGTCGTAGAACGCCCTGGTGCCACCCTCGGCGATCAGCTCCAGCGTGTGTGCCAGTTGCGCCTGCTTGAGTACCTGTCCGGCTTGCCAGGGTTGTCCGTGGTCGAGGAAGATCGCCGCGACGTTGGGGTGTTCGCGGAACGCGGCGGTCGAGGTGTGCAGGATGCGAACGTCGCCCGGCTGCAATGCGTAGCCGTCGCGGGCGAGCTTGATTGCCGGCGCGATGACCTGCTTCAAATCCATCGTCCCGTATTTGGCGAGCGCCGCGTCGAGCCCCATCACCGTGCCCGGAACGCCCACGCCCAGGTAGGTCCGCGTGCTGCGGCCCTTCACCACTTTGCCTGCCGCGTCCTGCATCATGTCGGGCGTCGCCGCGAGTGGCGCCTTCTCGCGGAAATCGAGGAACAGGTTGCTGCCGTCGGCCAGATGGATCGTCATGAACCCGCCGCCGCCGATGTTGCCGCAGCACGGATGCACGACCGCCAAGGCATAGCCCACCGCCACCGCGGCGTCGATCGCGTTGCCGCCTTGCCTGAGGACATCCACGCCGATCTGCGTCGCCAAGTGTTGGGAGCTGACCACCATGCCGTGTTTCGCCGTGACCAGCGGCTGGTCGGGAAGATCGACCTTCCCGGCCGGCCTAGCCTGCAACGGCCCGTCCTGCGCCGCGTGGGCATCCTGCGCCCATGCGAGCGACGGCATCCCGGCGCCCACGGTGAACGCCAGGAAGAAAACGACAAAGCCAGTCAGCGGTTTGTACATCGTGGACCTCACTGTGGTTGGTGCGACCGTCCGTGGTCGCCGATTGAATCCCGCCGCAACGCGTCGATCACCGGCGCCACCTGCGCCTCGCGGTCGAGCGCGTGCCCGACCTGTTGCAATCGCGCCGCAAGCGTCGCCGAGTCGTCGGCGCAGATCGTCGCGTGCCCGACCTTGCGGCCCGGGCGCGGCGACTTGTCGTAGTCGTGCCAGTGGGCGCCCGGAATCGCGAGCAGTTTGTCGCGATCCGGCAATTCGCCGATCCAGTTGAGCATGCACGACGGGAAGCGCGCCGCGGTGTCGCCGAGCGGCATCCCCAGTACGGCGCGCACGTGGTTCTCGAATTGCGAGGTGACCGCCCCCTCGATGGTCCAGTGTCCCGAGTTGTGCACGCGCGGCGCCATTTCATTTCCGAGCAACGCGCCATCCTTGACGAACAGTTCCAGCGCGAACACGCCGACGTAGTCGAGCCGCTCCGCGATCGCGCGCGCCTGCGCGAAGGCCGCGGCATCGATCTCGCCGCCGCGCACCGCGGGCGCAAGGCTGGCCGAAAGGATGCCGTTCCCGTGCCAGTTGCGGGTCACCGGCCACGCGCGGAACGCGCCGTCGGCCGCACGCACCGCGACCACCGATGCCTCGAAATCGAAATCGACGAAACCCTCGAGGATCAGCCCGCGGGTGGCGGCGTGCGAACCCAGCGCTTGCCAGGCCGCATCGGCATCCGCCATGGCCATGATCCGGAACTGGCCCTTGCCATCGTAGCCCTCGCGCCGGGTTTTCAGGATCGCCGGCACGCCGATGCGGGCGAGCGCCGCGTCGAGCGCGCCGCGCGTCGCCACGTCCGCGAACTCCGTGGTCGGCAAGCCGCACTGCCGGAACAGGGTCTTTTCGAGCACGCGATCCTGCGCTGTTGCGAGCGATCGCGCATTGGGCGCGACGCGCGTGCGTGCCGCGAGCCATTCGGCCGTCTCCGCGGGCACGTTCTCGAAATCGAAGGTCGCGGCGTCGATGTCGTGCGCAAACGCTTCCAGTTTGTCGACCGCGTCCCAATTCTCGTTGAGCAGCGGCGCGAGCCGGCCAGCGCAGGCATCGGCGGCCGGATCGACGATCCGGAATCGCACGCCCAGTGGCGCGCCCGCCAGCACCATCATCCGCGCGAGCTGGCCGCCCCCCAGGATTCCCAGCCTGCTCATCGCGAGGACGTGCTCCGGCCGCGCGCGCGCTTGGCTGGCGCCGGCCGCGGCGGCGAAAGACGCGGATCGGACTCCTCGAGCACCTGTTCGGTTTGCGCACTGCGGAACTCGTCCAGCGCACGCGCGACCTTGCCGTCGTGCAGGCCCACGATCGCCGCCGCGAGCAGCCCCGCGTTTTTCGCCCCCGACTCGCCGATCGCGAGCGTGCCGACCGGCACGCCTGCCGGCATCTGTGCGATCGAAAGCAGCGAATCCAGCCCCTTCAACGCACGCGACTGGACCGGCACGCCCAGCACCGGCAGCCGTGTTTTCGCGGCCAGCATCCCGGGCAGGTGCGCGGCGCCGCCGGCGCCGGCGATGATCACCTCGATGCCGCGTCCCGCCGCGCCTTCGGCGTAGGCGAACAGTCTGTCCGGGGTACGGTGGGCGGACACCACCTCGACTTCGTGCGCGACCCCCAGCGACGCCAGCATGTCCGCGGCGTGCCGCATGGTTTCCCAATCCGAGCGCGAACCCATCACCACCCCGACGCGGGGCGTGGCCGTCGTTTTGCGCATGGTCTGTCCGTCGCAAAACGGGTATTGTACGCGGCATGGACAAACGATTGCTGGATATCCTGTGCGATCCCGTCAGCAGGACGCCGGTACGTCCGCTGCGCCGCGACGAACTGGACGTCCTGAACCAGGCCATCTCGGCCGGCCAGGTCGACACGGTGGCCGGGCAGAAGGTTGCCGCGCCGCTTGCCGCGGGGCTCATCACCACCGACCGCAAGGTGGTCTACCGGATCGAGGACGACATCCCCGTGATGCTTGCGGACGAGGGAATCGGCACCCCGCAGCTCGACGATTTCCCGGCGTAGGCGCTGCCCGCGAAACGGGCGCGACCGGCCACTATCGGCCTCCAACGGGCCTCGTCGCAACGTTTTGTGACAATGTTGTGAGGAGCTTCACGTTCCCGCGACCACGAAACGGCATACTGGATCCTCCACCCTACCCTCCCGAACCGGACACCGGGCTGCCATGACGCCGAATTCATCCGACCAGCATGCCGGCCAGCACGGCAATGTGGATCCGAAGGTCGTGGAGATCGGCTCGCGCGCGCCCGAGGCCGGCCACGAACACGTCGGCGGCCTGTTGGCCGCCGTGCGCGACATGACCCTCAAGGAGGCGGCGAACCTCGTTGCGAGCCTGCTCGACAATGTCGACGATACGCTTTTCGATCTCGCCGAGAAGGCCGAGAGCAACGCCAGCCAGACCGAATACTTCGACGGCATGCGCGAGACCCGCAAACGCCGCCCGCGCATCGAGCGGTTGTTTGCCGAACGCGTGACGCACGGCTTCACCGATTTTGCCGCGGGGCGGCAGATACGCGTCGGCAGCGACGCGCAGAAGGCGTTCTCCGCCAGCGGCGAATTGAGCCTCGTCGACGATCGCGAACTCGAGGAGTCGCTCGCCGTTTCCAGCATGGTCGCCAAGGCCGACGGCCGTTTGTCGGCGGCGCTGATGGCACTCAACCAGCGCCTGTCCGTACTGAGCGGCGGACGTACCACTACCAACGCCAGCAACCCGCTCGGTCCCAACGCATTGACCGAAGCGTTCCGCGTGGCCCTGGGCGAACTTACCGACGTCAACATCCGGGTGCGCCTGATCATCCTGAAGATGTTCGAGCGTTACGTGCTGAAGGCGCTCGATACCCTCTACCACCAGGTCAACGCGCGGCTGGTGCAGGCCGGTGTCCTGCCGCAGTTGCGCCACCCGACGGTGGTGCGACGCCATGGTTCGGCGGGCAGCTCGTCCCGGACCGAACGCGCCAGCGACGGCGACACCGCCCAGGGCGACGGCGCGGACGACTATGCCAACGACGAAGCCGACGTCCTGCACGGCGAGCTGATGCAGCGGTTGACTTCGCTGCTGGCCATGCGCCGGCAAGGAAGCTACGCCAGCAGCGGCCATGTGCCACCCGGCAGCGGCATTGCTTCACTCAGCCCCGCCGAACTGCTCAGCGCGTTGACGCTGCTGCAAGGCGAGACCCAGCCCCTCCCTGCGCGGCCCG
Organism: Rhodanobacteraceae bacterium; assembly: GCA_036278635.1. Classification (GTDB taxonomy): domain Bacteria; phylum Pseudomonadota; class Gammaproteobacteria; order Xanthomonadales; family Rhodanobacteraceae; genus 66-474. The sequence continues at coordinate 24,800 of DASUKQ010000166.1, forward strand.
CGGCCGTCGACACCACCAGCGCCGTGGACATGGTCCAGCACCTCAAGAACGAGCTGATGGCGCAAATCCAGCGGCTGTCCGGCCAGGCCAAGGCGCATGTCTCGGGCGCCGACGAGGACACCATCGATCTCGTCGGCATGCTGTTCGAATACATCCTGCAGGACCACACCATCCCGGCGCCGATGCAGGTCCTGCTTTCGCGCCTCCAGATCCCCTACCTCAAGGTCGCGATCCTCGACCGGCGGATGTTCGCGCACTCTTCGCACCCGGCGCGGAAGCTGCTCGACCAGCTGGCCGACGCCGCCAAGGGCTGGTCGGAGGAATCCGATCGCGACCACCGGCTGTTCGACAAGGTCAAGGGCGTGGTCGAAACCCTGCTGCAGGATTTCGACGACGACATCGGCGTGTTCGAGCGCCAGCTCACCGACTTCACCCAGTTCGTCGACCAGAACCGCAAGCGCGCGGAGCTCGCCGAGAGCCGTGCCACCGAAGCCGCGCGGGGCCGCGAGCGGCTCCAGGACGCGCGTCGCCGCGCCGCCCAGGAAATCCTCTCCCGCATCAGCGGCCGGAACCTCCCCACCCTGCTGCGCGGCGTGCTGACGCGACCGTGGGCGAACTACCTCGTGCTGATCGTGTTGCGCCAGGGCGTCGAGTCGCCGGAGTTCCGTTCGGCGGTACATTTCGTCGATGACTTCGTCGCCACCGCGGATACGCCGCACGGCGAAGCGGAGCACACCCAATACAGGAACGCACTGGCGTCGATCGAAAAGCATCTGCGCGGGGGCCTCGCCACGGTCGCGTTCCAGGAACCCGACATCGAGCGGCTGCTCGACGAGCTGCGGAAATTCTGGCGCCGGCAACTCGGCGAAGCGGCACCGGCCGCACCCGCCGAAGAGCCCGCCGTGGATCCGGCCGCCGTGCTCGGCGTCAGCGAGGAAACGCAGCCCGCCATCACGGATACGCCGCCCGACTCGGATGACGATTTCGATCCCGACGACATGTCGGTGGATATCGACGCCGACTCCCTGCAGGCCGTGCGCGATCTCAAGGTCGGCAACTGGGTGGAATTCATCGACGAGCAAGGCACTCGCGAACGCGCCAAGCTGTCGTGGATCAGCCCGATCAGCGGCAAGTACCTGTTCGTCAACCGGCGCGGCCTGAAGGTGGCCGACCGCACCGCCGTGCAGCTGGCGACCGAATTGCACGACCAGCGCGCGATCATCCTGGAGGAAGTTCCCTTGTTCGACCGCGCCCTCGACGCCATCGTCGACCGCCTGCGCAACGCCCAACTCGGAACCCCGCAGCACGACGGCGCATGAGCGGCGCCGAAGCGCGGCCATCGTTGCCGCCGCGGGACGCGATCCACGACAACGTCGCCCGCGCGCTCGCCGAAGATCTCGGCACGGGCGATGTCACCGCCGCGCTGATCGATCCCGCCGCCAAGGCCGGCGCACGAATCGTCAGTCGTGAAGGCGCCGTACTTGCCGGAAGCGCCTGGGCCGATGCATGTTTCCGGCAGCTCGATCCGGACGTGCGAATCCAGTGGCACACCGCGGACGGCGGCCGCATCGAGACCGATGCGGTGTTGTGCCGGATCGAAGGCAACGCCCGCGCATTGGTCGCGGGCGAACGCAATGCGCTCAATTTCCTCCAGACCCTGTCGGGCACCGCGACCGTTACCCGCCGGTACGTCGATGCCGTCGCCGGCACGCGCGCGAAGATCCTCGACACCCGCAAGACCATCCCGGGATTGCGCCTCGCCCAGAAATACGCCGTGCGCTGCGGCGGCGGACACAACCACCGCATCGGACTTTTCGACGCCATCCTCATCAAGGAAAACCACGTCGTCGCCGCGGGCGGCATCGTCCACGCCGTCCGCGCCGCGCGCGCCGCGAACCCGGATGTGCTGCTGGAATGCGAAGTCGAATCGCTGGACGAATTGCGCCAGGCGATCGATGCCGGCGCCGACCGCGTGCTGCTGGACGAATTTTCGGACGCCATGCTCCGCGAAGCTGTCGCGCTCGCCGCCGGCCGCGTGCCGCTGGAAGTCTCGGGCAGCGTCAACCTGGAACGCGTGCGCGCCATCGCCGAAACCGGCGTCGACTGCATCTCCATCGGCGCGCTGACCAAACACGTGCACGCCATCGACCTGTCGATGCGTTTCGACGAGCGCTGAAGCGGCTGCCTGCATTGTGTCGAATCCCGGATCCGCGCCGAAAGCGAAGTCGCGAATGCACGCCGGGGCTTGGGCATGTCCGACCCGGAGCCAGGGCGCGGGGAACCGCGCGGGCCGGACGGACGAAGCGCAAGGGGCCCCCTCCGCGACCGCTCCCGCCACCCTGCCAATTCACGACCCCTTTCGGAAATGGAGGCGACATGACCCATCGGGCAGTTTGCTTGTGCGGCAACATCACGATCAACGCGAATCCCGTTCGGCGCAACTTCACGGCTTGCCATTGCACGATGTGCCGCAGGTGGGGGGGACTCTGGATGGCGGTCGAATGCGCGAACGTCAGTTTCGACGGAGGGGCCGGCTTGACGATCTACCGTTCGTCGGACCTGGCCGACCGGGGCTTTTGTGCGAACTGCGGGACACACCTGTTCTTCCATTCCAGGCGGAACGGCCAGTACTACCTTCCGGTCGGCCTGTTCGATGACATCGACGATTTCGTCCTCAAGCGCCAGATCTTTTTCGATACGAAGCCCTACTACTTTTGCCTGTCAGACGAATCCGAGGTGTTTACCGAGGCCGACTTGATCCGCAAGCACGGGGGTTCCTGAATGCGGCACGCGCAGGGCGGATTCGTGCGCCGAACCGCGGTCATGCCGCATCGAGGGCGGCAAGCGCTTGCGCCATCCGCTTGCCTGAAACCGGCTCGGCGGTCTTCACTTCCTGCGCGAACACCGACACGCGCCACTCCTCCGTGAGCCAACGCAGGTGTTCCAGCGCCTCCGATCGTTCGCCGGACGCGCGCCGCTCCAGGACCGCGCGCCAGTAGGGCAGCACCTGTTGCATGCGCGCGTGGTCGCGCGCGGGATCACCGCGCAGCTTTTCGGCGCGCAGCCGCATCGCCTTAAGGTAACGCGGGATCTGCGCGAGCCGCGCGTGCGGCAACCCACGCAGGAAGCCCGGCTCCAACAGGGCCTCGAGCTGGGCGTGCAGGTCCGCGTAGCTGGCCGCACCCTGTCCCTTGATCGCGGGTTTCAGCCACGGCTGCAATTCGGCCAGCGCCGCGAGGATGGGCCCGACCCGTTCCAGCCGCTGCATCGCCGTCGCGAACAATCCGCGCGAGACGGATTCCAGCAAGCTGCCCCACTGCGCCCGCGTGCGGGCATCCGGATCGTGTTCGGCCAGCAAGTCGGCGAACGCGCCTTCCACGATGTCCTCGCGCAGTGCTTCGACGCGGCCGTATGGCGCGAACGCCATGGCCTGCTTCGGCTTGAGCGGCAACTGTTTCTGCGCACGCCTGAATTCGCCCGCCAGAGCCAGGCGCAAGAGTCTCACGACGCCCTCGCGATGCGATGCGGCCGCCTCGTTGCGGTTTTCGAATACGCGCAGTGCCACGCTCGAACCCAGGTCGACAAGCGCCGGATAAGCCGGCACGCCGTCGCGCGTCTCCGCGACGCGCGGAACCGCTTCGAAGTCCCATGCGCCCACTTCCTCGCGGGTCACCGGCACCTCGGCGCGGCGCGAAAACGCGGCACGGGCACGCGAGCCGAGTTGCGCGCGCAAGGCCGCAAGGTCGCGCCCCGCGGCCAGCACTTGGCCGCGGTCGCCGCGCACCTCGAAACGCATCGCCAGGTGCACCGGCAATGCCGCTGCGTCGAACGCCGACGCATCCACGTCGACCCCCGTGATCCTGCGCAGGAACCCTGCCAACACGGTAGCCAATGGTTCGTCGCGCGCCGCCTCGGCTTCGACAAACGCACGCGCGAATTCGGGAGCCGGCACGAAGTTGCGCCGCAACGCCTTGGGCAAGCCACGGATCAGCGCAGTGACCTTGTCGGTCAGCAATCCGGGGACCAACCATTCGCAACGCGCCGCGGGCACTGCATTGAGCAGCGCCAGCGGAATGCGCAAGGTCACACCGTCGGCGGCGTCGCCGGGGACGAAGCGATATTCCAGGCGCAGGCGCTGGCCGCCCATCTCCAACGCATCGGGGAACGCCCGCGCATCGCCGCCAGTGCCCGCCTCCAGCACATCGGACCGCGACCAGCGCAGGGCCGCGCGTTCGGGCGCGGACGCGCGCCGGTACCACGCGTCAAGCCCCGCGCCGGTCGAGACATCCTCCGGGAGCTTGCCGGCGAAGAACGCGGCGAGGTCGTCATCGGACTTGACCAATCCTTCCCGACGCTGCCGGGCTTCGAGCTCGCGTGCCTCGCCCAGCACGCGCTCATTCGCGCGCACGAAATCCGCGCGGCAATCGATCTCGCAGCGCGCCAGCGCCTCGCGCAGGAAAATCTCGTGTGCGAGCGCCAGGTCCTGCTTCGCAAATGCGACGGTGCGGCGTTCCACCAGCACCAACCCGTACAGAGATACCTGCTCGAACGCCTGCACCGCGCCGCGCGCGCGCGACCAATGGGGATCGCTGCAACTGCGCTTGAGCAGATGCGCGGCCTGGCGCTCGATCCATTCCGGCTCGATCCGCGCGCACTGCATGCCCCAGACCTTGGCTCCGAGGTCCAGGATTTGCGCGACGAACAACCACGCCGGCGGCTTTTTCGCCAACGCCGATCCCGGGAAGACCTTGAATTTGCGCTCGCGGGCGCCGCGATACACGCCCTCCTCGTCCTTGCGCGCGACATTGGCGGGCAGCCCGGCCAGCAGCGCGAGGTGGATGGATTGGTAGAGCTCGGGACCCGGGACCGGGGACCCGGGTCCCGGAGAAGCAGATCGCAAGGTATCGGGTGTTTCGCTAATTTGCCCGGAAAAGGGACGCGTGGCGCGCTTCGAGTGTTGCTGCTGATTTTCCCGGGTCCCGGGCCCCGAGTCCCGAGTCCCGGCCTCCAACAACAACTGCCGATGCAACGCCGCCCACTCGCGCATCCGCATGAACGACACGAAGTGCTTCGAGCACCATCCGCGCAGCTTCGACTGTGAAAGATCCTCGTGCGCCTCGCGATACGCGTTCCACAGATTCACTACGCCGACGAAATCCGATTGCGGATGGGCGAATGCCGCGTGCGCCGCGTCGGCCTGCTGCTGTTTGTCGGCGGGCCGTTCGCGCGGATCCTGGGTGCCGAGGAAGGCGACGATGGGCAGGACTTCGCGCGCAACGCCGAGCTTGCCTGCCTCGACGAGCATGCGCGCAAGTTGTGCATCGATCGGAATCCGCGCGAGCTGCTTGCCGAGTGGCGTCAAGCCGCGCGCATCGTCGACGGCGCCGATCTCGGCAAGCCGGCGCCAGCCGTCGTTGACCGCGCGCGGATCGGGCGGATCGATGAACGGAAAGGCTTCGACGTCGCCGAGGCCAAGGTCGAGCATCCGCAGGATCACGTCGGCCAGCGCGCTGCGCAGGATTTCCGGATCGCCGTACGGTGCGCGCGCGGCGAAGTCGGCTTCGTCGTAAAGACGAACGCAGATGCCCGGCCCGATGCGGCCGCAACGTCCCGCGCGCTGGTTGGCGGCGGCCTGCGAGATCGATTCGATCCGCAATCGTTCGATCTGGCTGCGCCGCGAATAGCGCTTCACGCGCGCATCGCCGGAATCGACCACCCAGCGGATCCGCGGCACGGTCAGCGAGGTTTCGGCGACATTGGTGGCAAGCACGATGCGACGCGCCGGCCCCGGCTTGAACACCCGGTCCTGCTCCGTGGCCGACAAGCGTGTATACAGTGGCAACACTTCGGTATGGCGATACTTGCGGTGCTCCAGGGCCTGGTGCGCGTCACGGATTTCACGTTCGCCCGGAAGGAATGTCAGCACGTCGCCCCCGGGGTCTTCGCGGGTGATTTCGTCGATGGCGGCGACGACGCACTGGACCAGTCCCGCATCGCGCTCCGGCGGGCGATAGCGGATCTCGACCGGGTACGCGCGCCCTTCGACCGTCACCACCGGTGCGTTGTCGAAATGTTCGGCGAAGCGCGCGGTATCGATGGTCGCCGAGGTGACGATCAGCTTGAGATCGCGCCGCCTGCGCATCAGCTGTTTCAGATAACCGAGCAGGAAATCGATGTTGAGGCTGCGCTCGTGCGCCTCGTCCAGGATGATCGTGTCGTACCCGGACAGCCAGCGGTCGTGTGCCATTTCGGCCAGCAGGATTCCGTCGGTCATGAACTTGACCAGGGTGTTGTCGCCGAGCTGCTTCGCGAAGCGCACTTCGTAACCGACGATGCCTCCCGGTTGATCGTTGTGTCCGCCGCCGAGTTCGGCGGCGACGCGTCGTGCCATCGCCCGCGCCGCAAGACGCCGCGGCTGGGTGCAACCGATCATGCCCGCAACACCGCGTCCGGCGGCCAGGCACAACTTCGGCAATTGCGTGGTCTTGCCCGAACCGGTTTCGCCCGCGATCACCAGCACCTGGTGCTTGCGGATCAACCCCGCAATTTCGTCCGCGCGCTGCGCGATCGGCAGGGATGCATCGAGCGTGATCGGCGGCACCTGCGCGACACGCGCCTCGCGCGCCGCGGCCGACGTCGCGATGTCGCGCGCCAGGGCCCGCAACGCGGCCGCCGAAGGGTTGCGTTGCATCCTGCGCAGGCGTGCGCGCAATCTGCCGGCGTCGCGCCCGAGCACCTTGGCGAGCAGGCGCTCCAGTTCGCGTGGATTCGGCGGGGCGGTGGGGGCGTTGGGCTCGTCGCGGGTCATCGATCCGTGCATTCCGGCACCTGAAAGTCCGGCCGGTTTGGTGCATCATCGGGATTTTCCCACACCGGACACCCTACATGCCGCGCTCGCACCTTGCCCTCGTCGCCGCCGTCGCCCTCGCGCTCGGTGCATGCTCGCAACAACCGGCGCCCGCCAGCTCCGTCCCCGCCGATGTGGCGTCGTCCGCAGCATCCGCGGCAACCACGCCCGCCCCGGCCAGCACCGCGCCGATCAGCGGCGTGGACCTGGCGGCCATCGACCATGCGGTGAAGCCCGGCGACAACTTTTTCATGTACGCCAACGGCAACTGGTACAAGAACACGGAAATCCCGGACGACCGCTCCAGCATCAGCACCTTCTACACCGTCCAGCAACGTACCCGCGAGCGCGTCACCGACATCATCAGGAACGCCGCCGCCAGCCACCCGGCGTCCGGCACCAACGGGCGCAGGATCGCCGATTTCTACGCTGCCTACATGGACACGCAAGCCATCGAGAAACACGGGCTGGCGCCGCTCAAGCCCGAGCTCGATGCCATCGACGGCATCCGCACGCGCGCCGATCTCGCGCGGGTGCTGGGCAGCCGCCTGCGCCAGGATGTCGATCCCGTGAACGCCACCGATTTCCACACCGATCACCTGTTCGGCCTGTTCGTGGCGCAAGGCCTGACCGATCCGTCGCACAACATCGCCTACCTCCTGCAGGGTGGTCTGTCGATGCCCAACCGCGACTACTACCTGTCCGATTCCAGCACCATGGCGGGCTACCGCGACAAGTACAAAACCTACGTCGCGGCCATGCTGAAACAGGCGGGCGTCAAGGACGCCGACGCCGCCGCACGACGCGTGTTCGACCTGGAAACGAAGATCGCCAAGGCACACGCCAGCCTGATCGACAGCCAGGACGTGCACAACGCCAACAACCTGTGGCCACTCGCGGAGTTCGACCGGAAGGCGCCCGGGCTCGACTGGAAGGCGTATTTCGCGGCCGCCGGCCTGTCCGGCCAGAAGTCGGTCGACGCCTGGGACCCGGGGGCCATCGCGCGGCTTTCGAAGCTGGTGCAGGACGCGCCACTGCAGTCGTGGAAGGACCTCCTGGCCTTCCACACCCTCGACCGGCATGCGGCGCTGTTGCCGAAATCCTTCGCCGACCTCCACTTCGGCTTCCACAGCCACACCCTGAACGGCGTGCCGCAGCAACGCGCGCGCTCCGAACGCGCGGTGGACGCCACCAGCAACGCGCTGGGTTTCGCCGTAGGCAAGATCTACGTCGAAAAATATTTTCCGCCGGCGGCCAGGCAGCAGGTCGAGCAACTGGTGCAAAACCTGATCGCGGCTTTCCACGAGCGCCTCGACACGCTGGCGTGGATGACGCCGGCCACCCGCAAGAAGGCCGCCGAAAAACTCGACACCCTCAAGGTCGCCGTGGGTTATCCCGAGCACTGGCCGTCGTATGAGGGACTCGCGATCAGCGCCGACGATCCGCTCGGCAACGCCATCAACGTCGCCAGGTTCGACTATGAGCAGCGACTGGCCGTGCTCGGCAAGCCGGTCAACCGCGACCACTGGTGGATGACGCCGCAACTGGTCAACGCGATCAACCTGCCGCTGGAAAACGAGCTGCAATTCCCGGCCGCGATCCTGCAGCCGCCGTTCTTCGATCCCGAGGCCGACGCGGCGCACAACTACGGCTCCATCGGCGCGGTGATCGGGCACGAGATCAGCCACAGTTTCGACAACCTTGGCTCGCAGTTCGACGCCCGGGGCCGCCTGCACGACTGGTGGACGCCGGCCGACGCCGAACACTTCAAGCAGGCCACCGCAAAACTGGTCCAGCAATACGACCAGTACCAGGCGCTGCCCGGCCTCAACATCAACGGTGAGCAGACGCTGGGTGAAAACATCGCCGACGTGTCGGGCCTGACCATCGCCTGGGTCGCCTACCACAAGTCGCTGGACGGCAAGCCGGCGCCTGTCATCGATGGCCTCGGCGGCGACCAACGGTTTTTCCTGTCGTACGCCCAAACCTGGCAATCGAAGATGCGCGATGCCGCGTTGCGCCAGACCGTCAAGACGAACGTGCACGCACCCGGGCGCTTCCGCGCCGAAACCGTGCGCAACTTCGACCCCTGGTACAAGGCGTTCGACGTGCAGCCCGGAGCCAGGCTTTATCTCAAGCCTGACCAGCGGGTGAAAATCTGGTAACCGAGCACGGGGCGAATCGCAGTCTACCTTGGCAATCTGAACACGCCTGCAATGGGTGGGGCAGCATCGGTCCAACGAGGCGCGCGCTTGCGGTAGGGTAAGGCGCGCAGCGTGCTGTGCCCGTCACTGTCGTTCCGCGTGAGCTGCCGCGCGGCGCGATCCGCAATCGAGGAGGTGGCTGCATGTCCAGTACGATTTATCGATCCTTCTGCCTTGCCGTCGGCATGATCGCCGTGACGGCGTTCGCCGGCTGTACCAATTACGTCAAGCGCAGCGACTTCGACTCCGCCATCACCAAACTGCAGAATACCGACCAGAACCTCCAGCAGCAGATCGATTCGCTGTCGCAGGACATGAAATCGCATTTCGCCAGGTACGATGCCCAGATCACGGCGATGCAGGGGCGCATCCGCGTGGATACGGCAGCCCATTTCGCATTCAACAAGGCGGCGCTGCAGGACCAGGACAAACCCATGCTGGATGATTTCGCGAAAGTGATGCGAGACCATCACTCCGACGCGCTGGTCACCGTGGAAGGCTTTACCGACCCGGCGGGCTCCGCTGCCTACAACAAGCGCTTGGGCAAGGAACGTGCCGATGCCGTGCGCAATTACCTGGTCAACACCGACGGCATGTCTGCCGACCAGGTGCGCGCGGTGAGCTACGGCGAGGCCCGGAATCGCCAGGTGAAGCCCGGCGCCACGCGCGACGCCGGCGCGCCGAATCGCCGCGTATCGCTGGTGATCGACTTCGCGGGCACCGCCACCGAAAGCTGACAGGACCGTTCACCGCTGCCCGAGAGCGCCCGGCGACACCCGTCGTTCCGGGCGCTCTCGATTCACGCAACGCGCGGGGTTGGACGCTGTATCTTGCGTTGGGCCGGCGAATGAAAATCCGGCAGGTCGGATTTGCGCCCATGAAAACACTCGGACTGATGCGCCGCCTGCGCGCCGCAGGCGCACAGGCCATCATCCTCGGCTGCACGGAATTCGGATTGCTGGTCCGCCCCGAAGATGCGCCCGACGTTCCGCGCCTCGATACCACGGAACTGCATTGCAGCGTCGCCGTGGACTGGATGCTGGCCTGACCCGGGACGAAACGTGCGGCGAGTGGCCAGGCCACCCGCGCCATTCACGCGATGCCCAATCCCGTGATTTCGCCGATCGCATCGCCATCGAACCCCGCGAGTCGCGCGAACACGCGCCCGCGTTCTGCGTAGTCCTTGAACCGATCGAAGCTGGGTGCGCCGGGCGACAGCAATACGACGCCATTCCGTGGCGTCAACGTGCGTGCGCGGGCGACGGCCGCCGCGAGGTCCGGAGTTTCCTCGATCACGCATTCGACGCGTGCATCGCGCAGCGTGTGCACGATGCGCGGGCCGGCCGCGCCTTGCGCGACCACGGCCTGGGGGATCCGCGCCGCGCCAAGCGCCCGTGCGAATCCATTCCAGTCGAGGCCGCGGTCGTGACCGCCCAGGATCAGCGTCACCGTGCGTCCGCGCAGGCTTTCCAGTGCCGCGAGTGCGGCATCGGGGGTGGTGCTGATCGAATCGTCGATCCATTCGATGCCCCCGTGCATGCCGAGTCGCGTCAATCGGTGCGGCAGCGGCCTGAAGGTATGCAGCGAGTCGGCGCTCCTGCGAGCGTCGAATCCCAGCAGCTCGATCGTGGCCAGCGCGGCGCAGACGTTGTGCGCGTTGTGCGCTCCGTGCAGCGGCAGCCGCGCGAGGTCGAAGATGCGTTCCTTTCCGCGGAGGATCGCGCCATCGTCCACGTGCCAGCCGGGCGCATCGCCGAACATGGCGCGGCGGGTATGCGCGGCGGTGCGCTGCAGCAGCAGGGGCGATCCGGCATCCACCAGCAAGGTGCGCGACACGTCTGCCAGTTTCAGCTTGTCGGCGACGTAACGCTCGCGCGTACCGTGCCAGTCGAGATGTTCTTCCGCGAGGCTGACGACGACGCCCAGTTCCACCGGCCCCGCCTCGCCGGTCTGGAAACTCGACAGTTCGACCGCCCACAGGTCGGCGTGTTGACCGTCGAGGTCCAGCAACGGCAGGCCGATGTTGCCGGCCAGCGCGGTGCGTACGCCCAGTGCCCGCGCCAGGTGCGCGATCAACGCGGTGGTGGTGCTCTTGCCCTTGGTGCCGGTCACCGCGGCAACGCGCGCGGCGCTGCCCTGGCCCGACACGTTCTCGCCGAACCACAACGCGGTACCGGAGGTGAAGCGCGTACCACGTTGTCGTGCCGCGAGGATTTCAGGTTTGTACGCACTGATGCCGGGCGACTTGACCACGATGTCGTGCGAGGACAAGGCTTCCGCATCGGGCGAGCCGGTGCGGATCACCAAGCCCGATGGGATGACGCCATTCCCATCCTGCCCTCTCCTTGAAGGGAGAGGCCTGGATGGGTCGCGGAGCGCGGCGGCTTCGGCGGCGCTGCAATACAGCGTCAGCGGCTTGCCCGCGAAACGCCGACTCAGCGCCGCGAGCACGGCGCGGCCTTCACGACCGCAGCCCCAGACCGCAACGTCGGCAGGTTCAAGCTCCGCGAATCGCATCGAGCGCTCCGGCGAAGCGTGCAGGGACATCGTGTTCGTCCGACGGTGCGAGCCATGATTCCAGCGCCTGCTGCGCAAGCTGCGGCGCGATCTCCTCGCGGAAGCGCGCCACCAGCGCATCCTCGCGCCACTCGGGTCGTGCGGCCAGCGTGGCGAATGCGGCACGCGCTTCGGCGCCCTCACCCACGCACTCGAACGGCTTGTGGTCACGATACTCGATCAGCGCGTCGAAACCGGCGGCCTGGGTTTCGTCGTCCAGCAGGTTGCGGCCGAAAATCGACAACAGGCGCGGCTTGGGCAGGAAAGGCGCCAGGGCCAGGAAAACGAAATGGCATTTCGGGCATTGTCCGCACCAACGGTCGGCCGGCTTGGGGCCGAGGATCCGGAAATTCCGGTTGCAACTGGAGAACACATCGAAATACGCGGTGCCGGAACCCGCAAATGCACGGGTCACCGCCAACTCCGAAAACGGGCGCAGCAGCGAGAAATAATCCAGGTCGGCCGCGACGTGCAAACGCAGCCACCCCGCGAACATCTGCTCGAAGGCGCGACCCTTGCTCCACTGGTGGTTGACCTGCTGCCCCGCGTACTCCAGCGTCGCCGCCGAAGCCGAGCGCTCATTGGCGAACGCGATCGAGTCGCAACCGTACAGGACCGCGGCGCAAGCCAGGATCGCCGAGTTGATCGCGGTGACCGGGATGTGACCATTCCACGCCCCCATCCGGTTGTAGTCGAACAGCAGCGGCGACAGCTCGCGACCGATGTTGAGCATCGGCAGGCCGGTCCGCGCCGCCACGGCCGCAATGAGCGGCGACGCGCCCACCCACGCCGCGGTCGCCTCGACGTCGATCGATTTCAGCGCTTCGACGACGACCAGCGAATCCTTGCCGCCGCCGATCGGCACCAGCGTGCGCGACCCATGTCCCCTCCCCTTCAAGGGAAGGGGCGGGGTGGAGGTGGTATGCGCATCCCGTGGAAATGCGATTCGTCCACGCAGATCAAGCTGGTTGCGATACGCAAATTCGGCGAGGCCGTGCAGGTACAGCGCATCGAGCAGATCGGAGGTCGCCCCATCCAGGGCGCCGGTTTCGACTTCGATCGCGGGCGGAACCCCGGCCTTGTAGTAACTGACCCCGGCGATGAGGTGCAGCATCCGGAGCGCCGCGTCGAACGCCGCTTGGCGCGCGTCCGGCAACGCCGGCGCGTCCGGGAAACGGATGCGCTCGACGAGATCGGGACCGTCGTCGAACGCGTACACCAGCTCGGCGACGCCGTCGGCGCAACCGCAGCGCACGAAACGAAACGCCCCGGCCTTGCGCGGGTCGGTCAGCGCAGTCATTCGATCACCGCCGATGGCGCCAGTTCGCGAAGGTTGTAATGGGAGGACATGGATTCGCCGTAGGCACCGGCTCGCGCGACCAGCAGCACATCGCCCTCGCCGCTTTCCGGCAGGTGGCGGTCGGCGCCGAGCACGTCGCCGGATTCGCAGATCGGCCCGACGACCTGGTACAGCGTATCGGCGGGCGCGCCAAGACGTGTCAGGTTCACGATGTCGTGCCAGGCGTCGTACAACGCGGGCCGGAGCAGTGCGTGCATGCCGGCGTCGCAACCGAGATAGTTGATCGTACCCTTCTGCTTGACCTGGGTGACGCGCGCCAACAGCACTCCGGCGTCGGCCACCAGCCAGCGCCCGGGCTCCAGCCACAGTTCGTAATGCGGATAGACTTGCCTGACCTCGCACAATGCCGCGTCGAGCGCGCCCAGATCGAGTTCCGCTTCACCGGGATGGGAGGGCACGCCGAGGCCGCCGCCGAGATTGAGGCAACGCACGCTGCCGATGCGATCGGCGATGCCGGCGAGCTGGCCGCAGACCAGCGGCCAATGCGACGCGTCGAGAATGCCGGAACCCAGGTGCGCGTGCAGCCCGACGATGCGTACGTCGTTTTCGCGTGCCGACCCGAGAAAACCGTCGAGTTGGTCCAGCGGCAACCCGAATTTGCTGCCGGCACCACCAGTGCGTACCTTGTCGTGGTGTCCGAGGCCGCGACCGAGGTCGACCCGCAACATGATCTCGCGACCGGAGAAGAGCTCCGGCCAGTGTTCGAGCGGGTGCAGCGAATCCAGGGTCATCAACGTCCCGGCACCCGGGACTCGGGACTCGGGACCTTCCAACGCCAACTCGTAATCGGAGCGCGGTGCGAAATTGGGCGTGAACAGGCGCGGAGATCCGCGCGCATCGGCGATCGCGTCGACGGCAGCGAGCTCGCCCGGCGATACGCATTCGAAGCCCACTCCCGCCTGCGCGATAGCCCCGAGGATTGCCGGATGCGCATTGGCCTTGACCGCGTAGTACACGCGGTCGACCGATTGCATCGCCCGCAACGCGCGCGCGCGTTCGCGGATGGTCGGGAGGTGATAGACGTAGCGTGGAGTGCATGGATTTCCCCCTCTCCCTCCGCGAGAGGCGGCCGCAGGCCGAGCGCGTAGCGCTTCCCGAAGGGCGGGTGAGCGTTCATTGCGGCTCCAACCACCCGCTTCGGCCGAACCCTCACCCCCCTCCCCTCTCCCGGAGGGAGAGGGGTTGATGCCGGCAAGCGCCAGCAAACGTTGCCGTTTGCCGTGCCACCAGGGCTGGCGCGCTTGCACCGCCCCGGTGCCGTACAACTCCTGCCAGCTCGGCCCGAACAGCCCCGCATCGTCGGTGCGCAGGGCGCCGGCACGGATCAGCAATTCGTGCAGGCGCGGCGACAACCCGTCCAGCATGTCTTCGTCGACCACGAAGGTCAGGTTGAGGTTGTTGGACGACTGCGAAATCAGGTGTACGCGCTCGCGCCCGAACTCGGCCAGCACCCCGGACAACCGGTGCAGCATCGAGCGCATGCCACGGCCCACCAACGTCACCGCCGCGCACGGCGCGATCACTTTCACGCGACAGACCTTCGCCAGATCCGCCGCGAGCGCGGCCACCACGTCGGAGTCGAGCAGGTTTTCGGCCGGGTCGAGCGACACGGTGACGTTGGTCTCGGCCGATCCGATCAGGTCCACCGACAGGCCGTGCTGCTTGAACAGCGCGAATACGTCCGCGAGGAACCCAACCTGTTGCCACATCCCCGAAGTCTCCATCGATACCAGCGTGATGCCGCGCCGCGAACTGATGGCCTTGACGGTGGGCACCGTTTCCGCCGGCTGCGGGCCGATCACCGTTCCCGCAAGATCCGGATGCCGGGTGTCCTTGATCCACAACGGCACGCGCGCACGCCGGCACGGTGACAGGCAGCGCGGATGCAGTACCTTGGCGCCGGTGGTCGCGATTTCCTGCGCCTCTTCGTAATCCAGGTGCTGCAGCAGGCGCGCACCGGGCACCCGGCGCGGATCGGCGGTGAACATGCCGGCCACGTCGGTCCAGATTTCCACGCGCGCGGCGCGCAGCAGGGCGCCAAGATAGGCAGCCGAGGTGTCCGATCCCCCGCGGCCGAGCAACACCGTCTCGCCCGCGGCATCGCGCGCGATGAAGCCCTGGGTGATGAACACCCCGCCTCGCGCGGCAAGTGCCTCCGCAAACGCGGGGTTCGGGTCGGCCTGCACCTGTGCCGACAGCATGCGCGCACGTGCATTGAGAAACGGCAGCTCGCGTGCCGTCAACGCCTCGCGTACGTCGAGCCACTCGGTGGCCACGCCGTTCGCGGTCATGAAAGCCGCACCGAGCGAACTCGACAGCAGCTCGCCGTGCGCCTGCACCGCCGCCTGCCACGAATGGTTCGACGCCAGCAGCCGGCCCTCTACCGCCTTGCCGTCGGGCATCAACGCCGCCAGGGACGCCAGCCAGCGTTCCATCTGCTCCGTATCCGCCAGCTGCATCTGCACTGCCAGGTCCCGATGCCGCGCGACCATCGTCGCCAGGACGACTTCGCGTTCCGCGGCCGGGCACGCGCACAGGGCACGCAATGCATCCGTGACGCCGGACAACGCCGACACCACCACCACCACCCGCATGCCCTCGGCACGGCGAGCCGAAGCGAGGCGGAGGATCGTGCGCCAGCTCTCGACGGTCGCCACGCTGGTCCCCCCGAATTTCAGCACGACCCATGGCGCATCGGGGGCGAGCGGCGCAAAGGTGGATGCGGTCATGGAAACCGGTGTGGCGAACAGCGCGCGGCAGCGCGGGCAAGGCCCGCAAGTGTTGCGTGCGGCACGGGAAAACGCAATCTTGCGGCCGGTGGACCACCGACGAGTCGCGCGCCAGCTACACGATCGCGACGCGCCCAATCTGAACGCCGGGCCGTTCGCCCGCGCAGCATTTGATGAGCGGCGGCCCTGTCGCCAATACAATCGGCGGATGCAGCAGACCCCCCAGGCCCCGCCGACACAGATCACGCCGCAACCGGTCCGCAGCGGCGTCGACGTCACGATCAACGGCAAGCATTTCCGCCACACCGGCGACCCGGAGCTCCCGTTGCTGTGGTACCTGCGGGACGTGCTGCGGCTGACCGGCTGCAAGTACGGTTGCGACGACGCCAGTTGCGGCGCGTGCAGCGTACTGGTGGATGGCAAGCTGAAACGCGCTTGCATGCTGGCGATGCAGGATCTCGTCGGCAAGGACATCACCACGGTCGAAGGACTGGTCGGCGCGGACGGTACGCTGCACCCGGTCCAGCAGGCGTGGATCGACGAGGATGCGATCCTGTGCGGTTACTGCCAGCCCGGCCAGCTCATGGCGGCCGTGGACCTCCTCGCACGGAAGCCGAATCCCAGCGACAAGGACATCGACGGCATCGGGAACCTGTGTCGCTGCGGCAGCTACCCGCGCATCCGTCGCGCCATCCGGCGTGCCTCGAAAGCCATGCAGGGCAAATCCAGGTGAAGCGCCCGCACGACGCCAGCCGCCGCCGCTTCATCAAGGTGTTCGGCGGGGCGACCGGGGCACTGATCGTGGGCCTTCCTGCGTTCGCCTGGACCCCGGACAGGTTGCTCGGCCAGAACCTGATCCGGCTGAACCCGTACGTGAGGATCGAGCCGGACGGTACCACCGTGATCGGCTCGCGCGACCCGGAGGTCGGCCAGGGCATCCGGACTGCCGAGGCCCGCATCCTCGCCGAGGAACTGGATGCCGACTGGAACAAGGTGATCGTGGAGCCCCTGGATCTCGGCGTCACCGCCGTGGAC
>DASUKQ010000167.1:0-12436 GCA_036278635.1 Rhodanobacteraceae bacterium
CGTGCCGGCATCGAGTCCATGCACGCGGACGATCTTTCGCCGGGCGAAGTGCTGGTGAAGGCCGCGTACTCGTCGGTCAACTACAAGGACGCGCTGGCGGGTACCGGCAAGGGCAGGATCCTGCGCCGCTTCCCGTTGAACGGCGGCATCGACGTCGCCGGACACGTGGTCGAATCGACCGACCCGGCTTTCAGGGAAGGCGACGCGGTGTTGTGCACCGGCTGCGGATTGTCCGAGACGCGCGACGGCGGCTACGCCGAGTACGCCCGCCTGCCGTCAAAGTGGACGATCCCGCTGCCACCGGGATTGTCCCTGCGCGAAGCCATGGTCCTGGGCACCGCAGGTTTCACGGCGGCGCTCGCGCTCCACCGCATGCACGACAACCGGCAGTCTCCGGAACTGGGACCGGTCGCGATCACGGGTGCCACGGGCGGGGTCGGGATGCTCGCCATCGACATTTTTTCGCAAGCGGGCTTCACGGTCCACGCGATCAGCGGCAAGCCCGAGTACGCGGATTTTCTGAGGACACTCGGCGCCAGCGAAGTTCTCGATCGGCGTGGACTTGGCCTCGGCGATCGTGCGCTGGAATCCACGCGCTTCGGCGGCGTGGTGGACAGCGCGGGGGGCCGGTTGTTGACGCAACTGCTGGCCAGCACCGCGCCGTACGGCAATGTCGCCAGCATCGGCCTCGCCGCCGGCAGCAATATCGATACCACGGTGATGCCATTCATCATCCGCGGCGTCAGCCTGCTGGGCATCGCGTCGGCCGGCACGGCACGCGACATCCGCGATGAGGTGTGGCAACACCTCGCCTCCGATTGGAAGCCCGCGCACCTCGACCGCATTTGCACCCGCGAGGCGACCCTGGACGACCTGCCGGGCGTATTCGAGGCGATGCTGGCGGGGCAATCGTTCGGCCGCACGCTGCTCGCCGTGGGCGCCGGCCGGTAACTGGATTCGACCTGCGAAACCGCCCACAATCCACTGATTGAACGATCGTTCCCCCGAAGCCCAGGACACATTCGCTCGGCGGCAAGCGTGGCGCTTTGGACCCTGCTTGCCTACAATGCCCGCAACCGCAGTGGGGAGTTCTGCATGGCACGTATCCTGATCGTCGATGATTCGCCGTCGCAACTGGAAGGGTTGAAACGGCTGGTGGAGAAACTCGGTCACCAGACCCTGACCGCCGTGGACGGCGCCGCCGGCGTGGAAGCGGCCAAACGCGACCAGCCCGACCTCGTCCTGATGGACGTGGTCATGCCCAATCTCAACGGGTTCCAGGCGACCCGCGCGATTTCCAGGGATCCGGGCACGTCGCACATCCCGGTGATCCTGGTCACGACCAAGGACCAGGACACCGACAAGGTCTGGGGGATGCGGCAAGGCGCCAAGGCTTTCGTGACCAAACCGGTCAACGAGGTGGACCTGACCAAGGCCTTGAACGACGCGCTGGCCGTATAGGAACGTGCCCCGCGCGCGACGGATCGGACGACGTGCGTCGTTCGCCGGCCAAGCCAGCCGTCAAAAGAAGGAACAGGGACTGCGCGCAGACCGGCTCGTGCAGGGTCACCCGCGTGGATTGAACCCCGGGAACGCCTGCTCGAAGGCCGTGTAGGCCTCCCTGGCCCTCTCGCTGTCCGCTGGCGGGACCTGGATCGACAGCACAACGATCTGGTCCCCCGGCGCGCGGCCCGGCATGCCGCGTCCCTTGAGGCGCAGCTTGCGACCACTGCGCGAGCCGGCGGGAATTCGCAACTCGACGTTGCCGCCCAGCGTTGGCACCGGCACCTTCGCGCCCAGCGCCGCTTCCCATGGCGACACCGGCACGTCAACCTCGATGTCACGACCCTGCAGCCTGAACTGCGGATCGTCGCGCACCTGCACTTCCAGCAACAAGTCGCCGGCCGGACCGCCGTTGTAGCCGGGTTCGCCCTGTCCGGCCAGGCGGATCACCTTGCCCGGAAGGATGCCGGCGGGAATGTTGACCTCCAGCGTGCGCTCGCCTGTCGCATCACGAAGGCCCAGACGCTGCTTGCCGCCCGCGTAGGCGGTACGCAGGTCGATCTCGACGGCGGCGCGCACGTTGTTGCCGCGCAGCGGACCACGTTGCTGGGCACGGGCACCCGCGGCGCGGCCGCCGAACAACGATTCGAAGAAGTCGCTGAAGCCCCCCACGTCGTCGCCGCCGAACCCGCCCGGGGCAGCGTTGCGGAACTCGAACCCGCCAGGGGCCTGCTGCTGCCAGCCCGGCGGCGGCCGGAAGTTGTCGCCGCCACGGTAACCACCTGCACGCAGGTTGTCGTAGGCCGCACGCTTCTGTTTGTCGTGCAGCACCTCGTAGGCCTCGCTGACCGCCTTGAACTTGTCCTCGGCGCCGGCCTCCTTGTTCTTGTCCGGGTGGTACTTGCGCGCAAGCTTGCGATAGGCCGACTTGATCTCGTCGTCACCGGCTCCGGCCTTGACACCGAGGGTGTCGTAGTAATCCTGGAACTGCATCGAGCCTCCCGCCATCGGACAAAACCTGCGGCGGATCGCTCCGCCGCAGATTCGATATTACGAGGCAAAGCCGGGTACGGGAAATTTTCAGGCCGATCCGGTAAGCCTTCGAACCCGGGCCGCGCCATCGCGCAACCCTCATCTCCCTGCAAGGAACCGGGGCGGGGATGGCGTGCACGCAACACGCGCCGCAATCTCCCCGCCCGATTCCACACGGTCCGGGCAGGCCCGTCAGTCGACCTTGATGTCGATCTTGCGCGGCGTGGTTTCCGGGCGCTTGGGGATCTCGATCTCCAGGACGCCGTTCCGGCCGGTGGCCGAGATGCCATCCGGATTCGCACTGTCGGGCAGTGCAAACCGCCGATAGAACACGCCGTGCGAACGCTCGACGCGGGTGAACTTGCCGTTCTCGATCTTGTGGCCGGATTTGCGCTCACCGCGAATCGACAGGATTCCCTTCTCCATGTGCACTTCGATATCCTTGGGATCGACGCCGGGGATGTCGGCCTCGATCACGAAACGCTTGTCTTCCTCGCGGATGTCCACGCGGGGCGCCCATTGGCTGGTAACCACGTCGGACTGGTCGGCCTCTTCCAGGTCGAACAGGCGGCCGAATGCTTGCTTGAACTCTTGCGGCAACGAGCCGGTGCCGCCCCAGGGGGTGTAACGGGTGGTGTTCATCGAAGTTTCTCCTGACATGTTGTCGATCGGTTCGGCCGCGCGGGCCGCTTGCCGAATAGGTAGGGCCGGGTCCATGGGTTTCAAGGCTGCGGCGCGGCCGCGCGAGCGCTAGCATGGCGGGATTCCCCATCCAGCCCGGAGTCACCCCGCATGGCCATCCAGATCGGCGACCGCATCCCCGCCGCAACCTTCTCCATCCTGCGCGACGGTGTGCAGCGATTGACCACCGACGATGTGTTCAAGGGCAAGAAAGTGGTGCTGTTCTCGGTGCCGGGCGCGTTCACGCCAACGTGCTCGGAGCGCCACCTGCCGGGCTATGTCGAGCACTACCAGGATTTCAAACGGCGCGGTGTCGACGTCGCGTGCATGGCTGTCAACGATGCCTTCGTGATGAAAGCCTGGGCCGAGCACCGCCACGTCCCCGACGGCATGCTGATGCTGGCCGACGGCAATGCCGAATTCGCCAAGGCACTCGGCCTGGAGCTGGATTCCAGCAAGTTCGGGATGGGTTTGCGTTCCAGGCGCTTCGCTCTCTACGCCGAGGATGGCGTCGTGAAGGTGCTGCACGTCGAGGCCCCCGGCGAATTCCGGGTGTCGAGCGCCGAGGCGATGCTGGCGGCATTGCAGGGTCGCTAGCACGCACGGCCGGCCGCGGTTTTCCGCCATGCCCAAGCTGGGCCAAGCGATGCCAATCGAGGCCGTGATCTTCGACTGCGACGGCACGCTCGTCGACAGTGAACGGCTCGCCAACGCGGCACTGGTGGAGTGCGTGGCGCCGTTCGGTCTCGCGATGACCACGGAAGAGGCGATGCAAGCCTATGTCGGCGGCAGGATGGCCGATTGCGTCGCGGATCTGGAGTGCCGGTTGGGGCGCAAGCTTCCCGATTCCTTCATTCCCGAGGTTCGCAGAAGGACCGCCGAAGCATTCCGGTCGCACCTCAAGCCCGTTGAGGGTGCGGCGGAGGTGCTCCGCAAATTGCAAGTTCCGGCCTGCGTGGCGTCCAGCGGCCCGATGGAAAAGATCGAACTGAGCCTCGAGGTGACCGGCCTGGCGCACTTCTTCGCAACCGACCGGATCTTCAGCGCCTATGACGTGGGTTTCTGGAAACCCGACCCCCGCCTGTTCCTCCACGCCGCTCGGGCAATGGGCGTGGCGCCCGGGCGTTGCGCGGTGGTGGAAGACAGCCTGCCCGGCGTCAAGGCAGGAATCGCCGCCGGAATGCCGACGTTCTGGTTTCGTGCGCCCGACGATGTTCCGGAACCCGCCATGAAGCTCGCCAACCTCAAGGATTTGCCGGGCATGCTCGCCGACCTGGCGGCACCCAAGTCGGGTTGAACGGAGTCAAGCCCAACACCGGATGTCGATGTCGCCTTGGAGTTGGGCTTCGCGGATGAAGCCCGCTCAACCCAACCTACAAAGTCGGTGCATCACTCGCGCCAGCGCCATCGGTTTCCGCGCCTTCCTCGTCGCCGTTCTCGATCTTCACCACGCCGACGAGCTTTTCGTCGTCGGGCAACCGGATCAGGGTGACCCCCTGGGTATTGCGGCCGACCTGTGAAACTTCCGCGACACGGGTCCGCACCAGCGTCCCCTGGTTGGAAATCAGCATCAGCTCGTGGTGCTCGTCGGTGCAGATCGCCGCGACCAACGCGCCGTTCCGTTCCGAGCACTTGATGGCCACCACGCCCTGGGTACCGCGACCCTTGCGCGGGAAATCGGCGAGCGGCGTGCGTTTGCCGTAACCGCGCTCGGTGGCGGTGAGCACATCGCAACCGTTGGCTTCGGTCGCTTCGTCGGCCACGATCATCGACACCACGTGCGCGCCATCGGCCAGGCGCATGCCACGCACGCCGCGGGCGGTACGCCCCATCGCACGCACTCCGCTGCCGGCGAAGCGCGCGGCCTTGCCATTGGACGCAAACAGCAGGATGTCGCAGTTGCCATCCGTGAGTTCGGCCTCCACGAGGCCATCGCCATCATCCAGACCGATCGCCAGCTTGCCCTTCTGCAGCTGGTATTCGAATTCCTTGAGCGGTGTCTTCTTGACGGTGCCGTCGCGGGTGGCAAAGAACACGAAGCGGTTGTCGTCGTATTCGCGAACCGGCAACAGCGCCTGCACGGTCTCGTCCTCCTGCAATGGCAGGAGATTGACGATCGGCCGCCCGCGCGCGCCGGGGCTCGCTTCCGGGATCCGATACACGTTGAGCCAGTACACCCGTCCCGCGCTGGTGAAGGCGAGCAGCGTGTCGTGGGTATTGACGATCCACAGGCGTTCGACGAAGTCTTCTTCCTTCATGCTGGTCGCCGACCGGCCCTTCCCGCCGCGCTTCTGGGCACGATAAATGTCCAGCGACTGGCGTTTGCAATAGCCGGCATGCGAAAGCGTGACAACCACGTCTTCCTGCGCGATCAGGTCCAGCGTCTCCAGGTCCTCCTGGGTGTGCAGGATGCGGGTGCGGCGCCCATCGCCATACAGTTCCTTCATCTCCGCCAGTTCGGTGCGAATCACGTCCAGCAGCTTGTCCGGATCCTCGAGGATCGCGATCAGGCCACGAATGGCTTCCAGCAACTGCTTGTATTCGTCGCTGAGCTTGTCCTGCTCGAGACCGGTCAACCGGTGCAGGCGCATCTCCAGGATTTCCCGGGCCTGGACGTCGGAAAGCTGGTAGCCGTCATCGTGCAGGCCCGCCCGGGGGTCGAGGTCCTCCGGGCGCGAAGCATCGCTGCCCGCGGCCTGCAGCAACGCCCGCACCACGCCCGGTTCCCACTTGCGCGCCAGCATGCGTTCGCGCGCCACCTGCGGCGACTCCGACGACTTGATCAGCTCGATCATCGCGTCGATGTTGGCCAGGGCAACCGTGAGGCCTTCCAGCACGTGCGCGCGTGCGCGCGCCTTGCGCAGGTCGAAGATCGTGCGGCGGGTGACGACTTCGCGCCGGTGCCGGATGAACGATTCGAGAATCTCCTTGAGGTTCAGCAGGCGCGGCTGGCCGTCGACCAACGCCACCATGTTGATGCCGAACGTGACCTGCAACTGGGTCTGCTGGAACAGGTTGTTCAGCACCACGTCCGCCATCGCGTCCTTGCGCACCTCGATCACGACCCGCATGCCGTCCTTGTCGGATTCGTCGCGCAGGCCGCTGATGCCCTCGATCTTCTTTTCCTTGACCAGTTCGGCGATCTTTTCGATCAGTCGCGCCTTGTTGACCTGGTACGGAAGTTCGGTGGCGATGATCGCCTCGTGGCCGTGCGCGTTGGTCTCGATTTCGGTTTTCGCGCGCACCAAGATGCGGCCGCGACCGGTCCTGTAGGCGTGGATGATGCCCGCCGCGCCATTGATGATGCCGGCGGTCGGAAAATCCGGACCGGGGACGTGCTCCATCAATTCGTCGATGCCGAGCCCCGGATCGTCGATCAGCGCGATGGTCGCGTCGATCACCTCGCCCATGTTGTGCGGCGGCACGTTGGTCGCCATGCCGACCGCGATGCCGGCGGAACCGTTGACCAGCAGGTTCGGCACCCGGGTCGGCAGGACCAGCGGTTCCTGTTCGCTCTCGTCGTAGTTGGGACCGAAGTCGACGGTTTCCTTGTCGATGTCGGCGAGCAGGTCGTGCGTGAGGCGCGCCATGCGCACTTCGGTGTAACGCATCGCGGCCGGGCTGTCGCCATCCACCGAACCGAAGTTGCCCTGCCCATCCACCAGCATGTAGCGCAGCGAGAACGGCTGCGCCATGCGCACGATCGCGTCGTACACCGACGAATCACCGTGCGGGTGGTACTTGCCGATCACGTCGCCGACCACGCGCGCGGATTTCTTGTAGGACTTGTTCCAGGCGTTGCCCAGTTCGTTCATCGCGAACAGCACGCGGCGGTGCACGGGCTTCAGCCCGTCACGCACGTCGGGGAGCGCGCGACCCACGATCACGCTCATCGCGTAATCGAGGTAACTCTGGCGCATCTCGTCTTCGATATTGACGCGAATTACTTCACTGGCCGGCTCTGCCATCCGCAGGTTTCCTGTGTCGGGGCAACGCAAAAGGCGCGGGCTTCGAACGCAACCCGCGCCTCGAAATCAACCTTGAAATTGTACCACAACCGCGCCCGAAACAGGACGAAAAACTTCAATTATCACACCAACTTACGGCTGGTCATCCGGCTTTTGCCCGGGCCTGGGCGATCCCCCCTTGCGATCCCCCGCAAATACCCAGTGGCGGGCGCCCAGAAAGTTCACTGCCGAGCCCGGAAGCGAACCCACGGCGACGCCGATCGAGGGCCAGTCCTGCACGAAATGCGAGAAATAAACCACCAACGCGTAGGTCGTGTAGTTGAGCGCGAACCCCGCCGACATCGCGACGAGGTAGCGGCTCCATTCACCAAACAGCGTGTAGTCGCCCCGCTGGTGAAACGTGAAGCGGCGGTTGAACAACCACGTCGCGGTGGCAGCGCAGGTGAACGAGAACAACCGCCCGACGTAGGGGTCGGCGTTCAATTTGCTGACCAGCAGCTGCACGATGCCGGCATCGACGACGAAACCGATGAAACCACCGACGCCGAACCAACCCAGTTGCCTGGAAACGTGCCACATTCAACGGGTGACCGGCGGGCCGAACAGGGCGGCCAGCGATGCTGCGTCGGGTGGCCCGAGCACACCGCGCTCGGTCACCAGTACGTCGATCAGATCGTGCGGCGTGATGTCGAAAACGGGGTTCCACGCCTCGCCGCCGTCGGCCACCGTGCGCCGACCACCCACCGACAGCAATTCCGACGGATCGCGCAATTCGATTTCGATGCCGTCGCCCGACGGCATGTCCATGTCGATCGTCGAAGACGGCGCCACGACCATGAACTTGACACCGTGGTACCTTGCCGCGATGGCGAGTTGGCAGGTGCCGATCTTGTTGGCGGTATCGCCGTTCGCCGCGACCCGGTCGGCGCCCACGACCACCCATTGCACGGCACCGGATTTCATCAGGTGGGCTGCGGCGGCATCGGCGATCAGCGTCGCCGGGATGCCGTCGTGGTGCAATTCCCACATGGTCAAGCGCGCCCCCTGCAGCCACGGGCGGGTTTCACCCGCGTAGACGCGCGCGATGGTGCCCGACGCGTAGCCCGACCGGACCACGCCCAGCGCCGTGCCGTAACCGGACGTCGCGAGCGAACCGGTATTGCAGTGGGTCAGCACCCCGCTTCCGGGCGCGATCAGGGCTGCGCCCAACGCACCCATCGCGCGGTTGGCGGCAAGGTCCTCGTCCTGGATGGCCTGCGCTTCGTCCGCCAGGGACGCGGCGTCTGCGCCGGCATCGATCCGCGCGCGCATCCGGTCCAATGCGCCCATCAGATTGACCGCCGTCGGACGTGCCGCTCGCAGCGTCGACAGGGCACGGTCCGGATCGTCGCCGTGGCGTGCGGCGAGCACCACGCCCCACGCCGCCGCAATTCCGATCGCGGGTGCGCCGCGCACCACCAGGCCGCGGATCGCCGAGGCGACCTCATCGGCATCGTGGCAATCGATCCAGGTTTCTGCGAACGGCAATTTGCGCTGGTCGAGGAGGCGCAGGCGGTCGCCGCGCCATTGCACCGCACGCAATGAATCATGCACCAGGGTGTCGCTCCGGGAGTCCATGGCGGGTGCGGGCTTCACGGGTTCCATACGGCGCCAAAGCCTAGCACGCGTCGACCGGCCATACGCCCTTCGCCCACGGTGCAGCTCAGTCCTCTTGCGGGATCAGGATCCACAAGACGATGTAAACAATGATGCCGGGGAACGCCGCCGAAAAAATCGACACCAGCACGTAGATGATTCGCGCCAGTGAAGGATCGAGGCCGAAGTAATCGGCGAGGCCACCGACGACGCCGGCGATCATGCGGTTGCGACGCGAACGCCTCAATGGTGGACGAGTGCTCATATCATCAGTCCTCGAATTCCAGGTATCGCCGTTCGGGTTGAGCCCTTCGATGGACTCGGGACAGGCTACGCTCGCGCAGGGTGGAATCGGCGCCGCTTCCACCATGAACCATCACGGCGGAAACCGCTTCGCGGGTTCCGCCCTACGCGGTCCTCGTCTTCAGCCACTCGTGGATCGCCGAAGGCACCTCGCGCTGCGCGCGCCCGGATACGTAGATACCGATGTGGCCGCCCTTGAACTCGAGCTGGGTGTAATCCTTCGTGCCCACGAGATCCCCCATCGGCCGCGATGCCGACGGCGGCACCAGATGGTCGTGGATGGCGAAGATGTTGAGTACCGGGATCGTGATGTTCTTCAGGCTCACGTCCTTGCCGCCGATCTTGAGGCCGCCCTTGACCAGCTTGTTGCCCTGGTAGAACTCCTTGATGAATTCGCGGAATGCCTCGCCGGCCTGGTCGGGCGAGTCGAAGATCCACTTTTCCATCCGCAGGAAGTTTTCGAGTTCCACCTTGTCGTCGAGGATGTCCAGCATCGCGACGTATTTCTGCTGGTTCAGCCGCACCGGCTTCAGCATGAGGTAGGAGAAGTTCATCAGGTCGGCCGGGACGTTGCCCAGCGTATCGACGAACAGGTCCACGTCCATGTCGCGGGTCCAGTGCGACAACATGTTCTCTTTCGTGTGGAAATCGACCGGCGTCACCATCGTGATCAGGTTCTGCAATTTTTCCTGCTGCAGCGACGCGAAGCACAACGAAAATGCGCCGCCCTGGCAGATGCCGAGCAGGTTGATCTTCTTGACACCGGCGTGTTTGGCCACCGCATCCACGCTGCGGCGGATGTAGCCGTTGATGTAATCGTCGAGCGTCAGCCAGCGGTCGGCGCCGTCCGGGTAGCCCCAGTCGATGATGTAGACGTCCTCGCCGAGCGCCAGCAGGTTCTTGACCAGCGAGCGGTCCTCCTGGAGGTCCACCATGTACGGCCGGTTGACCAGCGCGTAGCAGATCAGGATCGGGGTCTTCGCGGTGGGCTTCTTTTCACCCTTGTAGCGATAGACGACGACCTTGTCTTCGCGGTAGATCGGTTCCTTGGCGGTGGCGCCGTAATCGACGTCGTCGACTTCGCGCAGGGTGCGGACACTCGCCACCAGTTTTTGTTGCGCGCGGAGGGCTTCGTCGAGCGCGCGCTTCGGATCGATGCGGATCGGGTCCATCATGCCTTCTCCTTGCCGGTCGATTTGCGGGCCTTGCGCGGCGCCTTGCGGGACGTGGTCCGCTTCGTGGCGGAGCTGGAGCCACCCGCACGCTTGAGGCGCGCAACTTCGTCGCGCAACGCAGCGACCTCGGCCACCAGATCGGGAAGTTGTTCCGCAAGATTGCGCGTGTCGCGGCGGACGTCGTGGAGATACTTGCCCATGCTGTCGATTTCGGTACGGGTCGGGACGCCGAGATTGCTGGACACCCGCTCGACGGCCTGTTGCGCATGCTTGCGCACCCGCATCTGCGCATTGACCAGGGCGCCGTATACCTCGCGGAATTCTTCGGACAGGGCCACCTCCGCGTAGGCATCTTCGGCGGCCTCGACCCACAAGTCGTACAGGCGGCGCACGCTGTCGACCTGGGGACCGGAATCCGAGCGCTCGGCCAGCTTGTCCTCGAACACCTCGAAAGCGCGCCGGCTGGCGCGCGCGATCAGGGTGTTGTAGCGATTGGTCTCGCGCTGATAGTCGAGCCACGCCGCCGCCATCTGCTGGTAATACTCCTGATGCTCGCGCAGATAGCCGAATGCCGGGAGTTCGAGCATGGCGCGTGCCTCGGCCATCATCGGCTCCAGGCCCTGCATCATCTGCTCGAAGCCCCGCGAGCCATGGCCCGAGAGCTCGCGCATCGCGCGCGCCATCGGGTTGTCGAACAGGTCCGCATCCGCGCCGGGGAAATTGAACGACTCGCGCAGCGTGTCGGCCCAAGCGTGCGGATCGGCCTTGCCGCCGGGGCCCTTTTCGGCCAACGATTCCAGCAGCGAGAAATAGCTGCGCGCGCCACCGAGCATGCGCTCCACCACTTCGCTCTGCGTGTTGCCCGCCTTGCGGGCATTGAACATCCGCGACCACTGCTCGAGGCCCTCATGCCAGGGCCCTTCGTGCGCGCTCGCCTGCGGGGAACCGGCGTCAAATGCCTTGCGAGTGGCGTCCGCCCAGGCTTCCCAGTACTGTCGCGACATGGTCTGCCAGTCGCCCGATGTTTCCGCGGAATCCGGCGTTTTGGCCATGAACCTGATCTCCTGATACGTAGTGCGCCATGGTATCGGCGTCAATGCTGCGCTGCAACAAACAGGAAGGCTCGGCCCAGTACTGCGAAAGAAACGGCGATCCCCGGGCCCGGACCTGCCTGCTGCACGTGGCGATCATTGCCTGCGCCGGCGCCACCAACGCCTCAGCCCAAGCGCGGTGCGCCTCGTCCGCACGATCGCGACCCGCACTGGCGATCGCAAAAACGGGATGTCGATCGCCAGCAGCAGCAGGCCGGGAACCGCCATCCAGAACCCGAGTACCGGAAGGAACCCCAACAGGCCGCCGGCCACGAGGATCAAACCGAGCGGAATCCGCACCCAGCGCGAAGACGGCCTGCGCAGCCAGCCCATGCCGCGCGCCGCCCAATCCGGCAGCTTGCGCTGCCAGCGGTCCATGTGGAGGTTCAGGCGTCGCTTTTCCTTGTCGATCACGATTTCCGGCTTCGTTCGGGCAACTGCGCCGCGGCCGGGAGGGGCGAAACCCACCGGCACCTGCCGGACACCGGCGCCGAGCCGCCGATCCGGCGAAACGCCGCACGCGCAATGCGCCTGCTCCCGACCGCGCGGCAGCGACGGGCCCCGATGCGGCGCAGCATCCCGCCCCGGGCCTCAACGCAACGAAGCGTTGATTTTAGCCAAGGCCCCGCTGCCGGGACAAAGCTCGCGCTCACCGAGCGTGTTGAACGCCACGGGTGCGGTTTCAAGGTGTGCGTGCAGGTCCGGCGCCTCGGGATCGACGTACAACAGGCCCGTGACGATTTCGCCGCGTGCCTGGCAGGCGTGCAGGTAATTCATCGCCGCCACCCGATCGCCGGTGTCGTGGCATTCCGGCAGCTTGCGCAAACGCAACACGCTGCCATCGTGCTGCCTGACGTCGCGTACTTCGCCCGGCGGATAATCGACGGTGATTTCGTCGCGGGGTGAAATGAAATCCATCCGGCACAAGGCATGGTTGTGCTCGCGCACGTAGTCGTAACTCTTGGTGCTGCCCTCGTGGTTGTTGAAGGCCACGCACGGGCTGATCACATCCACGAAGGCCGCGCCCTTGTGGGCCATCGCGGCTTTC
>DASUKQ010000168.1:0-23809 GCA_036278635.1 Rhodanobacteraceae bacterium
CGATGGCGTTGGAGACCGAGCACAAGAGGCTCGACCGGACCGTGTTGGCACACGGCACGCAGGGTGTGTTCGACGATCCGCGCCGCGGGTTTTATCTTGTTGCCGAGTGCGAAGGCGAGCCGGCCGGCTGCCTGCTGGTCACGCACGAGTGGAGCGATTGGCGAGATGGCGATTGGTGGTGGATCCAGAGCGTGTATGTTGCTTCCGCGCACCGGCGTCGCGGGGTATTCCGCACGCTGTACGCAGAAGTCGAGCGCCGCGCGCGCGCGGCCGGTGCGGTCGGGCTGCGCTTGTATGTCGAACGCGACAACGCCCGCGCGCAGCAGACCTATGCCTCACTCGGAATGGAAGAGGAGCCCTACAGGATGCTGCGGCGCGGATTCGTCGATTTTTTCTAGGAGCCCGCGTGCGGACCGTCAATCGCGCGCAGGCGCGCTCCTACAATATCGATGTCGCCTGCAAGGAGTTGCGCCATGATCCCGCAAACCCGCCGCGTTGCCGTGCTGGGCGGCGTACGCATTCCGTTCTGCAAGCGCGACACCGCGTACGCCGACCTCGGCAATTTCGGGATGTCGGTGGAGGTGCTGGGTGCGCTGGTCGAAAAGTTCGGCCTGCAGGGCCTCGAACTGGGCGAGGTCGCGTTCGGCGCGGTGATGAAGCACCCGGCCGACTGGAACCTCGCGCGCGAGGCGCTGCAATCCTCGGGACTGGCGATGACGACGCCCGGCCTCACCACGGCACGCGCCTGCGGCACTTCACTGGACAATGCGATCCTGATCGGGCAGAAGATCGCGACGGGCCAGATCGAGGTCGGCATCGGCGGTGGTTCCGATACCACCAGCCAGGTACCGTTGGCCTATTCCGACCGTCTGCAGCAGCGCCTGCTGGACCTCAATCGCGCAAAGACGTTCGGGCAGAAATGGCGCGCGGCGACGCAGGGCTTGCGTCTGCGTGAACTGAAGCCGCAAGTGCCGGGCGTGGTCGAACCGCGCACCGGGCTGTCGATGGGCGAGCATTGCGAAAAGATGGCGCGCGAGTGGAAGATCGGCCGGGCCGAACAGGACCAGTGGGCACTCGAAAGCCACCGCAAACTCGCCGCCGCCTACGACGCCGGATTCTTCGACGATCTCGTGATTCCGTTCCGCGACGTGCGGCGTGACAACCTGTTGCGCGCCGACACGACGCTGGAAAAGCTCGCCGCGTTGAAACCCGCCTTCGACAGGACTTCGGGCAAGGGCACGCTGACCGCCGGCAACTCGTCCGCGCTTTCGGACGGCGCGGCGGCGGCCTTGCTGGCCAGCGAGGACTGGGCCGCACAACGAAAACTGCCGGTGCTGGCGTACCTCACCGAGGCCGAGGTCGCGGGCGTCGACTACGTGCATGGCGAGGGCTTGCTGATGGCGCCGACCATCGCGGTACCGCGCATGCTGCAACGCGCAGGATTGAAGCTGCAGGATTTCGATTTTTACGAAATCCATGAAGCTTTCGCCGCGCAGGTGCTGTGCCAGTTGCGCGCGTGGGAATCAGCTGACTATTGCAGGAACCGGTTGGGACTGGATGCGCCGCTGGGCTCGATCGACCCCGCGAAGATCAATGTCCACGGTTCCAGTCTGGCCACCGGCCATCCGTTCGCCGCGACCGGCGCGCGGATCGTGGCGACGTTGGCGAAACTGCTGGCGCAGAAGGGTTCCGGGCGTGGCCTGATCTCGATCTGTACCGCCGGCGGGATGGGCGTGGTCGCGATCCTCGAGCGGTAGCCAGGGCCGAACGCGTAGGTTGGGTTGACCCGAGCTCCATCCGGGGAAGCCCAACGTCTCCAGATCGCGTTGGGTTTCCGCCGATGAAGCCGGCGTCAGCCCAACCTACTTCCACTGGTTCGCGTTCCGGGCGACCCCGGGTCGCTGGGCGCCTGTATTACCGTCGAGCCAGCGTAGGTTGGGCCGAGCGCTTTGTGCGAAGCCCAACAGTCATGTCGAAAGCGTTGGGCTTGCCGGGTGAAACCCGGACTGAGCGGCTCATGCGAATCCCGACACTCCTTGCGCACTAGTTGGGCTTCCGCCGATGAAGCCGGCGTCCGCCCAACCTGTGGCGCAATCGGTGACGCTGCGGTTTACCCGACCTTGAACAGCGTCGGCTTCCACGCGCCGCTGGCGTACGAATCGTGCCGGCGGCGGTGCATCCGGGCGATGGCTTCGGCCGCGCGCGCATCGGCCCAATCCGCGCGTTGCACCATCAGCTTGGCCGGGTCCTCGCCGCGGGCCCGGGCCTCGTCGGCGCGCCATTCGCAAAAGTCGTCGTAGGCCTCGATTTCGAAGCGCAGGTCCTGGCGGCACAGTTCGATCATGATGGCATCGTCGAGGAACCCCAGCACCGGTACGGCGTCGGGGATCGCGTCGTGGGGATCGGCCAGGTACGCGAGTGCCGCCAGAACCCGCTGGCGATCACTGTCAGGCAGGCCGAAGCCGACGTCTTTCGCCATCGAAATCATGGATTCGACGCTGCCGAGCCGAGCCGCGATGAAGGGCGGCACGCTCGCGCCGCGCGTCCTGTCGAGCAAGCCCTGCGCCGCCGCGATGATCTCACTGTCGGGACTGTCCTTGACGCTGGCTTCGACATCCTGCATGCCCTTGACGAAGTACTGGAGATCGTCGTCGCTCAGCTGGATGCTGATATCCATGGGCATGGCGGGTTTCCTCGATTGGGCGGATGAATGCGCCAGCGTAGCGACTGGCCCCGACCACGTCAATCGGCGCCAGGACTCCGTTTCGCAGCCGCTTTTCGGAACGTCGGGCCACGCAGCTCTCGGCCCTGGACGGCGGATCTGGTCGTTCCGATCCCCGAAGCGCTGCGGATCTTCATGATCCATGGTGGCTTGCGACGCAGCGTTCACGGACGAACGCAGGCTTCCCGGAAAGTCAGGCCATGGATGGCCGTTCCGATCCCGATGGGCTGCGGATCTTCATGATCCATGGTGGCTTGCGACGCAGCGTTCACGGCCGAACGCAAAACTAGAGTATCCCCTGGATGCCGGCGCCGAAAGCCACGATGAAACGCGTGATGATCGCGGTCAGCGACAGGTTGACCTCGGGGAAATCGCCGACCGGCTCCCAGTTTTCCAGGAAATCCGGGTGGGTCGGCGGGACGGGCGTGCCACCGGGCTTCAACTCGTAGTCGGTGGCGTAGGCCCAGGGCCAGATGTCGAAGATCGGAAGGCTGCGCGAGACATCTCCGAGCACACGGCTGACGTCGCCGATGATGGGGGTCGGGTCGCGGGGCGCGACCAGCCACGCATTCTGTGGTGACGCGTCGCGCAGGATCGAGTCGCGCAATTGCCGGGCGAACGCCTTGTCGCGGATGATCACGCCGGATTCGGTGTTGTAGTTGTCCGAGCGCGGGTCGAAGTTGTGCGAGCCGACCATGGCGATCTCGCCGTCGACCACCAGCGATTTCGCGTGCAGGCTGATGCGTGGGCCAGCGTGGCCGGCCTCGATCGGGGCCCGTCCGCCGCGGTGAAGCGAGGACTTTTCCGAGCCGATGCCGGACAGGCGGTTGTAGTCGGCAAGCATCGCCGGTGCGTCGGCCGGATGCGGCATCAGTTCGTGGATGCGGAAACCGAAGTCCACGAGAAACTTCTTGTGGTGCTTGTAGGACAGCGCGTACACCGCCACGGCGTCGGTCGAAGCCAGCGAGTTCGTCGACACGATCACCTCCACGCGCGGATCCTGCTTCTGCAGCTCGCTGAAGATCTTGCCGGCCCGGCGTGTCAGCACCAGGTACGGGGTCTGCAGCACGATCTGGTGCTGTGCGCCCGAGATCATCGCCATCAAGTCGTGCGTCAACTCGCGCGAATCCGGGCCATGCACGGCTTCGTCCTTGGACGGGAGGTCGTAGAAGTAGTCGACCAGCCCGACCTTCAAGCTGTGGGCGAGCAACCTCGATTGCAGGAAGTCGGGATCCCCGGCCTGCGCGCGGACCTTGGCGACCCGCTGCGGGTCGGCAAAGCGGGGTTCGGTCCACGGTTCGGCATCGAACGGATGCGCGAGGATCTCGGCGTTGACGTCTTTCAGGTGCGTCAGCGGGACCGAGCGGTCGTTGTGCCAGAAGATCCCGAAGCTCTTCTGCATTTGCCGTCCGGCGACGCCCGCGACGACCACGTCGCGGTCCAGGAAATCCATCTGCGAGTCCCAGTCGTAATAGCTGTTCTGGTAGTTGCGGCCGCCGACGATCCCGACCTTGCCATCGACCAGGAACAGCTTGTTGTGCATGCGCTGGTTGAACTTGCGGAAGCAACACAGGACGCTCGCGGCATACTCGACGTAGCCGGCGCGGGCGCGGTCGAACGTCGGGTTGTAAAGCTCGATGTGCAGGTTGCTGCTGGCCCGGGCGAGTCGCGCGAGCAGCTTGGGATTGTTCAACGAGCCGAGCTGGTCGGCGAGGACGCGCACCTTGACGCCGCGCCGCGCGGCCTTGACCAGTTCGTCCAGCACCAGCATGCCGGCATCGTCGTTGACCCAGATGTAGGTCTGGATGTCGATGGATTTTTGCGCGGCCCGGATCAGATTGATGCGCGCCACCAGCGCGTTCTGGCCGATGTTCAGCAGCGTTACCGTGTTGTGCGGATGTCCGGGCGTCGACGCGGCGATCGCGGCATCGGCCTGGTCGATGAACGGCGATGGCCGGGCGCAACGGTCGGGTCGCGAGCAGTCGACCCGGTTGTCCGCCGACATCGCCACGATGTGGTCGGCGTGCTGGATCCGACGCGGCGACAGCGGGACGCAGGCGGCCAGCGCCAGCGTGAGGACGCACAGGCATGCGCCGAGCCTCGATCGCGAACCGCGTCTCATTGTGCCGGGATGATACGGCGGGCGGTCACGGACGATCGCCCAGTGAGATATGCAAATCCAATTCGACCCGGTTGGAAATCACGCCGCGCCAGGCGTGCATCCCGAAGGTCGAACGCGAGATCGAGCCGTGCGCGCGGATCACGCAGGCCAGCGGCTGGCGCGGGCAATCCGAGGGTCGCAACGTCAACGTCATCGGGTGCCGCTCGCCGTGCAGGGTCAGCATCCCGTGCACGGTGCCGCCGGTCGCCAGGACGCGCAGCGGGAACGGATCGGAGTCGAAGCGGACCCACGGAAAGCGTGCGGCGTCGAAGAAGTCGGGTCCGAGCACGCGGGCGCGATGGTCCGGATCGTCCATCCGCAACCCGTTGACATCGAGCGTCGCATCGACCTCCACCAAATCGGCGTCGATGGCCGTGTCGATCCGGCGCAGTGTGCCCTGCAATTGCGGAAACGTGCCGCGTTCGTGCGCGAGCCAGAACTTGCGCACGCTGAATTGCGCCTGCGAGCGGGCGGGGTCGATCGGCCATGTCTGCGGAGCGGGCGGAGGTACCGCCGCGGCAGCGAGGCCCGGCAACCACAGCAAAACCAGCACCAGGGCGGCTTTCACGGCGACCAGAGCGCGTGCAGGCGACCGTGGCCCGGTTCGAGCGCGCCGTCGGCAAACTCGATCCACGCCAGGGTTGCCGGCGACAGGCCCCGTGCCTGCGCCGAACGGCCCTCGGTCAGCAGCGCCAGCAACTGCTCGAGCCCCGGGTTGTGGCCGACGAGCAGCGTCCGGCCGGCGTCCGCGGCGTGGGCTTCGAGCAACGTCAACAGGTCGCCGGGCGTGGCGTCGTAAATGGCATCCAGAAAGCGGGGCATTGGCAAGGCCACGCACTCCCCGACAGCGTCGAACGTCATCCGGGCGCGGCGCGCCGGCGAACACAACACGACATCCGGCGCGGCCAGTCGCCCGGCGAGCCACGTGCCCGCCGCCCGTGCCTGGGCCTCGCCGTGCGGACTGAGGTGC
The DNA here is from genome assembly GCA_036278635.1 of Rhodanobacteraceae bacterium. Taxonomy (GTDB): domain Bacteria; phylum Pseudomonadota; class Gammaproteobacteria; order Xanthomonadales; family Rhodanobacteraceae; genus 66-474. The sequence goes on from DASUKQ010000168.1 coordinate 5,854, forward strand.
CGATCGATGTCGCGGGTGCCCGGACCTGCCGACCCGGCCTCGGCGTGACGCAGCAGCAGCAGCTCGCGCATGGTGGGCGACCTCAGGAGGAACCGCTGGTGGCCGGTGCCGGGGTATCGTCTGCGGGCGCCTCCAGCGGGACGCCATTGGCGCGCAGCGTCGCGAGGATCAGGCTGAGTTCGGTCCCGCCATTGCGCGCCGTCGCGAGCCACCTGGACGCCTGTGCCGAATCGGTGAGCGCGCGTTGCAGCAGCGTGGAGTACTGCTGCACCTGCCAGGCGAGGTCGCGGCTGGCCCGGCCGGTTTGCGACTTGTCGTCGGGCTCCAGTCGTCCCTGGATGTGCAGGCCCGCGGCGCGCGCGATCGGGCTGCTGCCCCACTGCAAGGTATGCGCGACCTTCAGGCAGGCCTGGCGGGTGTCCTTGTCGTCGGCAACGGCGTCGCTGGCGCAAAGGGCCACCAGGGGATCCAGGTCGGGGCGGGGGTGCGACCGGGTTGCATTGGCGGCGACCAGGACGCGCACGCCGTCGGCGTTGTCGGGCTGGCCGTCGTGCGCGCCGTCGGTGGTGTCCGGCAGTGGCGGCAGTACATCGACCGCGCGGGCGACGCCGGCCAGCGCCTGGCCGTAATAGTCGTCGTAGGATGTCGCGGCAGCAGCCTTCTGCAGCGCCACGTGTTCGGCCTTGGCGTCGTCCTTGGCCGCGGCGAGGTCCAGCTCGACCAGCCACACCGCGGCGTTGTCGGCGGCATGTTCCTTCAGGTAGGCGAACGCTTCGGCGTTCGGGCAATCCGCCTGGGTTTCGCATACGGCGAGGCGCGCCCAACGGGTCGCGGGACCGGCGCCGGGCGCAGCGGCAGCGCGCGCGCTCAATGCGTCGAAGTCGAGGCCGGGCGTCTGTTTCTCGAACGGCTTGGCGAGGATCGCGGCGCCGAGCAGGTAACCGGCATCGGCGCGCAGCGCGACCACGCTGACCAGGTCGTGCTGGTATTGCTGGATGGCCCCGACGCGCTGCTGGTCGGCGGACGAGCGGGGCGGTGTCGCGGGCGGGGCGGTCGTCGCGGCGGGTTCCGCACTGGTCCCGGAGGCAGGCGGGGCGGCCGCGATCGCATTGCACGTGAACAGCAGACCCGTCAGTGCGGCAATGTGGGCAATTCTGTGCATCTCGGGTTCCACAAGCGAAATTCCGACCGACCGTAGAATGGCGTGGATGAACGGCTACCTGCCGCCGCGCCACTTCACGGATCGAGGGTGGTGCGCATGAATTCGGGCTGCGCCAGTGCGGCGCGATGGATGTCGGCATTGTAGTAACGGGTCGCGAACGGTCGGTGCACCGCATCGCGCTCGCGAAACGTGGCGAGGTCGCCTCCCTTGCGCGCCAGGGTGCAACTCCACCAGCCGGTCGGGTAGCACGGCTGCGGAAACGGCAGCGTCCGCGTCGCGTCGAAGCCGACACCGCGCATCGCGGTGTGCATCGACCGGATGAGTTCCAGCAGCACCAGCGGCGACTCCGACTGCTGCACCAGAATGCCGCCCGTGCGCAACGCGCGAAAGCAACTCGCATAGAACTTCGCGTTGAACAGGCCCTCGGCGGGGCCGACCGGATCGGTGGAATCGACGATCACGAGATCGAGCGACGCCGGTTCCGCATCCGCCATGTACCGGATGCCGTCGTCGAACAGCAGCCTTGCGCGCGGGTCCGCGTTGGACTCGCAAAGCTCGGGAAAATACGCTTCGGCAAGCCGCGACACGCGCTCGTCGATCTCGATCTGGACCGCTGATTCCACTTCCGGGTGGCGCAGCGTTTCGCGCAGGGTGCCGCAGTCGCCGCCGCCGATGATCGCCACGTTGCGCGGCGCGGGGTGGGTGTAGAGCGCCGGGTGGGTCATCATCTCGTGGTAGAGGAAGTTGTCGCGCGTCGTCAGCATCACGCAGCCGTCGATCACCATCAGGTTGCCCCAATCGGTGGTGCGGTAGATCTCGATGTGCTGGAACGGCGTCTTTTCTTCGGCAAGCTTTTCCTCGACGCGATAGCCGATGGACGAGCCGGAAGCCTCGTGTTTCTCGGTGAACCATTTGTCCGGGGGCATGCGTGTCATCCGTGGAGCAGGCTTGCGATTGTAACGGTCGGATCGCAACGGGGCGCTACAATTCGCGCTTTCCGCCGTTTCCGGAATCTCCCCATGGTGCAGGAATGGAGCCTCGAAGATGCGCGCGCCCTGTATTCGGTGCCGCACTGGAGCGATGGCTATGTGGACGTGGGCGCCGGCGGCCGTGCCTTGATGCGCCCGCGTGGCGCGGGCGGCCCGGTCATCGCGCTGGACGACGCGGTCGCGCGTGCGCGGGAGATGGGTTTGCGGATGCCGCTGTTGCTGCGTTTTCCCGACATCCTGCTCGACCGCCGCGCAAGGCTGCGCGCCGCGTTCGACGCCGCGATGCGCGCGCATGACTACGCCGGGGGCTACACCGCGTTGTACCCGATCAAGGTCAACCAACAGCGCGCGGTGGCCGGAACGCTGGCCGGCGGCGAAGGCTTCGGTCTGGAAGCCGGCTCCAAGCCGGAATTGCTGGCCGTGCTGGGGATGGCGCGCAAGGGCTCGCTGGTCGTCTGCAACGGTTACAAGGATGCCGACTACATCCGCCTCGCGCTGATCGGGCGCAAGCTCGGCATCGACGTCGTGATCGTGATCGAGAAGCCGTCCGAGCTGGAGCACGTGATCGCCGGGTCGAAGGCGCTCGGCGTCGAACCGAAGCTCGGCGTACGGGTGCGGCTGGCCTCGATCGGCGCCGGGAAGTGGCAGAACACCGGCGGCGACAAGAGCAAGTTCGGGTTGACCCCGGCGCAACTGCTGGCGCTGGCCGCGCGCCTGCGCGAGGCGAACCTTGCACCGACGATGCGGCTGCTGCATTTCCACATGGGTTCGCAGATTTCCAACCTGCGCGACATCTCGGCCGGCATGCGCGAGGCGGTGCGTCACTTCGCGGAATTGCGCAAGGCGGGACTGCCGCTCGATCAGGTCGACGTCGGTGGCGGACTCGGCGTCGATTACGAAGGGACGCGCTCGCGCGGTGAGTGCTCGATCAATTACGATCTCGATCAATACGCCAACGCCATCGTTGCGCCGCTCGCGGCGGCGTGCGCGGCATGGCAGATCGACCCGCCGCACGTGCTCACCGAGTCGGGCCGGGCGATGACCGCGCACCATGCTGTGCTGGCGATCAACGTCAGCGAAGTCGAACCCGCACCCGACGGCTTGGTACCGCTCGAGGCGCCGGACGAGTCGCCGGTATTGCGCTCACTGCGCGACACGCTGGCGGCAATCGACAAGCGTCCCGTGCGCGAGATATGGCAGGACGCGCAGCAGTATCTCGGCGAAGGGCAGTTGCTGTACGCGCAGGGCGCACTGGACCTTGCCGGGCGCGCCAGCCTCGATGCGCTGTATCACGCGATCGCACTGGGCGTGCGCGCACGGCTCAAACCCGACGAACGGTCACACCGCGAGATCAGCGACGCCCTCGATGCCAAACTCGTCGACAAGTACTTCTGCAATTTCTCGGTGTTCGAGTCGATCCCCGATGTGTGGGCGATCGACCAGGTTTTCCCGATCATGCCGCTGACGCGATTGGATGAAAAACCCACGCGCCGCGGTACGCTGGCCGACCTCACCTGCGATTCCGACGGGCGCGTCGATACCTATGTCGAATCCGGCGACCTCGACGTCAGCTTGCCGTTGCACGAATTGCGATTCGGCGAGCCGTATCGACTCGGCATCTTCCTGGTCGGCGCATACCAGGAAACCCTCGGCGACATCCACAACCTGTTCGGCGACACCGACGCCGTCAACGTGCGCATCGATGGCGACGGCTTCACGCTGGACGGTGCGCGCCGCGGCGATTCCGCCGACATGCTGCTCGACTACGTCGGCTACAAACCGGACGACCTGCGCGCCGCGTACCGCGAAAGGATTTCCGCCGCGAATTTGTCCGGCGAAGAAGCCCGAAGCGTCGAAGTTGCCCTGGAAGCGGGCCTGACGGGTTACACCTATTTGCAGGAATCGTGAGTAGAAGACACAGGGCGGAACCCGGGGGGCGGAGTCGACGCAGCCGCTTCCGCCGTCCACTAGGGCGGAAACCGCTTCGCGCGTTCCACCCTAGGCAGGTTCCGTCCTACGGCGATGCAGGTGCGGCGGCCACGGCAGATGCCGGCGGGATCGGATAAGTCACGGCGGGTTTGTACCTGGCGTATTTTTTCAGCAACCCTTGAAAACCCGCGTCGTGGCGGATCGGGTCCCAGGCAGGGTCGAGCCACAGCAGCACGGGCGAGTACGTCCAACCGATGCCCGGCGTGGCGAGTGCCTTGGCCAGCAGCGGCACCGCGAGGTCCGGACGCCGGGCCGCGGCGTACGTCTGCGCATTGGCTTTCATGATCGCGGGTCCGAACATGTGATCGCCGGTGCGATCGACGACTGCCTGCGATTTGGCGATGGCGTCCAGCCCTCGCTCCGCGTGGCCGATGCCGAGTTCGGCCATGGCGAGGTACTGCCACCGGGACGCCCGGTTGATGCCTTGCACTGCATCGAGCCCCGCGCGGATCTCCGGCAGCGCCCGGGCATACAAAGGCCGGGCCGTGGCCATGTCGCCCAGCAGTTGATACAGCTCGGCTTGCTGCACCGCCTTGGGGACGTCGGCCACACGAAAGTTGTCGGGGGTGTCCGGGACGCTGTCCAGCAGCGCCAATGCCTCTTGATATTTGCGCTGATACGTCAGCAAGAGCACCCGTTGCAACTTCAGCCATGCGTCGTCGCCCTGCACCGGAGCCAGCGCACGCGGGATGTCACCGCTGGCGCACACGATGGCGTTGGCCAGTTCGATCTTCGACGGCAAGGTGTGTGGATCCAGCGCCAGCGCGCGTTGCAGCCAGCGTTGGGCGTCGGCGTATCGCACCAGCATCATGTACGTCACGCCGATATCGTCCGCCCGGATCGGGTTGCGTGGATCCAGTGTGAACGCTTGCTGGAGCGAAGCCATGGCGGCATCGAAGTGACCCTGCCTGCGCAGGATGTACCCCCCGGCCGCCAACGCTGCTGCATCGTTGGGGCGTAGCGCCAACGCCGCGGCAAAGGCTGTCCGTGCGGCGCCGTAATCGCCGTGCCCGAAGAAATCGTTGTAACCCATGGCGAGATGGGCTTCGGCGAGACCCGGCGCCAGCCGCAAGGCGCGCTCGGCATTGACTCGGGAGTCGGCGATCAATTGCCGCACGTCCATGCCGCCACCACCGAACCACGCAAGGATGCTCTGGGTTAACGAAAGCCGTGCAAAAGCCAGCGCAAACGCGGGATCGCGCTTGACGGCCTGCCGGTACAGCGGGATCGCGATCTTCCAGTTTGCGGGATCAAGCGCGGTTTCACCGAGCGTGCGTTGATACTCGGCGCGCAGGAACAGGTTGGCGGCATCGCTGTCGTGGCTCAGCGACGTCGCAAGGTGCGCGGTTTCGTCCGGCGAGAGCGTGGCCTTCAGCGTGGCGGCGATCCTGGCAGCCACTTCGCCCTCGACGCCGAACACGTTGTCGAGTGTGCGTGTATACGAATGTGCCCAAAGGTGTCCATCGGTACGGGTGTCGATCAATTGCACCGTGATCAGCACCTGCTTGCCCTGCCTCTGCACGCTGCCTTCCAGAATCGTCGCGGCGCCAAGCTGCCGTCCAAGGGTCTTGAGGTCGTCTGGGCGACTCGCGTATTTGGCGGTCGAGGTGCGCGAAATGACCTTCAGCTCGCCGATATCGGCGAGCTTGGCCAGGATCAGGTCCTGCATGCCGGCCACGAAGTACTGGTTCTCCTTGTCCGCCGACAGGTTTTCGAACGGCAGCACCGCGATGGATTTGGCGGGGATCGGTTGTGTCGAACGCAGACCGGTTCGCGCCGCTGTGGTTGCGGAGGCCTGGGCGGCGTGACCCGGATATCGCTTCGCTCCATCCTGGCTGCCGGCCGCAATGACCGGTGCGGTGCCACGGTCTTCCGTCGCGCCGAAGCGCCAGATCAGCGCACCGCCTATCGCGAGCAGCAGCGCCAGGATCAGCAACTCGGCGCCACCGACATGCTGGGCGCCGCGCTGGCCGTGGTACCAGGCCAACAGCAACAGCACGCACAGACCCAGCGCCAACGCCAGGATCAGGTAACGCTCGATTGCTTCCGGCCAGTGCAACCGCTGGACGATCACGTCCACGCCCTGCAGCAACGCGAACGCGAAGGCCACGTACGCGATTGCCCACTGGATCAGGTTGCGTTGCTTCAGGCGGGTCAGGAATTGAGCCATGGTCGATAGCCGCCCTCGCGCCGGCGATCGGGATGCGCCAGGCGTGACGGCGGTTACGTCCCTCGAAAACACCGGCCCGGTGGGACGTGCGACACCGCGCGCTTGCGCGTCGGGATCATACCTTGCGCCGAAAGCCGTGGCACCGAAACCGCCGGAGGTGGCGGGTTGCACGGTCTTCCCAGGCTTGCGCGGACTTCACCCTGCCGGACCGGCCTGCACCCGGGCAACGATCATTGGATCGTCGGGTTGCGGGCGACTTGCAGCCCCGCCGCCGACTGGCTGACCGGCATCAGCTCGATACGGTTGACGTTCAGGTGCGGCGGCAGGTTGGCGATCCACCCCACCGTCTGGGCGATATCGTCCGCCGTGATCGGGTGGGCGCCGGCGTACATCCGGTCCGACGCCTCGCGGTTGCCGCCGGTGCGCACCAGCGTGAACTCGGTTTCGGCCATGCCGGGCTCGATGTTGGTCACGCGCACGCCGGTGCCGTGCAGGTCGGTGCGCAGTCCCAGCGAGAACTGGGTGACGAACGCCTTGGTGGCCCCGTACACGTTGCCGCCGCGGTACGGGTAGGTCCCCGAGATCGAGCTGATGTTGACGATCGCGCCGCGGCGTTCGATCAGCTTTGGCAGCAGCAGGCGGGTGAGGGTGACCAGGGCGGTGACGTTGGTGTCGATCATCTGCCGCCACTGCGAAAGGTCGGATTCCTGCGCGGGCGCGGTGCCGAGCGCGAGGCCGGCGTTGTTGACCAGCACGTCGATGTCGCGGAAGCCCGCCGGCAGTGCATCCAGTGCCCCGCGCATCGCGGTTTCGTCACGGATGTCGAACGCCGCAGCGTGGACGCACTCGGCGCCGTGGCGATCGATCAATTGCTGCAGGCGCTCCTTGCGGCGCGCGCAGGCAACCACGCGCCAGCCGTCTTGCGCGAACTTCGCCGCGATCGCGGCGCCGAATCCGGCGGAAGCGCCAGTGACCAGAACTGTTTTGTCGATCATTCGGTCATTCCAGTGATATGTATCGCGCGCGCCGGCGTGCGGCCTCCCCCTTCCTGTGGGAGGGGGTGAACAGCGTTGCACGTTCGCTATGCTTTCCCGATTCCCGATTCCCGGCTCTATTTTTCCTTCAGCGGAATCGAGTGGATACCGGCGGCCGTGAGGCGTTTTTGCACGGCCTGCAATTCCGTCGCCGATGTGAAAGGTCCGATCTGCACGCGATTCCAGACCTGCCCGCCGAGGGTCACGGCCTGGACGTGCGCGGTGAATCCCTGCAGCGCGAGTTGCGCCTTCTTGGCATCGGCCTTGTCGGCGTCGGGGAAGGACCCGACCTGCAGCACATAGTCGCCCTGCGAAGATGTCGTCGGGGTGGCGCTGGCCGGCGCCGAGGTGCCGGCGTTGTTGGCGGCCGCGGCATTCTGCTGTTCGGCCTTGGCCATCGCGGACAACTCCGCGTTCGGAATCACCACTTCTTTTTCGGGCAGCACCTTGTAGAAGTCGAACTTGGAGGCGGCCGATGTCGCGCTGCTGCCGGCGATGCCCGGCGAGCTGCCTTGTTGCGCGACCGCGTTGGGGTTGGCCTGCGGCTGGTCGTTGCGGCGCAGGCTGGGGATGTGACCGCTGTAGACCACGATGGCGCACAGGATGATCCCGACCACCAACCCGCCGAGAAACAATCCCCAACCGGGGATGCCCGATCCGCCGTTGCGTACCGCTTGCCTGCCGTTGCGTTGATTTGCCACTTTCGTCCTCGTGCGACCCGTTTGCGGGTCGCGTCAATCATCGATGGGGGGATCGCCGGCCTGGTCCCGTTGCGTCGCGCCGGCGTTGGTCCACGTGTTGTATCGAGCGCCCGCAAAATCTTCGTTCGCAATGATACCGCCGGGCCGGCGGAAGTATGCAGCGTGCCTGGACGAAGCGAAACCTGGCGGAGGGTCCGGACGGGCTTCGATGGCCGCCGTCACATCGCCTCGGGGGCCGATACGCCGAGCATTCCGAGTCCGTTGGCGAGCACCTGCCGGGTCGCGTAGGCCAGTGCCACGCGTGCATTGCGCAAGCCTTCGTCATCCACCAGGAATTGCTCGGCGTTGTACCAGACGTGGAAAGCGCCCGCCAGCTCGCGCAGATACTGCGCCAGCAGGTGCGGTTCGTGGTTGGCCGCCGCGGTCTCGACGATCTCCGGAAAACGCGAGATTTCGACCATCACGCTGCGTGCGTGGTCGCCCTCCAGCCGATCGAGGTGGGCCAGTGCCTGGTGCTGCTCGAACACGATCGAGCGCTCGTGCATCTGGCGCTGCACCGAACACACCCGCGCGTGTGCGTACTGGATGTAATAGACCGGGTTGTCGTTGGTCTGCGAACGCGCGAGGTCGATATCGAACACCAATTGCGAGTCGCTCTTGCGCGCGATCATGAAATAGCGCGTGGCATCGAGGCCCGCCATCTCGACCAGGTCCCGCAGGGTGACGTAGGAGCCGGCGCGCTTGGAGATCTTGACCTCCTCGCCGCCCTTCATCACGGTCACCATCTGGTGCAACACGTACTCTGGCCAGTCCTTCGGAATGCCGATCCCGAGCGCCTGCAGCCCGGCACGCACGCGGGCCAGCGAACCGTGGTGGTCGGCCCCGAGTTCGGTGATCGCGTGCTTGTAGCCACGCTCCCACTTGGAAAGGTGGTAGGCAACGTCCGGCACGAAATACGTGTACGTGCCGTCGGACTTGCGCATCACCCGGTCCTTGTCGTCCCCGAAATCGGTGGCTCGCAGCCACAACGCACCGTCGGCCTCGTAGGAATGGCCTTGCGCGGCGATGCGCTCGACAACCTGCCGGACCTTCGCGTCGGTGTACAGCGAGGATTCCAGGAAATACACGTCGAACTCGACGCCGAACGTGCGCAGGTCCTCGTCCTGTTCTCGGCGCAGCCAGGCGACCGCGAAATCGCGGATCGCATCCAGGTCGTCCGGATCCCTGGCCGCGGTGACGCTTCGACCGCCAGCCTGGACGGTGGCGCCGTCGAGGTAGTCCTTCGCGATGTCGCGGATGTAGTCGCCGCGATAGCCGTCCGCCGGCCAGCGCGGGTCGTCGGGTTCTATGCCCTTGATGCGCGCCTGGACCGACAACGCGAGGTTGTTGATCTGGGCGCCGGCGTCGTTGTAGTAGAACTCGCGATAGACCTTCCAGCCGGTCGCTGAATACAGCCGCGCCAGGGTGTCGCCGATCGCTGCGGCGCGGGCGTGGCCGACGTGCAGCGGCCCGGTCGGATTGGCCGACACGAACTCCACGCCCACCGCGCGCCCGGCACCAGTCTGGTTGTGGCCGTAACGGTCGCCTTCGTGGAAGACCTGCTTGATTTCGTTGCGCCAGGAGCCATCGGAAAGGAAAAAGTTGATGAATCCGGGCCCGGCGACTTCGGCGCGTTCGACGAGGTCGCTCGCGGGGAGGGCGTCAACGATCCGGCCGGCGATCTCGCGGGGCTTCCCGCCGGTCGATCGGGCCAGCAGCAGCGCCGCATTGCAGGCAAAATCACCGTGCTCGCGCGAGCGCGTGCGTTCGATGACGAAATCGGGAGGCTGGACCTCGAGAACCCCGTCGCGGTGCAGGCCCTCGAGCGCGTGCGACAACAGTTCGCGTAGGGCGTCTTTCATGGGCGTGGCACTGGCGGTGAGAGCCATGCATCGTAGCGCAGCGGCTGGGGGCGACCAAATTCCGGGCCTGTGGATAATTTGGTGGATACTCGAACGAGGGATGGGCCCCAAAATGCTGCAGCCAAGCCGTTATGGAACGAGTCATGTAGGAAAAAGCTTGTATATCATGATGATGCATATTACTTAACGAAAGAACAATAAAAGTGGCCGGCAAACGCTTGTGGGATCGTGTTGTGAATAACTGGCGTGGCGTTGCGCGTCGAATGTCAAGGGCGTCGGCCATGCCGCGTCGGCGACATGGTCGCGGGCGTGCGCGGCGCCAAGGTTCGGCGAGTAACGCGTCCCGGCATCACCGACCTGATGAACGTGGCCGGCGGCAAGTCCAGCGACAGCGACCGGCAGTTCCTCAGATCAGCCCGCGCGCGGCCATGGATGTCGGTTCGCCGGCGCCGACCACGAGGTGGTCGAGGACCCGCACCCCGACCAGCTGCAGCGCGTCGCGGAGCTGGCGGGTGATGTTGCGATCGGCGGCCGAGGGTTCGGCGACGCCGCTGGGGTGATTGTGGGCCAGGATGACCGCCGCCGCATTGTGCTTGAGCGACGCGCGCACGACTTCGCGCGGGTGCACGCTGGCACCGTCCAGCGTGCCGCGAAACAGCTCCTCGAATGCCAGCACGCGGTGGCGGTTGTCGAGGAACAGGCACGCGAACACTTCGTAGGGCTTGTGTGAGAGCTGCGCCTTCAGGAACGCCGCGCTGTCGCGCGGGCTCGTCAACGCGGGACGCGCGGTGAGTTCTTCGGCCAGGCAGCGGCGCGCAAGTTCCAATGCCGCCACGAGCCGCGCGCGCTTGGCCGGGCCGAGACCCGGCACGCCCGCCAGTTCGCTGGTGAGCAACGCGGAGAGGCCTCCGGCTCGTGCCAGCAGGCCGCGGCCCATGTCGACCGCGCTGCTGCCGCGGACCCCGCTGCCCAGCAGGATCGCGAGCAACTCGGCGGGCGTCAGTGCGGCGGCGCCGCGTGCCAGCAGTTTTTCGCGCGGGCGTTCGCCTTGCGGCCAATCCTTGATGGTCATGGTGTCCAATCCGCAGGAGCCTGCGTGCAGGGCGAAGGCGGGTGCTTACGCGATGCCGGGGGCATCGCGTGCCGGGCGGAGCGGCCGGCCAAGGATGGCCGGGCCGGAGCCCAGCACCATGGATGGTTGCTCGCCATGTCGTAATGGTCGCGAGCACGCTCGCACCTGCCCAGCGGGCAAGATGCAGGAATCCGGTAAGCTAACCGCTTGCCGGGTTGTCAGTGGGTTCCGACGTGAACGCCAGCGATCATCGCCCCAGCGAACATCGACACGTTCTGCTCGGGGTCTCCGGGGGAATCGCCGCCTACAAGGCGTGCGAAGTGGTGCGTCGCTTGCGCGACGCCGACGCGGAAGTGCGCGTGGTGCTGACGCAGAACGCGGAACGTTTCGTGACGCCGCTGACGTTCCAGGCGCTGTCCGGCCAGCCCGTGCGCAGCGGCTTGTGGGACGAGGCCGCGGAAATGGGCATGGGGCATCTGGAACTCGCGCATTGGGCGGACGCGATCCTGGTCGCGCCCGCCTCGGCCGAGACGCTGGCGAAACTCGCGCACGGCTCCGCGGACGATTTGCTTTCGACCCTGTGCCTCGCCGCGACCGCACCGCTGGCAGTGGCGCCGGCAATGAATCACCGCATGTGGCTGCACCCTGCGACCCAGGCGAACGTCGCCATCCTGCGCCAGCGTGGCGTGGCGGTGCTGGGGCCGGCCAGCGGTCCGCTGGCCGAAGGGGAATCCGGGCCCGGGCGGATGCTGGAACCGCAACAACTGGTGCAGGCCTTGCTGGCGCCGGGTGGAACACATGTTGCATGATCCGGTGACATCCGTGGCGCGGAGGGAGTAACGGGTGAAATCGACGGACCACGCGATCGAACGACTCGACGGCGTGCGCGTCGTCGTGAACGCCGGACCCACTTACGAGGACATCGATCCGGTGCGCTTCCTCGGCAACCGCAGCTCCGGCAAGATGGGTTTCGCGATCGCGGCGGCCGCAGCCGCGGCAGGCGCGAAGGTCACCCTGATCGCCGGGCCGGTGGCACTGGCAACACCGGCGGAGGTCGCGTTGCGTGTCGACGTGCGCAGCGCCCTGCAGATGCGCGATGCGGTGCTCGAAGCCGTGCAGGGCGCGGATATTTTCATCGCCGCCGCGGCGGTGGCCGACTGGCGGGTCGCAGGCTACAGCGCGCGCAAGATCAAGAAGGGCCCCTCCGGTGTCCCGCTGCTGGAACTGGTGGAAAATCCCGACATCCTCGCCGAAGTGGCAAGCCGCGAGGCGCGTCCGTTCGTGGTCGGCTTCGCGGCCGAGACCGACGATGTGGCCGAACACGCCCGCGAGAAACTCGTGCGCAAGAATCTCGACATGCTGGTCGCCAACCGCGTCGACGAGCGCGTCGGGATCGGTGCCGACGACAATGCCGTGGAGCTGTTCTGGCCGGGCGGCAGCGAGGCGTTCCCGCGCGCTGCCAAATCGGAAATCGCCAGGGTGCTGGTGGCGAGGATCGCCGAACGTTTCCATGCAAAGGGAGCCGCGCGCGCATGAACCAGGCCGGCCGCAGCGTCGCGGTGGAATTGAAGCGCCTGGATGCCAGGCTCGGGAACGTCATCCCGCTGCCCGCCTACGCCACCGATGGCAGCGCCGCCATGGACTTGCGCGCGGCGCCGGAGGCGGCCGTCACGCTGGCGCCACAGGCCAGCGCGTTGATTCCCACCGGACTGGCCATCCACATTTCCGACCCGGGCTGGTGCGCGTTGATCCTCCCGCGCTCAGGGCTCGGCCACAAGCATGGGCTGGTCCTCGGCAACCTCGTCGGGCTGATCGATGCCGATTACCAGGGACCCTTGATGATTTCCTGTTGGAACCGCGGCAGTGCGTCGTTTACCATCGAGCCCGGGGACCGCGTCGCGCAATTGCTGGTGATGCCGGTGGCGCGGGTGGCGTGGCAATGGGTCGATGAATTCGCACCGAGTGGACGTGGCGCCGGCGGTTTCGGCTCCACCGGGGTCGCGTGACGCCATGGGCAACGATTCGGTCAGGAAAACCGGCAACGTGCAGACCGCGGCGCGCGCCGTGCGCACACGGTTGAGCCTGCGCCGCGGTTTCGCCGAAGTCGTGGCCGACCTCGCGCTGGCCGTCGGCACGCTGCTGGTCTTGTTTGCCTTGTTCATGTTCTGGCAGGCGTGGCAGATCACGCGTCAAACCGCGGCCGCGCAGGAGCTGGTGCAGGCCAGGCAGCAAGCCTCGCGAAAAATCGCATCGATCGTCGCCGCGAGGCGGGCTGAAGTCGGGCGCGCGCTTGCGCAACCGGCGCTGGTCGCGCAACTCGCGGCCAGCGACGATCCCGAGGAGCGCGCCGCCGCCGCCCGACGCATCAAGGCCGAAATGGAAGGCGCGCAGTCGGTGACCCTGTACAGCCCTCAGTTGAACGAAGTGCTGCACGGCGACCTGCAACAGTTGCAACATCTCGGCTACGCACGGGCGGCGCAGCTGATGTCCACGTTGTCCGGGGAGGACCTCGGCCCCGCCCAGTCGCCCGTTGCGCGTACCCTGAGTTTCGCCGGCCCCGTCGTTGGACCGGGCGACAAGGTCCTGGCGTACGCCACGGTCGATTTCCACGACTCGCCACTGCGCGTCGCGTTGCATGCGGCATCCGTGAGCGCGGGTCGGCTCGAGTTGCGGCAGACGGGCAAGTCCGGCGACATCGTGCTGGACACGGTCGGCGAGAGCAGCCTGCCCCCCGCGGACGGCGCCGGGATACCCATCCCCCACAGCCTTTTCATCATCACCTCTGCGCCCCCCAACTACTGGCTGCCCATCACCCGGTCGCTGGTCGCGGCGCTGGCGCTCGCCATCCTCACGTTGCTGGTCGGTGTCGCACTGCTGTGGTCGCGACCGCGCTTGCGCGCGCGTTTCGGCGGCGCTCCGATGACCGATGAGCCCGCGTTGTCCGAGGTGATCGCCGCTGCGCCGCCCGTGGCCAGACCCGAACCCGTGCCGGCGGCCAAGCCGGCACCGGCACCGGCTAGTGCGACAGACGACGCCCCGATCCCCGAACGCGGGATCTTCCGTGCCTACGACATACGCGGCGTGGTTGGCCAGACGCTGGATGCGGGCGTTGCGCGGCAACTCGGCCGCGCGATCGGCAGCGCCGTACGCGACAAGGAGCTTTCCGAGATCGTGGTCGGGCGGGACGGCCGTCTGTCCGGGCCCGAGCTGTCCGATGCATTGATCGAAGGGTTGCGCGCGGCCGGCGTGGACGTCATCGACATCGGCGCGGCGCCGACGCCGGTCAGCTACTTCGCGGCGTACCAGCTCAACACCGGCTCGTGCGTGTCGGTGACCGGCAGCCACAATCCACCCGACTACAACGGTTTCAAGGTCGTGATCGGCGGCGAAACCCTGGCCGAGGACGCGATCCAGGACTTGTACCAGCGCATCGTGGACGGCCGGCTTGCCGGGGGCCACGGGTCGTTGCGCCAGTACGACATCCTCGGCGAGTATATCGAGCGCATCGCGTCGGACATCCAGACCGGACGCGCGCTGAAAGTCGTCGTCGATTGCGGCAACGGCATCGCCGGCAATACCGCGCCCGGCGTGGTGCACGCTATCGGCTGCGAGCCGATCCCCCTTTATTGCGACGTCGACGGCACGTTCCCGAACCACCATCCGGACCCGTCCGAGCCGAAGAACCTCGCCGACCTGATCCTGATGGTGAAGAAGACCGGCGCGGACCTCGGCCTCGCCTTCGACGGCGACGGCGATCGCCTCGGTGTCGTGACCCGGGAGGGTGAAATCGTCTATCCCGACCGCGTGTTGATGCTGTTTGCGCAGGATGTGCTCACCCGCAATCCGGGCGCGACGATCCTGTACGACGTCAAGTGCACCGGCCACCTGCAGTCGCTGATCCTCAGGGCCGGCGGCAGCCCGCTGATGTGGAAGACCGGTCACTCGCTGATCAAGGCCAAGATGAAGGAAACCGGTGCGCAACTCGCCGGCGAGATGAGCGGCCATTTTTTCTTCCGCGAACGCTGGTACGGATTCGACGACGGCGTCTATGCCGCCGCGCGGCTGCTGGAAATCCTCGCCGACGATCCGGATGGCCGCACGGCCGAGCAGATTTTCGCGACGCTTCCGAAAGGCGTGTCCACGCCCGAGCTGCACATCCCGATGCAGGAAGGGGAGAGCCATCCCTTCATCGGGCGTTTTCGCGAACGCGCGCAATTCGACGGCGCGCGCATCACCACCATCGATGGGCTGCGCGCCGACTGGCCGGACGGCTGGGGCCTGGTGCGCGCGTCCAATACCACGCCCGTGCTGGTGTTGCGCTTCGATGCCGACGATGCCGTGGCGTTGAAACGCATCCAGGACGATTTCCGCGCGCAGTTGCTCGCGTGCGACGGCACGCTCACGTTGCCGTTCTGACGGGCTCGCGTTGCTTATCGGAAAAGGGAAGTCGTTCGCGTCGCGAACCGGGAAGTCGCGCCTTCGGCGCTGCGAGGAGCAAGGAAGAACGCGTGAATTCGCTGTTCCGCTTTACTGTTCGCAGCGCGCGTCAGCGCGCGGCTTCACTCTTTACCGCTTCCAGCCACCCGTTTGCAGGCCGCGCCGCGGCCAACTTCACCGCCCTCAAGACGCCGGCGGCTCCGCGCCGGTGAATTTCACCGCCGTCGCGCCGGTGATCGGGCCTTCAACATGCGCCTGGTCGCTGATGTAGAGCTTGACCGGCCGCTCGAACGTGAGCGCACCGTTCACGGTGGCGCCGGGGCCGATCACGATACGCGGCACGTCGTCGCTGCCGAAGTGGAGGCCCAGGACGCCATCGTCGTTCGGCTTGCGTACCTTGATGCCGCCATCGATCACGGCGTTGCCGGTGACGTCGATGTCACCGTTGACGGTGGTGATGCCCTGGCCGACGTGGGCACCATCGATCGTGATGTGGCTGTTGACATTGGTGAGTGCACCATCGACGGCCGCACCGGCGGCGAGGCTGAGCTTCCCGTTGACGGCCGTGACGTCGCCCGACACCGTGGCGTCCTTTTCCAGCGTCACGCCGCCATTGACCGTCTTGATGCTTTTGGCGCTCGCGTGTTCGCCCAGCGTGATGCCTCCGTTCACGGTGTGCGCTTCGCCTACCTGCGCGCCCTCGGCGAGATCGATCGTCCCGTTGACGGTCGAGGCGGTGTCGGCCTTGGCGTTCGCCCCGATGCGTACCGCTCCATTCACGGTGCTCGCGTCGGTGGTGCTGGAGCCCGCAGCGACGTCCACCGAACCGTTGACACCGCTCACGCATGCGGTCAGTGCGAGCGGCAGGGCGAGCAAGGCCAGGGCGAGGGTACAAAGGCGTGCGGATCGCATGGGAACCTCCTGCGTGGGGCGCGTTGGACAGCACGATCGTGCCTGACTATTGTGACGTTGACAATAGGCTTGTGGTCACCGTGACCAATGGCATGCAATCGTGCCTCGTCGCTGCGTCTTTCGGCCCCCTGCGCGTATGAATGATCCCGCCATGTAGCGCCTGCACGGCCTTCCGCGACCCGGGTTCCCGCAGCAGCCAACCGGAACCCGGGATCGTTAGAATGATGGACCTCCCGAACGGGCGATGCCATGTACACCCTCGTGATGATTCGCCACGGCCAGTCGCTGTGGAACAAGGAAAATCGCTTCACCGGCTGGGCCGATGTCGACCTGTCCGAACAGGGGCGCCGCGAGGCCCGCGAAGCCGGCGAGTTGCTCAGGAAGGAAGGTTACGCGTTCGATATCGCCCACACCTCGGTGCTCAAGCGGGCGGTGCACACCCTGTGGGGCGTCCAGGACGCGATGGACCTGGCCTGGCTGTCGGTCGTGACCGACTGGCGCCTGAACGAGCGGCACTACGGCGCGCTCACGGGATTGAACAAGGCGGAGGTGGCGGCGAAGCACGGCGACGCGCAGGTCCACATCTGGCGGCGCAGTTACGACGTGCCACCACCGCCGCTCGACCCGAAGGACGATTTCTGTTCCGACGATCCGCGCTACGCGAAGCTGGAGCGTGCCCAGATTCCGCTGACCGAATGCCTGAAGGACACCGTCGCGCGGGTGTTGCCGTATTGGCACGAGGTGCTGTCGCCCGCGATCCGCGACGGTCAGCAGGTGCTGCTGGTCGCGCACGGCAACTCGATGCGCGCGCTGGTGAAGTACCTCGACGGCATTTCCGACGCCGATATCGCCGAGCTCAATATCCCTACCGGCGTTCCGCTGGTGTACGAGTTCGACGACGCCTTGAAGCCCATCCGGCATTTCTACCTCGGCGACGCCGATGCGATCGCCGCGAAGGCCGCCGCGGTCGCCAACCAGGGACGCGCCCGGTAGGTTGGCGCTGAGCCCGGGCTTGATCCGGGGGAAGCCCAACAAGGGATCGCGCTGGCGTTGGGTGGGCGCTGGAGCCAATGAGGCAAGGCGACGGCGGCGGGCTTCCGCCGATGGAGCCGGCGTCAACCCAACCTGCGGGCAGTTTGAAAGCGATCGCGACGGGATCGTTGTTCTTGCTGGTGACGTAGGTTGGCGCTGAGCCCGGGCTTGATCCGGGGGAAGCCCAACAAGCGATCGCGATGGCGTGGGGTGTGGGACGCCGGAGCCAACAGGGCAGGGCGCTGACGTTGGGCTTCCGCCGATGGAGCCGGCGTCAACCCAACCTACGGGCAGTTTGAAAGCGATCGCGACAGGATCGCCGTCCCTGCTAGCGCTTCCACGGCCACGCGGCGGCGAAGCTCGCCACGCCGACCACCGCCAGCACGATCGGCGGCCACACGCCGTAGCCTTGCCCGAGCGCGAATACCAGCGCGGCGCCGACCAACAGGGCACCGCCGAATGCGGCGGCGAGGATGCGGCGCTGGATCTCGCGTTGCAGGATGCGCAGGTGTTCGAGTTCGTGCTCGCCCACCTGCAGCGGGCCGTTGCCTTGCGCG
>DASUKQ010000169.1:0-3625 GCA_036278635.1 Rhodanobacteraceae bacterium
CCAGAGTTATCGTTCCCACATCTGGACCGACACCGATCGCGATCGCACCGGCATGCTGGATTTCGTGTTCGACGACGGTTTCGGTTTCGAACGCTACGTCGATTACCTGCTGGACGTGCCGATGTATTTCGTGCACCGGAATGGTCGGTACATCGACTGCGCGGGACAATCCTTCCGCGCGTTCCTCGAAGGGAGATTGCCGGCGCTGCCGGGCGAAAGGCCGACGCTGCGCGACTGGTCCGATCACATGACCACGGCGTTTCCCGAAGTGCGGCTGAAACAGTACCTCGAAATGCGCGGCGCCGACGGCGGGCCATGGAACCGGCTGTGCGCGTTGCCCGCGCTGTGGGTGGGATTGCTGTACGACACGGAATCGCTGGACGCCGCGTGGGATCTGGTCAGGGATTATTCGATGGCCGAGCGCAATGCGTTGCGCGACGGCGTCCCGAAGCACGCGTTGAAATTGCCGTTCCGTGGCGAAACCGTGCGCGAACTCGCGCTGCGCACGCTGGAAATCGCGGGCAATGGCTTGAAGCGTCGCGCGCGGCTCAACCGCAACGGAGCGGACGAAACGATGTTCCTGCAGCCGCTGATCGAATTTGCCGAAGCCAACCAGACGCCGGCCGAACGCAAGCTGGAATTGTTCCGCACCGAATGGAATGGCAGCGTCGATCCCGTGTTCCGCGAGTTCGCGTATTGAGCGGTCGCCTGCACGCAGGCTCCTACGCAGGAGCCCTGTGCCGGCGATTTTCAAACGCAGGGCCGTTGTAGGAGCCTGCGTGCAGGCGATTCTTCAAAAAATCTCGGCGACACAGCAGCGCAGGCTGCCGCCGGCTTTCTCGATTTCGTCCAGCGGCACGCTGTCGATCGTGAATCCCCAATCGGCGAGTGCCTGGCGTTGTCCAGCCGTGAGCGCATCGGTGGCGCGCGCGCTCATCCAGACGCGGCCCGGCGACAGCGTGATCGCGTTGCCGGCGAAGGCGCCTTTCTGTTCCAGTGTCAGCCGGATCACATGGTCGCCGAAGGCGTGCGCGATCGCGCGCGGCACTTTGGGATCGGCGAAGCCGTCGGGCGCCAGCATCACGGCGCGACCCGCCAGCGACGCCATCACCACGTTGGTGTGGTATTCGCCCATCGCGAGATCGAAGCAGAACACCAGGCGCAATCCGAACGCCTCGTGCATCGCCCGTGCACCGGCCAGGTCGCAACGTTCGCTCAATCCGCAATAGCCGATGCCGCGTGCGTGGTCGATCACCAGCGAGCCGGTCAGTTCGGCGACGCCGTGGTTCCCATTCGACAGATCGATTTCCTCGTAGCCCAGCACGTCCCGGAAGAACGCGCGGATGTCGGCGCGCGTGGCCTCGCGCCGGCGCACTGCGTGATGCATCCGGCCGACGATCAACCTGTCCGGCACGGTTGCGAATACGTTGTTGGGAAACATCGCGTCGGGCGTGTCGGGGTCCCCGGGAAAAGTGATGACGGGAACGTCCGTCCGCAGCGCTTGTGCCAGACCCGCGTGCTGGACGAGCGCCCGCTGCATGTCGAACGACGCGTCCATCCGCATGTAGCGGTTGTCGCGCGCGGACTCGGCGGCGAGTTCGCGCGTGGCCGGCGCGACCAGGAACGCGGCCCGCGCCGTGGCCCGCGCGTCCCGCAACGGCGGCAAGCTCGCGAGGGCATCACGGAATTCAGCGGGCGACGTCGTGAACATGGGTCGGTATCCGGGGCCGTTTCGGCGTGGCCGATCCGTGGATCATCCCCCTCCCGGGGCGACACGACAATGTAGCGTCATGGACGCTGGCATTCCGATCCTCCGCGCAACACCCGGCGCCGCGATCGCGACGAACCACAGCGCCATGATCAGGCCGAAGGCGATGCCGATGCGCGCGGTACCAAACCGTTGCACGGCGAACAGCGCCACCAGGATCACCAGGGTGACGGGGACCACGCAATGCTGCATGTCCGACGAAGCGATCTTCAGACCCTCGACCGCGCGGAGCATCGAAATGGCCGGCGTGATCGTCACCCCCGGCGTACAGCATCACGGCAACGCTCAGGCCCGGCAGGACGAGCACGGCTGGTTCACGCGTGGTGACCTGTCCGCACTCCATTGCAACGCGTGGTCGTCATGCGTGAGTCAGTCTCCAGGCGGCAAGAACCGTGGTTCGGCCAAGCCTGCTCCGCGTCGCACGCGCACGCTCATGCGTATCCCGTGTCCCGCACCGGCCGCGAGCCGGCGTGCCCAAGCGGAGGTGTCGTGGCCGTGGCCGAAAAAACGGGCCGACGACGTGTCGGCCCATTGGTGTCTCCGCAGGAGCGAGCGTGCTCGCGACCACAGCGTTTTGGCTGTGAATGGCTTTTGTCGCCGAAAAAGAAGAAGCAGGCGCTGTGCGCCGGCAGGCTCCTACTTCGGTTCCAGCCCGCGGTCCTTCTTCATCGCGTCCGTGTTGGGCGCACGACCGCGCCATGCCTTGTACATCTCGGCGAGGTCCTCGGTGTTGCCGCGCGACAGGATCATCTTGCGGAAGCGATCGCCATTGGCGCGGGTCAGGCCGCCGTGCTCCTCGAACCAGCCGTAGGCATCGTCCGCCAGCATCTGCGTCCACAGGTAGGCGTAGTAGCCGGCGGCGTAGCCGTTGCCCCAGATGTGCAGGAAGTAGCTCGAGCGGTAGCGTGGCGGCACGTACGAGATATCGACATGATTGTCCTCGAGCGCCTTGGTCTCGAAGGCGTCGACGTCGCTGACCCTCGGCGCGCTGGCCGGCAGCGTATGCCAGGACATGTCGAGCAGTGCCGCTTCCAGCAATTCGGTCATGTCGTAGCCCTTGTTGAACAACCGTGACTTCTGCAGTTTGGCGGCCAGTTCCCGGGGCATCGGCGCGCCGGTCTGGTAGTGCTTCGCATAGTGGTCGAATACCTGCGGATACGTCGCCCAGTGCTCGTTGAACTGCGAGGGGAATTCCACCCAGTCGCGCGCGGTCTCCGTCCCGGAGAGGCTGGGGTATTTCGTATCGGCGAAGAACCCGTGCAGGGCATGGCCGAATTCATGGAACATCGTGATCACGTCGTCCATCGACAGCAGCGCGGGCTGGCCCGCCGCGGGCTTGGTGAAGTTGGCGACGTTGTAGATCACGGGCGACTGGTGGAGCAGTCCGGATGGATGCACGAGGTCGCTCATCCACGCGCCACCGGCCTTGTTGTCGCGCTTGAAGTAGTCGGCGTAGAACAGCCCGAGCGGCTTGCCGTCGGTGTTGTACACCTCGTAAACCAGGACGTCGGGGTTCCAGACGGGCAGGTCGGTACGCTGCTTGAAGCTGATGCCGTACAACTGATGTGCGGCGTAGAACACGCCATTCACCAGCACGTCCTTCATTTCGAAGTAGGGACGAACTTCGGACTGGTCGAGGTCGTACTTGGCCTTCTGCACCTGCTGGCCGTAATACTCCCAGTCCCACGGTTCCAGCTTGAACGATGGCTTGCCCAGCGCCTTCTGGTCCTTGTCGATCATGGCCTGGCGATCGGCGGCCTCGGCCGCGGCGCGCGCTTTCGCGGGCGGCACCAGCGCATCGAGGAAGTTCATCACCGCGGACGGGGTCTTGGCCATCTGGTCCTTGACCTTCCACGC
>DASUKQ010000170.1:0-2922 GCA_036278635.1 Rhodanobacteraceae bacterium
CTTGCACTGCGCGCGCTGGAGATTTCGGGAAATGGACTGAAGCGCCGCGCGCGGCTCAACCCCAACGGCGCCGACGAGACGATCTTCCTCGAGCCCCTGATCGAGTTTGCCGAGGCCAACCAGACGCCCGCCGAGCGCAAGCTGGAACTGTTCCACGGTGCGTGGAACGGGAGCGTCGATCCTGTGTTCCGCGAATTCGCGTACTGACCGCGGCCAGCTTCGCGCCGATCAGAAGATTTCTGCGACGCAACAGCGCAGGCTGCCGCCGGCTTTCTCGATTTCGTCGAGCGGCACGGTGCCGATGCGGAAGCCCCACGACGCCAGCGCAGCGCGTTGCGTGTCGTCGAGTGCGGCTGCCGCACGGTCGCTCATCCACACGCGATCTCCGCTCAGGGTGATCGCGTTGCCGGCGTAGGCGCGCTTCTGCCCGGGCCTCAGCCGGATTTCGCGATCGCCATGTGCCTTTGCGATCGCCTCCGGCACCGCCCGCTCGCGGAAGCCGTCGGGGGCGAGCATCACCGCGCGGCCGGCGAGCGATGCCATCACGACGTTGGTGTGGTATTCGCCTTCCGCGAGCTCGAAACAGAACATGAGGCGCAGGCCGAACGCGTCG
The DNA here is from genome assembly GCA_036278635.1 of Rhodanobacteraceae bacterium. Lineage (GTDB taxonomy): Bacteria > Pseudomonadota > Gammaproteobacteria > Xanthomonadales > Rhodanobacteraceae > 66-474. The sequence goes on from DASUKQ010000170.1 coordinate 614, forward strand.
TGCATCGCGCGTGCGCCGGCCATGTCGCAACGCTCGGAAAGCCCGCAGAAGCCGACGCCGCGCGCGTGGTCGATCACCAGCGATCCGGTGAGTTCCGCCACGCAATCCTCGTGCTGCGAGAGGTCGGTTTCGGCGTAGCCGAGCACGTCGCAGAAGAAGCCGCGGATGTCGGCGCGGCCCGCTTCGCGTTGGCGGACGCCATGACGCATCCGCCCGACGACCAGCCGGCCGGATGTCGTCGCGAATACGTTGTTCGGGAACATCGCGTCGGGCGTGGACGGGTCGCCGGGAAACACGATCGTCGGAACGTCCTCGCGCAGCGCCTGCGCGAGCGCTGCGTGCTGTACGAGCGCCCGTTGCGCGTCGAACGGCGCATCGATTTGCATGTAGCGGTTGTCGCGCGCGGACTCCGATGCCAAGCCTGCCGCCGCCGGCGCCACCAGGAACGCCGCACGGGCGGTCGCCTGCGCATCCGGCAACGGCGAGAGCCCCGGGAGGGCGGACAGGAAGGCGGCAGGAGAGGTGATGACCACGGGGCTCGATTTGTCACGGCGCTGTCAGGCGCAATGCGGGATGCGGTTCCGCGCTTCCGGTGCGCAAGGCTGGCTGGCCACGGCCTGGGTTTCCCCGGTGCCTCCGCGAACTCGGCCGCCGAACGAACACGACGGAAACTCCTGCGCAATCGCCAGCCAAGCAAATCATACGGCCTCTCTCCCGATACCCCGCCGCCCTCCACCAGCGCGGGTATTGCATGTTTTCCCACGGCCCCCTCGTTGTCCGTTCAGGTTGCCTCGAGGACATGGTGCTGCTGACGCCCCTGCGGCGTCTGCTCCGCCCGGATTACTGGCAGCGCTGTCGCGTCTTGGTTCCGGAAGTGGGCTGGAGCCGTTGCTGGACGGCCCTCCCGACATGCAGGTGGTACTGGCCGCCTCGAACCTCGAACGCCGCCACCGGCTCGATGCGCGCAACGCCAGTCCGGCGGTGGCCGTGGTGCCGCCGGCACGGCGCCGCACCGACGAGATCTCCGAAAATATGCGCGCCCGCGCACGGCGGACGAGCGCCGCGCAAGGAGCCCACCGGATTCAAGGCTGATCCAGTGGAACCTGCACCGCCCGAGGCGGGAGGGCTGCCGTTTGAGACCGCGCTGGACTCGCGCAGCTAGGCTCGGCGCAACCGCACCATCAGGCCGATCAGCCCAATCCCGGCCAGCATGAGCAAGAGCGGGCTCGGCTCGGGTACCGGCGTGGCCGACGACGTCGTATTGGTGAAGGAGAAGCTCAGGTCGTTGTATTCGAACGGGCCGTTGAACAGGTCTTCGAAGCTGACCAATGTCGTGCCGGGCTCCCAGTCGGCCTGGACCCGCGCATGTGCATGCGAGTCGGGGTTCCGCGAATCGGGCCCGGTATAGAAGTCATAACCCGTGTTGTTCACGTGAAGCTGGAATACGAGTTCGGTCCCGGGGGCGAAGCTGCCCAAGTCGACACTCGTGCCGACCGGCGTCGTATGGTTGTTGAAAATGAAAACGCCGTTCAACAGCAAATCATTGCTGTAGGCGGCCGAGTTGCCCTCGTACGTCGCGATCACATGGTCGGTGCCACTGACGATGACCTTCAGCCCCTCCGTTCCGGGGGCGGCGATGGGGAATGCGTGGGCTGTCATCGCGAAAAGCACCAACGCGGCGCCGACAGCGGCACGCTTGAATGTCTTCATGGTCTTCGTTGTCGCAGTGCTCATACCGTTACCTCCATGTCGGAGTCGAGAATCGATTCCCGGCCACAATCGATGCAGCCGCGAGTGCGGGTCGCGGTCGAATCAGCAAATCAAGTTTCATGCCAAGGCGCAGGAGGCTGTTTTTTCGAGGGTTATTTTCAAAGCGAATTCTGGAATGTAAAGTTCGGCGACTAGGTCGCATGCAGGGCGTTCGCGCTTTTTCGGCCGCGGCGCTTGTTGCGCTTGATGTTCGACCATGACCGCGGAATGTAAGGTTCTCCGTCAGGGTCGGCGGCCGGTGGCGGCGGCCGGAACCGTCGACTGTGCGGATTTGTTTCGGAGCCTGCTGCGGCCGGCGCCGCGAGCATGAAAAAGGCCCGCCGTAGCGGGCCTTTTCCTCGAATCACCGCGAATCCGTCGCGGCCATGCGCCGCTCCTACGGCTTCTGCGGCTCCAGGCCGCGGTCCTTCTTCATCGCGTCGATGTTGGGTGCGCGGCCGCGCCAGGCCTCGTAGAGCTTGGCGAGATCCTCGGTGTTGCCGCGCGAAAGGATCATCTGGCGGAAGCGGTCGCCGTTGGCGCGGGTCAGGCCGCCGTGT
>DASUKQ010000171.1:0-6176 GCA_036278635.1 Rhodanobacteraceae bacterium
GAAGCCCGAGGACGCTCCGTCGAACCTCGGGGTCGTCGGCCGCTACGTGCTGCCGGCGCGCATCTTCGAGCTGCTGGAGTCGACCACCCCGGGCGCCGGCGGCGAGATCCAGTTGACCGACGCCATTGCGGCGCTGCTCCACGAAATGCCGGTGCTGGCACACCGTTTCGCCGGCAAGCGCTTCGACTGCGGCAACAAGGCCGGCATGGTGCGCGCAACCCTCCACTTCGCGGCGGCCGACCCCGAGCTGCGGCATCTGGTGGACGGCACGGAATCCGCGGCGTAGCGAACCACTGCGCAGAGCCTTCGAAGCGGATGCACGCGGATAAGAGCGGATAGATCATTGCGGATGGTTTCGCTGATCCGCGTTGATCCGCGTCAAGAGTGCTTTCGTCGGTCGCGGCAGTTCGAACAGAATGGAAACACTATTGTCGGCCGGTATGCTTGGCCAATGACCCAGCCGACCTGGTACGCCGCCAGCGCCCGTCCCTTCGATCCGCTGCGACCGTTGCAGGGCACGACCGAAGCGCGCGTCGCGATCGTCGGCGGCGGTTACGCCGGCGTGTGCCTCGCGCTCGGGCTCGCGGAGCGCGGCGTGCGGGACGTGGTGCTGCTCGAACGCCACGGCATCGGCCATGGTGCCTCCGGCCGCAACGGCGGGTTCGTGTTCGGTGGCTATTCGCTGGGCGAGGACGCTTTGCTCCGCCAGCTCGGCCGGGAACGCGCGCGCCGGCTGTATTCCGCGACCACGGACGCCGTCGAGCTGATCCGCCGGCGCATCGCGAAGTACGCCATAGAATGCGACGCGGTCGATGCGGGCGTGATCTGGGCGAACTGGTTTCGCGATCCCGACGTGCTGCGCGAACGGCAGCGCCTGCTGAAGGAGAACTACGGCGTCGAGTGGGAGTGGCTGCCGGAGGAGCGATTGCGCGCGATGATCCAGAGCACGCGCTACCACGACGGCCTTTTCGAGCGAAACGCGCTCCACCTGCACCCGCTCGACTACCTGCATGGCATGGTGCGGGCCGCGCAGGGGCAGGGCACGCGCTTCCACGAAAACTCGCGCGTGCGCCGCGTGGTGCGCGACGGCACCGGCTGGCGTGTACGCACCGAAGCGGGCGAGGTGAAGGCGCAGGCCGTGGTGCTCGCCTGCGGCGGCTACCTGGCCGGGCTCGAGCGAACGATCGACCGCGCGGTGCTGCCGATCGCGACCTACGTCATGGCCACCGAACCGCTGGGCGCCCGCCTCGAAGCGTGCCTGCGCACCGGGGCCGCCATCTACGACACCCGTTTCGCGTTCGACTACTACCGCCCGCTCAAGGACATGCGGCTGTTGTGGGGCGGACGCATTTCGATACGGCAACGTTCATCGAAATCGATCCGGCACCTGCTGATGCGCGATTTGCTGCGGGTCTTTCCGCAACTCGCCGGCGTGAACATCGACTTCGTGTGGTCAGGCCTGATGAGTTACGCGCGCCACCAGATGCCGCAACTGGGCACCCGCGGCGACGGCTTGTGGTGGATGCAGGCCTTCGGCGGCCACGGCACCGCGCCGACCTGCGCGGCGGGCGAATTGCTGGCGGCCGCGATCGCGCAGAACGACGACAGCTGGCGGGAGTTCGCCCGCTACGGACTGCAATCGGCATGGCGCCCGCTCGGCTACCTGGGCGCCCAGGCGCAGTACTGGTGGCTGGAAGCCCGCGACCGCTGGAAGGCGATGCTTGAAGGGTGAGGTTGGCGCTGAGCGCAACGAAGCCCAGCGATGGTTCCGGTTCACCGCGTCAGGTCCTTCTCCCTTTCCGTTTTCAATCGTTGGGCTTCTCCCGGAACAAGTCCGGGATCAGCCCAACCTACGGCAGCCGCTCTGGTAGGTTGGCGCTGAGCGCAGCGAAGCCCAACGATCGTTCGGATCCACCGATGCCGGGTCCTTCTCACCGTTGTCGGTCGTCGGAAGCCGCTCTGGTAGGTTGGCGCTGAGCGCAGCGAAGCCCAACGACGTTCCGGTTCACCGATGTCAAACGTTGGAAGCCGCTCTCGCAGGTTGGCGGCCCGCGGCCGCATGCCGCCGCCACGCAGCCGGCGGAACCCCGAAGCAACGCTTGAACGCGCGCTGGAACGCGGCGCTGGAGTCGTAGCCGACCTCGTCCGCCACGCAAGCGATGCTCTGGCGGCTGTCGCCGAGGCGGCGTGCCGCGAGCTGCATCCGCAAACGCGTCAGGTAGTGCATGGGCGGCTCGCCGATGATGTTCCTGAAGCGCTCGGCGAGTACCGAACGCGAGCTGGCGATGGCAGTGGCGAGCTCGTCCACTGTCCAGCGCCGGCACGGCTGCGCATGCAGGGTCCGCAGCGCCCGGCCGACCAGTGGATCGCGCAGGCCCGCCAGCCAGCCCGTGGCATCGGCGGGCAACGTCTGCATGTAGGCGCGCAAGGCGCCCATGAACAGCAATTCGGCGAGGCGCACGCGCAGGCAGGCGGCCCCGGGACGGTCATCGAGCGTTTCGGTGAGCGCGAATTGCACCAGGTTCCGATGTTGCGGACCGAGCCCTGCCTTGAACATCGGCGGCAGCGAATTGAACAGGGGCTCGAAGGCCCGGCGATCGCAACCCAGGAAACCGCACAACACGGCCGTCGCGGCACCCGGACCGGTGTTGAAACTCGCCCGGCGCAGGTCGAGCACCGATTGTCCGTGCAGCATCGTGGCGAGCGGCACGGTCGCGCGTCCGGGCTGGTCCGCGACATCGTGCGGGTCGCCGCGCGCGATGACCACCGCCTCGCCCGCCGTGACCGGCATCCAATCCGGCGCATCGAGCCGGATCCAGCATTCGCCCTGCAGCACGATGTGGAAGGAAAGGACGTGGTTGGTGCCGGCCGGCAGCAGCGACGCAAACTTTTCGATGGTGGGACAGGCGGCGATGCCCCACGGGCCGTGGATCTCGAGGCGAAAAATCAGCGCGCCGGTCAAACGCACCAGGGCCAGCACGTCGGACAACAGGTCGACTCCATCCATGCCCGGCCTCCGGGTGTCTCGAGCATCTCGCGGGGATTATAGGTCATTGCCGAGGATGCGCGCCGTTGCCAATACTGAGGCCAACGACTGGAGGCATGCCACTGCACCCGCGCATCGGCGGTGTTCCACTCGTTCCAGCGCGTTGTGCCGAACAACGCACGTCGAACATTCCGGAGAACCGCCATGAACATGAACGAAGACAAGCTCCATGCATTCCTGGGCAAGGCCGTCGACGACCTCGGCGCCGCGGTCAGCTCGACCCTGGTGATCGTTGGCGATCGCTTGGGCCTTTACAAAGCCCTGGCGCAAGGCCCGTTGGACAGCGCCGAACTGGCGGCACGCACCGGGACCAATGAACGGTACGTGCACGAATGGCTCAACAATCAGGCCGCAGGCGGCTATGTCGATTACGACGCCGGCACGGACAAATATTCGCTCAACGAGGAACAGAAACTGTGCCTCGCCGATCCCGACGGCCCCGTGGACCTGCCGGGTGCACATTACCTCGCCGAATCGGTATTCCACGCGCTCGAACGCACCATCGAGAACTTCAAGAGCGGAAAGGGCATGGAGTGGGGCGAACACCATCCATGCCTGTTCCATGGTTGTGAACGTTTCTTCCGCGCGGGCTACAACGCCAACCTTCTCTCGGCCTGGCTGCCGGCGCTGGACGGCATGGTCGACAAGTTGCGACGCGGTGGCCGCGCCGCCGACGTGGGCTGCGGCCACGGCGCCAGCACGATCCTGATGGCCAAGGCGTTCCCGGACTCGGAATTCTTTGGCTACGACTATCACCCCGCCTCGATCGAGACTGCCCGCCAGCGCGCGAAAGAGGCGCATGTCGAGAACGTGAATTTCGAGGTGGTCGAGGGCACCCGGTACAAGGAACGCGATCTCGACCTGGTCGCGTTCTTCGATTGCCTGCACGACATGGCCGATCCGGTCGGCGCGGCCAGGCACGCGCGCCGCGCATTGAAGCCGGACGGCAGTTGCATGCTGGTCGAGCCCTTCGCCGACGATGCGCCGGAGAACAACCACAACCCGGTGGGCCGGGTGTACTACGGTGCGTCCGCGCAGATTTGCGTGCCGGTCTCCCTGGCCCGCAAGGGCCCCGCGCTGGGTGCCCAGGCCGGAGAGGCGCGCCTGCGCTCGGTGATGCTGGATGGCGCCGGCTTCTCGCGTATGCGCCGGGCAGCCGAAACGCCGTTCAATCTCGTGCTGGAAGCGCGGCCGTAGATCCCGGCGCAACCAGGGTGGAGAACCTCCACCCGTGGCGAATGTCGCATTCCGAGGCGAGGCGGTGTTTCTCGATGGAGGACCGCGAGCACACCCATTCCGGCGTTTCGGGCATAAATGCCGGAGCATCGATCATTTTCGCGGTAGTGCGCGCGCGCAGACTGGGCGGCCGGGTCCCGGAACCCGCGCCTGATCCTCCGAAGGATTCGGGCGCGGGAACGGGTTGGCTGACGGACAGGAGGACAAGCAATGAACACCCATTGGACACGAGTTCTGGCTCTGGCGTGCGGGCTGGGGATTCTCGTCACGGCGAACGCCGCGCAGCCGCCCGCCATGGAAGCCGATCACACCGCACTCTCGCCCGGCGACCTGAAATGGATGCCGGCGCCTCCGGTACTGCCGAAAGGCGTGCAGATGGCCGTATTGAGCGGCAACCCATCCGCCGAGGGCTTCACCATCGTGCGGCTCAAGATACCTGCACACACGACCTTCGCACCGCACTGGCATCCGACGGCGGAAAGTTTCACCGTCCTGCAGGGGTCGCTCCACTTCGGCATGGGCGACAAGGTGGACAAGTCCGCCGCCAAGATGCTGCCCACGATGGGTTTCGCCTCGATGCCCGCGACCCACCATCACTACGTCTACACCGAAGGCGAGGGTGCCGTGATCGACCTCAGCTTCTACGGCCCGTTCCAGATCCACTACGTGAATCCCGCGGACGACCCGTCGAAGCAATCGATGGCATCGGACTGATCCGTTCGTGCTGTAGCGAAAGAGGCGATCCGGCAGAATGACCCGCGCGGGATCCCCCGCGCGGAGGGATTCTGCATGCACGCAACGCAAGCGCCGCACTTCGGAGCGTGGCTCGGAACTGTCCTGCTGACGCTGGCGTCCGGCGCCGTGTTGGCTGCGGCGCCCGCGTCGACGGCTGCGTCCGGTGCATTGACCCAGAGCGAACGCGACGGCCACGGCCGATTCGGCAATGCGGTCACAAGCGCCGACTGGCGCATCGACGGCGGCGCGCTGGCGAACCTGGTGGTGAGCGACCAAAGGCATCACGTGACGATCCCCGTCACCGATCCGTTTTCGCTGACGATGCAAGACGGCAGCACGCTGGCTACCGGCGATTTCCGGCTGCAGGGAACCTTGCATGAAGTGGCATTGCCGGTGGATCCGAATGCCGCACGCCTGGCCGAACGCCTTCCGGGCAAGGCGGTGGAAGGGCGCTTCCTCGACCGCGCCGGGCACGTCCGGATCGACTGGAAACTGGTGCAGCGCGACGGTTCGGATTACCTGCGCGAGATCGTCACGATCACCGCGCTGGACCGGGATGCGCCGATCACGAAAGTGGCGCTGTTCGGCGCCGACGCAACCGATGCCATCGTCGTGGGCTCGGTCGACGGCTCGCCCGTGGTGTCGCACGACGACTGGCTGGGCTTCGAGCACCCGATGTCCAAGGCCGATGCCTGGCGAGGAAAAGTGAAAATGTGGATCGAACGCACGCTGCCGCTGCCCGAGGGCCAGTCGGTGACGTATTCCGCGGTGATCGGCGTCGCGCACGAAGGGCAGATGCGGCGCGATTTCGCCGCGTACATCGAACGCGAACGGGCGCATCCGTACCGGCCGTTCCTGCACTACAACTCGTGGTACGACATCGGCTATTTCACGCCCTACACCGAGGCGGAGGCGCTGGACCGCATCGATACGTTCGGCAGGGAGCTGGTCGAGAAACGCCACGTCAGGATGGATTCGTTCCTGTTCGACGACGGCTGGGACGATTACAGCGGAAGCTGGCATTTCTCGAAGGCGTTCCCGCACGGTTTCGTGCCGCTGTGCGAGGCGGCGAAGAAGTACGGCGCCGCGCCCGGTGTGTGGCTGTCGCCGTGGGGCGGTTACGGCAAGCCACGGCAGGAGCGCATCGCCAATGGCCGCA